>NZ_NTGZ01000216.1 GCF_002551245.1 Streptomyces sp. rh34
GGCGGACCGGCGGGCGTGTCGGGGGCGCCGACCCCCACTCCGACCGGGCCGCGCCCGGGAGCAGCCCGAGCCCGGACGCCTCCGGTGGTGTGCCGTCGGTCACCCCCGAGGACCCGCGCCCGGAACCGGCCACGCCCGGGGCCACCCGGGGCGGCCCGCCGCCCTCGCCGACGCCCTCGACACCGGGGCCGGGGGAGCCGCCGCCGGCCACCCCGGAGCCGCCGGCACCGCCGACGCCCGACCCGGACCCGGAACCCGAGCCGGAGCCCACCGATCCACCCGAGCCGCCGCCCTCGGCCTCGCCCGCCGCGCAGCTGCGGGCCCGTGCGATGAGCGGACCGGAGGCCGTCGGGCCACTGCGGACCCCGGAGGCATCACCGCAGGTGGGGCCGGTTTAGCCGGGGGTCTTCGGGGGCGGGTTTGCGCAATGTGGGTGAGAGTGCGTATGGTGGTAGATCGTTTGATCCCATTGCCCGGCGCCGACACAGAAGAGCGCCGTGTGGCGCGTACTCTCCCTTGCCGTGGCTGGACCGCATTGAGGCGGTCGAAATTGCGAATCACGGAGTTATGGGCGCGTGCCGAGACTCCGGAAGGTTTCGCATTTCGCATGTCAATTTCCAGTTCTGACCACACCGTCATGCCCGAGAACATCGACAACGCCGAGCTGGTCGAGCTCGTCGAGGCCGCTGTGACCGAGGCCCCCGCCGGCGCCACCGCCCCGGTCGCCGAGAAGATCGTCGTCGCCGAGAAGACGGTCGTCGCCGAGAAGTCCGTCGCGGACTTCATCACCGACGCGCAGGCCGATGCTCCCGCCGAGGAGACCGCCGCCCCCGCCGAGGAGACCGCCGCCCCCGCCGAGGAGATCGCGGCCTCCGCCGAGGAGACCGTCGACGAGGCCGATGCCGAGCCGACCATCACGTTCGGCGCCCTGGGCCTGCCCGAGGGCATCGTCCGCAAGCTCGCGCAGAACGGTGTGACCGCCCCCTTCCCGATCCAGGCGGCGACCATCCCGGACGCCCTGGCCGGCAAGGACATCCTCGGCCGCGGCCGTACGGGCTCCGGCAAGACGCTCTCCTTCGGTCTGCCGCTGCTGGCCTCGCTCTCCGGTGGCACCACCGAGAAGAAGAAGCCGCGCGGCATCATCCTCACCCCGACCCGTGAGCTCGCGATGCAGGTCGCGGACGCGCTGCAGCCCTACGGCGACGTGCTCGGCCTCAAGATGAAGGTCGTCTGCGGCGGTACGTCGATGGGTAACCAGATCTACGCGCTGGAGCGCGGTGTCGACGTCCTCGTCGCCACCCCGGGCCGACTGCGCGACATCATCAACCGCGGCGCCTGCTCCCTGGCGAGCGTCCAGGTCGCCGTCCTCGACGAGGCCGACCAGATGTCCGACCTGGGGTTCCTGCCCGAGGTCACCGAGCTGCTCGACCAGATCCCCGGCGGCGGTCAGCGGATGCTCTTCTCCGCCACCATGGAGAACGAGATCGGCACGCTGGTCAAGCGTTATCTCTCCAACCCGGTCACGCACGAGGTCGACAGCGCCCAGGGCAACGTCACGACCATGTCGCACCACGTCCTCGTCGTGAAGCCGAAGGACAAGGCGCCGGTCACGGCCGCCATCGCCGCCCGCAAGGGCCGCACGATCATCTTCGTCCGCACCCAGCTGGGCGCCGACCGCATCGCCGAGCAGCTCATCGAGTCCGGCGTGAAGGCCGACGCGCTGCACGGCGGCATGACCCAGGGCGCCCGTACGCGGGTCCTGGAGGACTTCAAGAAGGGTTACGTCAACGCGCTCGTCGCGACCGACGTCGCCGCCCGCGGTATCCACGTCGACGGCATCGACCTGGTCCTGAACGTGGACCCGGCCGGTGACCACAAGGACTACCTGCACCGCTCGGGCCGTACCGCCCGCGCCGGCAAGTCCGGTGTCGTCGTCTCGCTGGCGCTTCCGCACCAGCGTCGCCAGATCTTCCGCCTCATGGAGGACGCGGGCGTCGACGCCTCGCGCCACATCGTCCAGGGCGCGGGCGTCTTCGAGCCGGAGGTCGCCGAGATCACCGGCGCCCGTTCGCTCACCGAGGTCCAGGCCGACTCCGCGAACAACGCCGCCAAGCAGGCCGAGCGCGAGGCCGCCGACCTGACGAAGCAGCTGGAGCGCGTCCAGCGCCGCGCCGTCGAGCTGCGCGAGGAGGCCGACCGTCTGGTCGCCCGCGCCGCACGCGAGCGGGGCGACGACCCCGAGGCCGCGGTGGCCGAGGTCGCCGCCGAGGCCGAGGCCGCCCTCGTGGCAGCCGTCTCCGTGCCGGAGCAGCCGGCCGCCCGCGACGACCGCCGCGACGAGCGGGGCAACTACGAGCGCCGCGACAACCGCGGTGGCGACCGTGGCGGCTACCGCGGCGGCAACGACCGTCGTGACGAGCGCCCTTCGGGTGGTTTCCGCTCCGGTGGCGGCAGCGACCGTCGCGATGACCGTGGTGGCCGTTCGTTCGAGCGTCGGGACAACGACCGTCCGGCGTTCAACCGCGACCGTCGTGACGAGCGCCCTTCGGGTGGTTTCCGCTCCGGTGGCGGCAGCGACCGTCGCGATGACCGTGGTGGCCGTTCGTTCGAGCGTCGGGACAACGACCGTCCGGCGTTCAACCGCGACCGTCGTGACGAGCGCCCCTCCGGTGGTTTCCGCTCCGGTGGCGGCAGCGACCGTCGGGACGACCGTGGTGGCCGTTCGTTCGAGCGTCGGGACAACGACCGTCCGGCGTTCAACCGCGACCGTCGTGACGAGCGCCCCTCCGGTGGCTTCCGCTCCGGCGGCAGTGACCGCCCGTTCAACCGTGACCGTCGTGACGACCGCCCCTCCGGCGGTTTCCGCTCCGGTGGCGGCAGCGACCGCCCCACCGGCCGTCGTGACGACCACCGCGGCGCCAACACCGGCACCAACACCGGCTCCTTCGGCCGCCGCGACGACAAGCCGCGCTGGAAGCGCAACGGCTGACCCCCGCCCGGCCGGCACCCGGCCGAGCAGGTCCGCCTGACAGACCGGCAGGGCCCGTACGCCACCGAACCGACTCGGTGACGTACGGGCCCTGTTGCCGTTCCCGGCCCCGGGAGCCCGCCTCCCGGAGCCCGCGACGGGCCCGACACCGGCCCGCGACGGGCCCGACACCGATACCGGATCGGCTGCCGGGACCGGGCGGGCTATGCTCGGGGGGTGATCCGTCGAGGGCCGTTAGCTCAATTGGTCAGAGCAGCGGACTTTTAATCCGTTGGTTGTGGGTTCGAGTCCCACACGGCCTACCGGTCACCGGGCCAGGGAACCTCCCGCGGCCCGACACGAAACGCCTCGGTCCGCTCCGGCGGGCCGAGGCGTTTCGCTGTGCGCGGGCGCTCACCGCGGGCGTGAGGCGGGAGCCGCCGCAATTGGTCAGAGGCGCCCCGGGAATGCCGTAGAGTTGTGTTTACCGACGCGGGGTGGAGCAGCTCGGTAGCTCGCTGGGCTCATAACCCAGAGGTCGCAGGTTCAAATCCTGTCCCCGCTACTGAAGGCCCGGGCCCGGCACGCACAGCGTGCCGGGCCCGAGTCGTTTTCCGGTGCCGTGCTGGTTCGGCTTGACCTTGACGCAGCGTAAAGATCTAGCGTTTCCGGCATGGAGTGGTCCATTCAGGAAATCGCCAGACAGGCCGGCACCACGAGCCGCACGCTCCGGCACTACGGGGACCTCGGTCTCCTCACGCCGAGCCGGATCGGGAGCAACGGCTACCGCTACTACGACCAGGACGCCCTCGTCCTGCTGCAGCGCATCCTGCTGCTGCGGGAGCTCGGTCTTTCGCTGCCCGCCATCAAGGATGTGCTCGCGGGGCAGCGGGACACGGCGGTGGCGCTGCGGGCGCATCTGCGGCTGCTCGAACAGGAGCAGGCGCGCATCGGGCGGCAGATCGCCTCGGTGCGGACCACTCTCCACAAGACGCGAGAGGGGATGGAACTCATGGCTGCTGAAGTGTTCGACGGCTTTGACCACACGGCCCACGAGCAGGAGGTCACCGAGCGCTGGGGCCGGGACGCGTACGAGGAGGGCGACCGCTGGTGGCGTTCGCTCGGGCCGGAACAGCGGAAGGCCTTCCAGGACGAGCACGAGGCCATCGCGCGGGACTGGGGGGTGCGAGGGAGGCCGGGCTCGCCGCCGACGGGGCCGAGGCGCAGGACCTCGCGCGGCGGCACTGCGCGTGGCTGTCGTCGGCCAAGGAGCCCAGCCGTTCGTACGTGATCGGGCTCGGCGAGATGTATGTCGCCGATCCCCGCTTCGGAAAGAACTACGATCGCTACGGGGACGGCACCGCCGCCTTCGTACGGGACGCACTGACGGTATACGCGGAACACCGGCTCTCCGACTGACCACGGAAGGCCGGACCGCCGTCCGCCTTCCCCCTATCCGGCCGATGCGGAGCAGCCGCTCGGCGCGGCTCCGGGAAGCCTGGGCGGGGCGCGGTACCGTCCGCAGCCGTGGGTGGACCGGGCAGGAGTGCACAGGTGGGGATGGCCGAGAGACGGCGTAGCAGTGCGGCGGGGAGCGCCGAGGCCGTGGGCCGTGCGGTGTTCGGGACCCGGGAGGGCGAACTGACGTCCGACGGGCGGCGCACCGGGCGGCTCGTCCGGATGCTGCCCGCCCTGCTGATCCTCGGTGGGCTGGTGTTCGACTCGCTGACTCCGCCCAACTTCACCGCTGTCCCCCTGTTCGTCGCGGCCCCGCTGATCGCCGCGCCGTTCTTCTCGCGGTCCCGGACCGTCCGTACGGGGATCGCCGCGATCCTTTCCGTCGTCGCGATGCGGCTGTCCGACGGGACGTCCACCCAGGTGGTCCCGGTCATCGAGCTGATCACGGTGCTCACGGCCTCGGTGCTGGCCCTCGTCATCAACGGCGTCGTGCGGCGCGGCAACGAGCAGCTGGCCTCGGCCCGGGTCATCGCGGAGACCGCCATGCGGGCCGTGCTGCCGACCCCGGCCGAGCGGATCGGCGGGCTCCAGGTGGCCGCGCGGTACGAGGCGGCACAGGCGGACGAGTTCGTGGGCGGCGACCTGTTCGCCGTCGCGGACACCCCGTACGGCGTACGTCTGGTGGTCGGCGACGTCCGCGGCAAGGGCCTGGGCGCCGTCGAGGCGGTGGCGGTGATCATCGGGGCGTTCCGGGAGGCGGCCGAGCAGGAGCGTTCGCTGGAGGGCGTCGCGCAGCGGCTGGAGCGGGCGCTGGCTCGGGAGGGGACACGGCGGTACGGGCTGGACGCCATGGAGGGGTTCATCACCGCCGTGCTGGCCGAGATCCCGCCCGGTTCGGCCTCGTTGCGCCTCGTCAACCGTGGTCACCCCGAGCCGATCCTGCTGCACGCCGACGGCGCCCTGGAGGTGCTGGCGCCCTCGGTGCCCGCGCTGCCGCTGGGAATGGACCTGGGGGTGTGGCCGGACCGGACCGACGAGTGGGCGATGCCCGCCGGGGCGACGCTCCTCGCCTTCACGGACGGCCTGTCCGAGGCGCGGGACGCGAACGGGTTCTTCTACGATCCGGCGGCCCGGCTGCGCGGCCGGATCTTCCCGGGCCCGGAGGAACTGCTGTCGGCGCTGACGGACGACGTACGGCTGCACACCGGCGGGCGGACCACGGACGACATGGCGCTCATCGCGGTCGGCCGGCCGGCGGAGGGGCAGCCCGTCCGCCGGACGACGGTGAAGATCGTGGGCCGGGGCGACGACGCCGGTCGATGACGGGGCGACGGCAGGGCATCGGCAGAGCGTCGGCAGGGCGATGACACGGTGCGTGACCGAAGGGCACCGCTGCGCATAACATTTGACACACCGTCAGAAAAAGTGGTGTGGCTGAGCCACGGTCAAGTCGCCCGATTCCGCCCGCTTGTGCCCCGTACATCCCCACCGTGTTCGTTAATGATCAACAGGAACAGCTTGGAATCGGGCCCGTCTGTCTATTAACGTTCGATAACGCAGCGCGGTCGTCACAGTCGTCGTCAGAGACGGCGCCGCGCGCGAGCGCCGAATTCCGCAAGGGAACCGGGGAACCACCTACATGGGGTGAATCGGACGCCTGCGTCTCGTGAGAGACGGAGGGGCCCGTAGGAGACCTTCCTGCTCCGAACCCGTCAGCTAACCCGGTAGGCGAGAAGGAAGGAAAGGAGTGCGCCCACGTGGCGTCCAACAAGCCTGCCCCTGAGGCCCCGTCACCCTTCAGTGCCGACACCTTCGGTGGCGAGGAGCGCACCTGGGAGGAATGGAACCCCACCGCGGAGTCCATCCGGCCCGTGCGCGGCAAGCACCGCGTAGCCAAGCAGCGTGGTCTGGCCCGTAGCTCCACCGTCCTCGGGGTCGGTGTCATAGCGGCCGTCGGTGCGGGCGGCATGGCCACCGCGCAGGACAAGGCGCCGGTCTCCATCTCTCTTCCCGATTCCATCGCGGACAACCTCCCCGACGCCAAGTCCCTTCCCGGCGTCGGGTCCTTGATGTCCGACGACGCGGAGACCGTCCCGGTCGCCGCGTCCGCGCCGCTCACCACCGCCGGCCTCACCAGCGCCGAGGCCGAGCAGGGCACCGACGCCGGCGAGGCGCTGCGCGCCCGGATCCTCCAGCAGGCCGAGCAGCAGCAGGCCAGCGCGGACGCCGAGGCCAGGGCCGCCGCCGAGCGGGCCGCGGCCGAGGACGCCGCCGCCGAGGCGAAGAAGCAGCAGGACGAGGCCGAGGCCGAGGCCGCCGCGAAGAAGAAGGCGGCGGAGGAAGCGGCGAAGAAGAAGAAGGAGGCCGAGCGGCTCGCCAAGCTCGCCGCCAGCTTCTCCCTCCCCACCTTCTCGTACACGATCACCTCGACCTACGGTCAGTCCGGCGCGCTCTGGTCCTCGGGCCAGCACACCGGTCTCGACTTCGCCGGTTCCGCCGGCGCGCCGCTCAAGGCCGTGCACAGCGGCACGATCACGTCGGCCGGCTACTCCGGCTCGTACGGCTACCGCACGGTCCTCCAGCTGGAGGACGGCACGGAGATCTGGTACGCCCACCAGTCCTCGATCGAGGTCTCCGTCGGCCAGAAGGTCACCACCGGCCAGACGATCGGCCGCATGGGCGACAGCGGCAACGTGACCGGGGTCCACCTCCACCTGGAGGTCCGCACCGCGGGCGGTTCCGCGATGGACCCGATGGCCTGGCTGAACAGCAAGGGCCTGAACGTCTGACCGCCCGCTCCTCCGGCCGACGCCTCCGTCGCCGCTCCGAAACCCCGGCAGCCCTGACGCACACCCCCCGACGTCAGGGCTGCCGGTCCGTCCGGGGGCGGTAGGGCCCGCCGGGGCGACGGAACGCCACTCCCGCACCGGCCCGTTGCACCTCCGCATGACGCAGCCGGACGCACCCCCGGCCCCGCCGTCCGCCGACGTCGCGGCTACGGCTGCGCCGGCGGGCGTCGGTGGCTGTGCGGTGCGCTGCCGTACGGCTGGGGCGGCGGGTAGGCGCCGGGGCCGTGTCCGAGTGCGTGCCCGTGCGCCTGTCCGTATCCGGGCGCGGGTCCGGGGCCGCTGTACCCGTACCCGCCGGCGTATCCGTATCCGTTTCCGCTTCCGTACGGCGTCGGCATGGGGCGAGCGTGGTGGGCGGCCGGGCGTGCCGTCAGGCGGGCCGCGTGGGCGAGGGCCGGGGCCGCGATCTCCCGGCGCTGCCAGAGGTGGTGCAGCAACTCCCGCTCCCGCGCGCCGAAGTCCGGGCCCACCGCGCCGTGGCGGGCCCGGCGGCGCAGGCCCGCCAGGGAGGTCGCGAACGACTCGTACTCCGCGACCGCGCGGGCCGCCGCCCTGCCCCGCGACCGGTCCGGCTGCCAGTGGCGGGCCAGGTCGCGGGCCATGCCCCGGGCCCGCATGGAGGAGAGCGCCGCCGGTTCGGCGGGGGTGAGCCAGCCGGCCGCCGCATAGGCGGGCAGCTCGGCCGCGAGGGTGCGCAGCTCCCGCTGGCGCGTCCAGATCGCCAGCCAGGTCACCAGGCCGAGCGCCGGGACCATGACGATCCCGTACACGGCGTAGAAGCCGTACGGGCCGAAGGCCGACGAGCCGTTCCACAGGGCGTGCAGACCCATCGCCAGCAGCAGCCCCAGCAGCGGCAGGGTGATGCGCCGGGCCCGGTGGCGGCGGGCGCTGACGGCCGCGAAGCCGAAGCCGAGGCCGGTGAGGACGGTGAACAGGGGGTGCGCGAACGGCGACATCACGATCCGCACGAAGAAGGTCCCGGCCGTCACCGAGGCGAACCCGGAGCTGCCCAGCTGCTGGTCCTCGCCGAAGGCGTTGCCCAGATAGAGGATGTTCTCGGTGAACGCGAAGCCCGTCGCGGTGAAGCCGGCGACGACGATGCCGTCCACCACCCCGCTGAACTCCCGTCTGCGGAAAAGGAAGATCAGCAGCACGGCCGCCGCCTTCGCGCTCTCCTCGACCACGGGGGCGATCACCGTCGCCCCCAGGGTGTCGGCGCTCGCCGGGTCGGCCGTGGCGGTGGCTATCCAGCGGGTCGCGAACGAGTTGGCGATGATCGCGACGAGTGCGGCGGCGCACGCGCCCCAGGCGAAGGAGAAGATCAGATTCCGCCAGGGGCCCGGCTCGACCCGGTCCAGCCAGCGGAACGCCGCCATCAGCAGAGGGACCGGCAGCACCGCCAGACCGAGACCGACCAGGAACCCCTCCGGGCCGGTCTGTTCGCGGACGAGGGCCAGGATCACCAGCCCGCACAGCACGAGCGCGACGATCACGGCCCCGGCGCGGAACACCTTGCTGCGCCACACCATGCCGACGCGGCGCGGCCGGTAGCGCCCTCGGCCGCGCTCCGGCGCGGCGCCCAGGACCTCGTCGAGCCGCTGCTCGTGGAGGACCGGGACGGCGGGCCGCGCCTGTTGATGCTGCACGGAGGGGTCGGACACCTCTTGACCCTAACGAGAAGCACTGACATCCGGCGACGGCGCATCCGGCCGGGAAGCGGCTGCGCGTGGTGGGTCAGACGCGGGCGAACAGCAGGTCGTGGACGACGTGCCCCTTGTCCAGGCCCTGTCCCTCGAAGCGGGTGAGCGGCCGGAACGCGGGACGCGCGGCGTACCCGCCGTCGGCCGCGGTGTTCTCGAAGCGGGGGTGCGCGGTGAGCACCTCCAGCATCTGCTCGGCGTACGGCTCCCAGTCGGTCGCGCAGTGGACGACCGCTCCGGGCTTCAGCACCGGGGCCACCAGGTCCAGGAACTCGGGCTGGATCAGGCGCCGCTTGTGGTGCCGGGCCTTGGGCCAGGGGTCGGGGAAGTAGACCCGCAGCCCGTCGAGCGACTCGGGGGCCAGCATCTCGCGCAGCAGGATGACCGCGTCGCCGTTGGCCACCCGCACGTTGGTCGAGCCCGCCTTGTCCGCGAGCCCCAGCAGATTGCCCTGGCCGGGGGTGTGGACGTCGACCGCGAGGATGCCGGTGCCCGGGTCGTCGGCCGCCATCTGCGCGGTGGCCTCGCCCATACCGAAGCCGATCTCCAGGACGACGGGCAGGCCGTCGAACAGGTCGGCCAGGTCCAGGACGCGCTGTCCGTCGATGTCCAGGCCCCACTTCGGCCACAGCCGCTCCAGGGCGTCCTGCTGGCCGGCCGTGACCCGGCTGCGGCGCGGCTGGAAGCTGCGGATCCGGCGCTCGTGGTGCGAGCCGGCGGGATCGGCGGCGGGGCCGCCGGGGAAGCGGGGTTCCTGGCGCAGCCGGCGCGCGCGCTCGAAGGAGGCGGCCCGCAGCGCGGCGGCCTCGTCGGCCGCTCCACCGGCTGCCACGACATCGGCTGCCGTGGAGCCGGTCGGTGCGGGGCCGGCGGGCGCCGTGTCGGGGGCGTCGTCGTCGGGGGCTGCGGCGGGGGTGGGGTTCAGGGGCTGCTCAGACACAATGACCGGATTCTACGGCGGGCGGTTTCCATCCCGTCTCCCGAGCCCGGCGCAGCGCGCGCCGCGCCACCTCCCGTCCGATGGGCAGGCACGCGGTCGCGGCGGGCGACGGGGCGTTGAGCACATGCACGGTGTGGGGGGTCTCGCGGATCAGGAAGTCGTCGACCAGTGTGCCGTCCTTCCGCACCGCCTGGGCCCGGACCCCGGCGGGCGACGGGCGCAGATCGGCCTCGGTGACGGCGGGCAGCAGCCGCTGGACGGCCCGGGTGAAGGCGGACCGGGACAGCGAGCGGTGCACCTCGCCCGCCCCGTACCGCCAGTGTCTGCGGGCGAGGTGCCAGGTGCCCGGCCAGCTCAGCGTGGACAGCAGTTCGGCGGGGCGGACCCGCGGCCAGGTGTATCCCTCGCGGGCCAGGGCGGGGACCGCGTTCGGCCCGACGTGGACGGAGCCGTCGATGCCCCGGGTGAGGTGGACGCCGAGGAAGGGGAACGCCGGGTCCGGCACCGGGTAGACCAGGCCGCGCACCAGCTCGGGGCGGTCCAGCGCGTAGTACTCGCCCCGGAACGGCACGATCCGCACCTCCGGATCGTCCCCGGCCAGGCGGGCCACCCGGTCGCAGTGGAGGCCCGCGCAGTTGACCAGCACCCTGGCCCTCACGACCGGGCCGTCCGCCGTGCGCACCGCGACGCCCCAGGGGCGCCGGTCTATCGCGGTGACCTCCGCGCCGTAGCGCACGATGCCGCCGGTGGCGGTGACCTCGGCGGCGAAGCGGCCGGCGACGGCGGTGAAGTCGCAGACGCCCGTCGTGCCGACCCGGATCGCCGCGAGGCCCTGGACCTCCGGCTCGTACTCCGCGATCTGGGCGGGGCCCAGCTCCCGCACGGGCAGTCCGTGCTCGCGGCCGCGCTGCACCAGGCCGTGCAGCCGGGGCAGCTCGGAGCGTTCGGTGGCGACGATCAGCTTGCCGGTGGTGGCGTGGGCGATGGAGTGCTCGGCGCAGAAGTCCGTCAGCTCGGCGGAGCCGCGCAGCGCGTACCGGGCCTTGAGGGAACCGGGGCGGTAGTAGATGCCGCTGTGGATCACGCCGCTGTTGCGGCCGGTCTGATGGCGGGCGGGGCCGCCCTCCTTCTCCAGGACCGTGACCCGGGTGCCCGGCGCGGACCGGGTGATCGCATACGCGGTCGACAGACCGACGATCCCGCCGCCGATCACCAGCACATCGCAGTCGTACGCCGCGTGCGTCATCATCACGCCACCTCCCACCCCGATAGTGCACTGACCCACTGACAACCGGCTCAAACCCGAGCCGGGCAGGGCGTGGCACACACTCCGCCCGGCGGGTCGGCTGCCGGGCGGAGTGCGCAGCCCCGTTCAGCCCGGGGTGACCAGCAGCGGGCGGGCCCGTTCCCGCAGCTCCGCGACGCGGGGCTCGTCCCCGTACGGCTCCAGGCGGTGGAGCAGATCGCGCACGTACTCCGTGGTGCGGGCCGAGGAGATCCGGCCGGCGACCTCCACCGCCCGGGTGCCCGCCGCGCAGGCCGCGTCCAGATTGCCCGACTCCAGCTCGGCGACGGCGGACACGACGAGCCGCAGTCCGTGGCTGCGGACGAACTCCTCGGTCGGCCGGGACAGCGCCTGCTCGGTGAAGCGCCGCACCTGGCGGGGGGCCTTCAGGTCCCGGTAGCACTCGGCGGCGTCGGCGGCGAACCGGTCGTAGCCGTAGAAGCCGAGCCACGACGGGTCGGAATCGCCCGCCCGGGACCGCTCCAGCCAGCTCTCCGCGCCCTTGAGCGCGGCCCCCGCGGCCGGTGCGTCGCCGGCCTTCGCGTGGGCACGGGCCTCCACCAGCCGGAAGAAGCTCATGGTGCGGGCGGTGGCGAGACCGCGGTTGCGCTCGACGGCCGCCTGGGCGAGGTCGACCCCCTCGTCGGCGAAGCCTCGGTAGGTCGCCTGGAGGGACATCGAGGCGAGGACATAGCCGCCGAGCGGGACGTCGGCGGCGGCCCGGGCCAGGCGCAGCGCCTGGATGTAGTAGCGCTGGGCGGCCTCCTGCTGGCCGGTGTCGAAGGCCATCCAGCCGGCCAGCCGGGTCAGCTCGGCCGACGCGCCGAACAGGGCCCGCCCGACCTCGTCGGTGTACGAGCCGAGGAGCAGCGGTGCGGCGTCGACGCGTAAACACTCGGGAACCATGGAGGAGCGCCAGTCGCCGCCCCCGTACTTGGAGTCCCAGCGCCGGGCGTCCTGCGCCGCCTCGCGCAGCTTCGACACATCGCTGTGCCCGACCCGCAGCGGTGACGCGTCCGCCACGGCGTCCGGGCCGGGCTGGAGCGGGACGGAGCCCGCCACGCCGGGGGCGGAGCCGCCGGTGTGGAGGATGTGTGCGCCCCGGGCGTCCGGGGCGGCCCCGGGGCCGCGG
>NZ_NTGZ01000217.1 GCF_002551245.1 Streptomyces sp. rh34
GCCGCTGACCCGCGGCGCGTTCGGCGCTCGGCCCGCCCGGCGGCCCGCGGGGCGGGCCGAGCGCGAGCGATCCGATCGTAGGGATATCGTTCCTCGACATGTTCACCACCGCAGTGGAGCGCCCCGCGCCAGGGGGGACAACGGACACCCGGCGGCGGCGCGTCGTGGGACTGGGCGTCCTCACGGTGGCTCTGGTGATCGCGGCGACGGTCTCGTTGGCCGTCGGGGCGCGCGCGTTGAGCCCCGGCGAGGTCTGGCACGGGTTGTTCGCGGATCCCGACCCCGACCGGAAGCTCACCGAGATCCGGCTCATCGTGCAGACCGTGCGCCTGCCCCGGACGGTCCTCGCGATCGTGGCGGGCCTGGCCCTGGGCGTCGGCGGGGCGCTGATCCAGGGGTACACGCGCAACCCCATCGCCGACACCGGACTGCTGGGGGTGAACGCCGGAGCCTCCTTCGCGGTGGTGGCGGCCATCGCCCTGTTCGGGTTCACCAACCCGTTCCAGTACGTCTGGTTCGCCTTCGTGGGCGCGGGCATCGCCGGCGTCGTCGTCTTCGGCCTGGCGAGCCTCGGCAGGGGCGCGGGCAACCCGCTGACCCTCGCCCTGGCGGGGCAGGGCGTCACGGTGTTCCTCGCCGCGATGACCACGGCGGTGGCGCTGTCCGATCAGAAGTCCCTCAACGCGTTGCGGTTCTGGAACGCGGGCTCCGTGACGGGTGTCGGATTCGACGTCATCCGGCCGGTGACGGGATTCGTGGCCGTCGGCCTGGTCCTGGCGCTGATCACCCTGCCCGCCCTGAACCTGCTCAACCTGGGCGACGACGTGGCGCGGGCGCTCGGGGTGAACATCGCGGTGAGCCGCACGATCGGCATCGCCGCCATCACCCTGCTGGCGGGGGCCGCCACCGCGGCCTGCGGCCCCATCGCCTTCCTCGGGCTGATGGTGGCCCATGTGGCCCGGTATCTGACCGGCCCCGACTACCGCTGGCTGGTGCCGTACGCGGGTCTGCTCGGATCCGGTGTCCTGCTGGTCTGCGACATCGTGGGCCGGCTGGTCGTGCGGCCGGGAGAGCTGGAATCGGGCATCGTGGTCGCCCTCCTCGGGGCCCCCTTCTTCGCGGCCCTGGTGTGGCGAGGGAAGTTCAGGAGCGCATGAACGGGACCGAAGTGAAAGCGCCGATGCCGCCGGGTGTGCGGCTCGGCCGGGTGTCGTTCGTCTGGCGGCCCCGGCTCGTACTGGTCACGCTGGTGCTCGCGGCGGCGGTCTTCCTGGTCTTCTGCCTCTCCATCAGCATCGGGGACTTCCCCATCGGCCTCTCCCGGGTGATCGCCACCGTCCTCGGCCAGGGCGAACAGGTCGACGCCTTCGTGGTCATGGACCTCCGGATGCCCCGGGCGCTGGCCGGCCTCGTGGTGGGGATCGCCCTGGGCGTGTCCGGCGCGATCACCCAGTCCGTGGCACGCAACCCGCTCGCCAGCCCGGACGTCCTCGGGATCACCGCCGGAGCCGGCGCCGTCGCGGTGTTCCTGGTGACGGCCACGGGCGGGACCGCTGCGGCCGCCGGCTCGGTCGGGCTGCCCGCGGCAGCCCTCCTGGGAGGCCTCGGCACGGGGCTGCTGGTGTACTTCCTCGCCTGGCGGCGCGGCGTCGACGGCTTCCGGCTCATCCTCATCGGTATCTCGGTGACCGCCATGATGCAGGCGATCACGACCTGGCTGCTGGCCTCGGCCGACCTCCGGGACGTGGCGCGCGCCCAGGTGTGGCTGGTCGGCTCGCTGGACAGCCGGTCCTGGGACGAGGTGCGCGCGGCGTTCTGGTGCACGCTCGTCCTGCTGGCCATCGTCGCCGTCGTGGCCTTCCCGTTCAAGCCGATGCACCTCGGCGACGACGTCGCCGCCGGGCTCGGCGTACGGGTCGGCCGGGTGCGGGCCCTCCTGCTGCTCTGTGCGGTCCTGCTGGCCGCCGTGGGGGTGAGCGCGGCGGGGCCGGTCCCGTTCGTCGCGCTGGTGGCGCCCCAGGTGGCGATGCGCCTGGCGAGATGGCCGACGCCGCCGGTCATCACCTCCGGCCTGGTGGGCGCGTTGCTGCTGATCGGCTCGGACCTGGTGGCCCGTGCGGCCCTGCCGATCGGCCTTCCGGTCGGCGTGGTCACCGCCCTGATCGGCGGTCCGTTCCTCGTCTACCTGCTGGTACGGGCGAACCGCCGATAGATGGTAGAAGTATGACGAACCTCGACAAGGGGGGCTTGTGGCCGCTCAGTTCACCGCCAGGACCGATGCCGACGTCGGGGACGTCCCACGGCTGGCCGCCAGGGGCATCACCGTCGGATACGGCGACCGCACAGTCATCGACCAGCTCGACGTGGCCATTCCCCCCGGGGTGATCACCACGATCATCGGCCCCAACGGCTGTGGGAAATCGACCCTGTTGCGCACCCTGGCCCGGCTGCTCAAGCCGGCCGGCGGCACCGTCGTGCTGGACGGCGAGGACATCGGCGGGCTCCGGACCAGGGACGTGGCGAAGAAGCTCGGACTGCTGCCGCAGGCGCCGGTCGCCCCGGAGGGGCTGACCGTCGCCGACCTGGTCGCCCGCGGACGCCATCCGCACCAGAGCTGGCTGCGGCAGTGGTCCTCGGACGACGCCGACGTGGTGCGGCGCGCGCTGGCCATGACCGGGGTGGCGGACCTGGCGGACCGGCCCGTCGACTCACTGTCCGGCGGACAGCGCCAGCGCGTATGGATATCGATGGCCCTGGCCCAGGGCACCGGCCTGCTGCTGCTGGACGAGCCGACCACCTACCTGGACCTGGCCCACGCGATCGACGTACTCGACCTGGTCGACGATCTGCACGAGTCGGGCCGCACCGTGGTCATGGTGCTGCACGACCTCAATCTGGCCACGCGCTACAGCGACAACCTCGTCGTCATGCGGGCGGGAGCCGTCCTGGCGCAGGGGCACCCCCGGGACGTGATCACCGCCGAGCTGCTGCACGAGGCGTTCGGACTGCGGGCCAAGGTGATCGACGACCCGGTGGGCGCCCGGCCGCTCATCGTGCCGATCGGCCGGGCGCACGTCCGGCCCGAACCGCGGGTGGCGCCCGACGGGCCGTCGGCTCCCGAGGGGCGGCTCAATCCATCCTGACCAGGCGAAAGTTGACAGGTAAGGCTAGGCTGGCCTCGCGGCCCACGGTACAGTCTGGCTGCCCCGCACCGGGGCGCAGCGGACAGCGCGAAAGCAAGGGATTCCGGATGTCTCTCCAACGAACGACGCTGGTGAAGCGGCGGCGGCGGCTGGCCGCCGCGGTGTCCGCTGCCACCCTCGGCGTCGGTCTCCTCGCGGGATGCGGCAGCGACTCGGCGGACGAGAGGAACGACGACGCCCCGGCCGCGGCCGACGGCGCGTTCCCGGTCACCGTGGAGCACGCGTTCGGAACCACCGAGGTCGCCCGGGCCCCCCAGCGGGTCGTCACCGTCGGCTACACCGACGACCAGGCCGTCCTGGCGTTCGGCGTCAAGCCGGTCGGGATGGTCGACCAGTACCCGAACCCGGCCGGTCGGACGCCCGACATCAACACGCAGTGGCCCTGGGTGAAGGACCAGTGGGGCGACACCCGCCCCGAGGTCGTCATGAAGAACGGCGACGCGGGCCCCAACTTCGAGAAGATCGCCTCCCTGCGTCCCGACCTGATCATCGCGGTCTACTCCGAGGTCGACAGGGCGGCCTACGAGAAGCTCTCCAGAATCGCCCCGACCGTGGGCCGCACCAAGGGCGAGAAGGAACTCTTCAGCGCCCCGTGGCAGGACAACGCGGTGCACATCGCCAAGGCCCTCGGCAAGGAGAAGGAGGGCGCCGAACTGGTGAAGGGCATTCAGGGCAGGCTGAACGCCGCGAAGAAGGCCCACCCCGAGTTCGGCGGGCAGAAGGCCGTCGCGCTGTCCTGGTACAAGGACTCGATCTCGGCCTTCACCTCCACCGACGTACGCGGACGGCTCGTCACCGGCACCGGATTCACCTACCAGACCGAGATCGACAAGATCGCCGACGGAGGCTTCTTCACCGAGCTTTCCCCCGAGCGCGTCGATCTGGTGGACGTCGACCACATCTTCGTCATCAACGACAAGGCGGACACGGAGGCGCTCAAGAAGTTCGAGCTGTTCACCAACCTGCCGGCCGTCAAGAACGGCAAGGTCTCCTACCTGCTGGACAGCGAGGGCCCGGCGGTCGGGGCGGCGATGTCCCAGGGCACCCTGCTCTCCCTGCCGTACGCGATCGACGAGCTCGTCGCGTCGGTCAAGTAGAGACGCCGGTCACGTAGTGATGACGCCCCACCGCCCCGTTGCCCGCCGAGAACCGGTCCTCGTGTGACGGCCACCGACACTCCCGCCGCCCCGGCGACCCTGCGCACGGCGACCGGGGGCGAGGCCGCCCGCTGGGTGGCCGGGCACTGCCGACGAGCCCCGTGGCTGACGGCCTCCACCGTCCTCACCACGGTGGCCGGGGCCGCGCTCCAGGTACTCCCGGTACTGCTGCTCGGCCGGGTCGTCGACGGGGTCGTCGGGGGCGAGTCACGCTCGATACTGCTCACCGTCGGCGTCCTGATGGTGGCCGCCGCGCTGTTCGGCGCCGCTGCCACCGCGGCCTCCACCTTCCTGACCGGGAAGCTCGGGGCCGAACTGCTCGCGCGGCTCCGCGAGGAAGCCGTCCGCGCTGTGCTGGGGATGCCCAGCGCCCGCGTCGAAGAGGTCGGCCGGGGGGACGTGCTGTCCCGCGTCGGCGACGACGTGGCCGTGATCTCCAAGGGCATCCGGACCGCCGTCCCCACCGTGTTCTCGGCGGGCGTCCTGGTCGGCATCGCGACGATCGCCATGTTCGGTCTCGACTGGCGGCTCGGCCTGGCCGGAGCGTGCGCCCTGCCCGCGTACGCGCTGGCGCTGCGCTGGTACCTGCCCCGCTCGGCACCGCTCTACCGGAGGCAGCGGGTGGCCCAGGCCGACCGCGCCCAGGCGCTGATCAGCGGACTGAACGGCATCGACACGGTCCGCGCGTACCGCCTGGAGGACGCCGTGAGCGACAAGGTCACGAGCGAGTCGTGGCGGGTGCGCGATCTCGGCGTCGAGGTGTTCCGCTTCTTCGGCCGGTTCGTCGGCCGGGAGAACCGGGCCGAGTTCATCGGGCTCGTCCTCATCCTGCTCGTCGGGTACGCCCTCCTGGAGGCGGACGCCGCCACCCTGGGCGAGGTGTCGGCCGCCCCGTTGATGTTCCACCGCCTGTTCACCCCGCTGGGCGCCATCATGTTCACCTTCGACGAGGCGCAGAAGTCCGGAGCGAGCCTCGCCCGTCTCGTCGGCGTGTTCCAGGAGCCGTCCGAGCAGCGGCTGGTGGGCGACGGATCCGTCCTGCCCGCCGACGTCGCGCCGTACCCGGTCACGGTGGAGGGGCTGACCTTCAGCTATCCCGGGGCGGAGGAGCCGGTGCTGCGGGAGGTTTCCCTGTCCATCCCGGCCGGCGGTTCGCTCGCCCTGGTCGGGGCGACGGGCGCCGGCAAGTCGACGCTGGCCGCGCTCATCGCCGGCATCGGGAGACCGCAGGCCGGGTCCGTCCGCATCGGGACGCACGACCTCGCGGATACGGATGAGGCCGGGGCACGCGCGCTGGTGAGCATCCTGACCCAGGAGACCCATGTGTTCTCCGGTCCGCTCGCCGACGACCTGCGGCTCGCCGCACCCGACGCGAGCGACGACGAGCTGTGGGACGCGCTGCGCACGGTCGGCGCCGGAGGCTGGGCCGAACTCCTCCCCGAGGGCCTGAACGCCGTGGTCGGCGAGGGCGGCGAGCGGCTGGACGTCACCAGGGTCGCCCAGATCGCCCTGGCCCGGCTGGTGTTGAGCCGGTCCCCGGTGGTCGTGCTCGACGAGTCGACCGCGGAGGCGGGCAGTGAGGGCGCCGCCGAACTGGAACGCGCCGTGCTGGCCGCCTGCTCCGGCCGGACCACGCTGTTCGTGGCCCACCGCCTGACCCAGGCGATGACCGCGGACCGGATCGCCGTGCTGTCCGCGGGACGTGTGGTGGAGGAGGGAACGCACAGCGAACTGGTCGAGCTGGGCGGTCAGTACGCCCGGCTGTGGCGCGCGTGGCGAGAAGGCAGCTAGGGCCTCTCGTCGGGATCATGCCGGACTCCGGGAGCCCGGCAAGATCCAGACGAGAGGCCCTGGGCGTATCGATGACGAGCGTCGTCCACACCGGCCGGGACGCCCGGCGCGCCGGCCCCGGGGCGGCCGGCGCCGCCCGGACAGACGGGACCGGGGCCGTGGTCCGCGAGTACGGTCCTGTCAGCACCCTCCGCGATCTGTTCACCCCGCGAACCCCGGAAGCGATTGACCGCCACCTTGATGAAGACCTCCGACACCCAGCGGCCCCGCCCGGGGGCCGCCATCCTGCTCACGGCGCTGCGCCGCAACAAGGGCGCCACGGTCGTGGGCACCGTGCTCATGGGCCTGTACCAGGCGGCGGAGACCGCGTTCCCCATCGCGCTCGGCCTCATCGTCGAGCACACGATGCAGGACCGCGACCTCGGCTCGCTCGGCGTCGCCATCGGCTCGCTCGCCGTGATCATCACGACGGTGTCCCTGTCGTGGCGGTTCGGTATGCGCGTGCTGCAGAAGGCCAACACCACCGAAGCGCACCGCTGGCGGGTGCGGGTGGCCGCCTGCGGGCTCCAGCCGGTGGCCAGGGACGTGGACCTCAAGTCCGGCGAGATCCTGACCATCGCCACCGAGGACGCCGACCAGACCGCCGACATCATCGAGGTGGTGCCGCTGCTGATCAGCTCGCTGGTCGCGGTGGCCGTCGCGGCGGTCGCCCTGGGCCTCGCCGACCTCCGGCTCGGTCTGCTGGTGATCGTGGGGACCGTCGCGATCCTGTCGGTCCTCGCCGTGATGTCCAAGCGGATCGGGACCAGTACGCGGGAACAGCAGGCCAAGGTGGCCCGGGCGGGCGCCAAGGTCGCCGACCTGATCGTCGGCCTGCGCCCGCTGCACGGGTTCGGCGGCAACCACGCCGCCTTCGGGGCCTACCGCGAGGTCAGCACGGACGCGAAGCGCCAGGCGATCACCGTCGCCCGCGTGAACGGCGCCTACGCGGGCACCGCGCTGGCCCTCAACGCGGCCCTCGCCGCGGCCGTCTCCCTGACGGCCGGCCTGCTGGCGTTCGAGGGCCGGATCACCATCGGTGAACTCGTCATGGCCGTGGGCCTCGCGCAGTTCATCATGGAACCGCTCAGGCTGTTCGCCGAGATGCCCAAGTACGTGATGATGGCCCGTGCTTCGGCCGAGCGCATGGCTCTGGTGCTCTCCGCGCGGCCGGTGACGACACCGGGGACCGGGCGCCCGGAGCCCGGCGGAGACCTGGAGGTCGAAGGCGTACGCCACGGGACGCTCCAGGGGGTCACGTTCTCGGTGGCGGCCGGTGAGTTCGTGGCGATCGCCGCCTATCAGCCGCGTGCGGCGGCCGACCTCGCCTCCGTCCTCGCGGTGAACGCCGCCCCTCACACGTACGGGGGAGTGGTGCGGGTCGGCGGCCGGGAGATCGCCGGCCTGTCGATCGAGTCGGTCCGCGAACACCTGCTGGTGAACCCGTACGACGGAGAGATCTTCGCCGGCACGCTCCGTACGAACATCGACCCGTCGGGCACCGGCCGGACGATCGCGGACGCCGTCGAGGCGTCCATGCTCACCGACGTCGTCGCCCTGCACCGGGAGGGGCTCGACCATGCGGTACGCGACCGGGGATCGAACCTCTCCGGTGGCCAGCGCCAACGGCTGTCCCTCGCTCGTGCGTTGGCCGCCGACAGCGAGATACTGGTGCTGCACGACCCCACGACGGCCGTCGACGCGGTCACCGAACAGCTCATCGCGCGCAACGTCGCGAAGCTGCGCCGGGGCCGCACCACTCTCGTGATGACCAGCAGTCCGGCGCTCCTGGACGCCGCGGACCGGGTGCTCGTCCTGGACGGGGGCGTCGTCACCGCCGAGGACACCCACCGCAACCTCCTCGCCGGCGACGAGGCCTACTGCCGGGCCGTGGCCAGGTGAAACGGAACGGGGGCCGGCGCCACGGCGGCCCGGTCAGCCCGAGGACGCCGCGCGCACCATCCGGAGCTGCCCGATCTCCGCGACGTTCTTCATCAGCTCGGCGTTGACCCACGCGGCCATGTGCGCGACGGTGTGGTCCGGCCCCTGCTCCCAGGGAGACGACGGGGCGGCGGCGTCGAGAGCCGCGTCGTCGAGGCCGTCCAGCACCCCCAGCCACTCCTCCCGGAGCTCGCGCAGCCAGCCGATCGCTCCCTCGGCGTCGCCCGGCCACGCGACGTCCTCCCGGTCCCGGGGCTTGCGGCCCAGGGAGTGATCGACCGTCGTGCTCCACCACCAGCCGATGTGCCAGCTGAGCCAGCCGATCGTCGGCACCGGAACGGGATCGGGCTCCGTCTCCGCCCAGTCCGGCGTCCACCGGCCGTCGGCCCGCAGGTGCACCGTCCAGCACAACGGTGCCGGCTGCCAGAGGAAGTCCTCGGTGTCGAGTCGCTCCAGGTGGTACTCGAACAGCGACCAGGTCAGATCGAACTGGCGGCGCAGAAGGTCACATCGCGAAGCGTTCACCGGGCGACCCTGACACACCCGCGCGTCCCCGACAACGCGCTTTCCCGTGGTCCGGGCTCTCCGGCCGGAGGGAGTGCCCGGGTTCTAGTAAGCGGCGAGCCGTTCCATCAGGGCGGCACCGCGCGCGAGCGTCTCCTGCTCGTCTTCGCCGAGTTCGAGGTCGATGGCCCGGGCGAGCCAGTCGGCGCGGCGGTCGCGCTCCGCCTCCAGTGCCGCCCTTCCCACGTCGGAGAGGTCGACGAGGGACTTGCGGCCGTCCGTCGGGTGCGCCCGGCGGACGACGAGACCCTGGTCCATGAGGAGTCCGACCGCGCGGGCCATCGACTGGGGGCGCACGCGCTGGTCCGCCGCGAGGTCGCTGGTGGTCATGGCCCCGTCCCGGTCGAGGACGCCCAGTACGGCGACCTGACCGTGCGGGATCCGGTCCTCCTGCTTCACGCGTCGCGCGAGTTTGCCCATGGCGATGCGCAGATCGGCGGCGACGGTGGCGGGCTCGGGGGTGGGCATAGGGCACTTTAACCCGGCGATCGTCAGCGGGTCCCCGCACATGGCCCGCGGAGCACATCTGAACAGCACATCTGAACAGCGTGACTGCACAGCTAGGCTCAGCAGCTGACCTGAACAGCATATCTGAACAGTCTTGCTGTAGAGTTACGTCGTCGCGGCTCGCGCCGGCGTTGTCGCAAGAGTGCCGCGGCATGTGACTTCGGAAGGACCTCGCATGGCCCCCAAGGCAGTTGAGCCCACCGTCATCCAGTCCGTCACCGCCCGCCGGATCATCGACAGCCGGGGCAACCCCACCGTCGAGGCCGACGTCCGTCTCGCCGACGGCTCCCTCGGCCGCGCGGCGGTTCCCTCCGGCGCCTCCACCGGTGCCCGGGAGGCCCTGGAACTGCGCGACGGGGACGCCGGACGGTGGCACGGCAAGGGCGTCGACCGGGCGGTCGCCCACGTCAACGAGGACATCGCGGCCGCGGTCGTGGGCCGCGACGCGGACGACCAGGCGGGCCTGGACGCCGCGCTCGTCGCCCTCGACGGCACGCCCGACAAGTCCCGGCTCGGCGCGAACGCGATCCTCGGCGTCTCACTCGCCGGGGCGAAGGCCGCCGCGGCGGCCCACCGCCGGCCGCTCTACCGCCATCTCGGCGGATCCGACGCCCGCCTTCTCCCGCTGCCGATGATGAACATCATCAACGGCGGCGCGCACGCCGACAATCCGCTGGACTTCCAGGAGTTCATGATCGCGCCGGTGAGAGCGAAGACCTTCGCGGAAGCCGTCCGCATGGGCTCCGAGATCTTCCACACCCTGCGACGTGACCTGCTCGCCGCCGGACACGCCACCGGCGTCGGTGACGAAGGCGGCTTCGCGCCCGCGCTGCGCACGGCGGAGGAAGCGCTCGACTTCGTCATGAGCGCGGTCGAACGCACCGGGTACCGCCCCGGGACGGACATCGGCCTGATCATGGACCCGGCCTCGTCGGAGTTCTTCCGCGACGGCGCGTACGTGTACGAGGGCGAGGGCGTGCGCCGCACCCCTTCCGAACAGGTCGACTACCTGGTCAAGCTGATCGACGCGTACCCGGTCGTCTCCATCGAGGACCCGATGGCCGAGGATGACATGGACGGCTGGCGCGAGCTGACCACCCGCGTCGGGCACCGCTGCCAGCTCACCGGCGACGACGTGTTCTGTACCGACGAGGCGCAGGTACGCGAGGGGATCCGGACCGGTGTCGGCAACTCGGTCCTGGTGAAGGTCAACCAGATCGGCACCCTGACCGAAGCCCTCGCCACGGTCGCCACCGCCCGTCGTGCGGGCTGGAGCGCCGTGATGTCCCACCGCTCCGGCGAGACGGAGGACACCACGATCGCGGACCTGGCGGTCGCGACCGGCTGCGGCCAGATCAAGACCGGCTCGCTGTCCCGCTCCGACCGCACGGCCAAGTACAACCAGCTCATCAGGATCGAGGAGGAGTTGGGCGCATCGGCGCGGTACGCGGGCGGGGCGCTGCTGTCCCGCTCCCGATAGCCGGGCGGGGAGACTCCCGGGCGCGGCCCCTCGTGCGCGGAACGGGCGGCCCCCGGCGGACAGGTGCGTCCACCGGAGGCCGCCCTCCGTTCGCGGGGGTCCGGTCCGGGCCGCCGGACACCGGACCCGGGCCCCCGCTCCCGGGTCACCGGGTTCGGGCCGAAGAGGCCCGGGTCAGGGGAAGTTGACGACGGTCGAGGGGACCGTCGACGTTCCCGAGGTGGGGGATCCGACGTCGTTGATGACGTGCTCGTACTGGCCGTTGCCGCCGAGTGAGACGACGAGCAGGTTGTGGAACCTCACGCCGGGTTTCACGGGGNGTGGGGGATCCGACGTCGTTGATGACGTGCTCGTACTGGCCGTTGCCGCCGAGTGAGACGACGAGCAGGTTGTGGAACCTCACGCCGGGTTTCACGGGGGCCTTGAAGCCGTGTTCCTGGATGATGGTCGGGTCGACGTTGTAGTAGCAGTAGCTGCCCATGCCCCAGCCCTCGTGCTGTTCGACGGAGTCGTCGACGCGGTAGGCGGCGTAGCCCTTCGTGTCGCCGTTCTGGATGGCGGCCTGGTTGGGTGCGTCGTACGCCTTCTCGTTCTGGAAGAAGACCGTGCGGCCGCGCTCGCCGTACCATTCCACGTCGTACTTGTTGAAGTGCTCGACGAACAGGCCGGTGGCCAGGACGTCGTCGCCGTTGACGCGGACGCCGTAGTCGGCCCGGTTGGTCTCCCAGCCCCAGCCCTCGCCGTGGTCGGCGCGCCAGACCCAGGTGTGGTCGATGATCGTGTCGTCGCTGTTGACGACGATGCTGGTGGTCGCCTTGCCGGGGCCCGCGCCGCCGATCCGCACGAACACGTCCTGCAGCGAGGTCGGGTTCGCCGAGTGGTCCGCCGAGGCGTTCTCCGGGCCGACCTCNCGCCTTGCCGGGGCCCGCGCCGCCGATCCGCACGAACACGTCCTGCAGCGAGGTCGGGTTCGCCGAGTGGTCCGCCGAGGCGTTCTCCGGGCCGACCTCGATCAGGGTCTGCGAGTTCACCGGACCCGCGTCGACCAGGAGGCCCGCGAGCTTCACGCCGGACACGTCACCGACCTTGATGGCGGTCACCCCGTTGTCCGGGATGATCGTGGCCAGGCCGAGGCCGAGGGCCACGGTGTCCGCGCGGTCGATGTGGATGGTCTCGTCGATGTGGTAGACGCCGGGCGTGAACAGCAGGTGCAGACCCTGCTCCACGGCCGCGTTGATGGTGGCGGCGTCCGCCCCCTCCTTCACGACGTAGAACCGGTCCAGCGGGACCGACTCGCCCGCAGGCGCCCCGCCGTCCCAGGAAACGCCGCGCGCGTTCTCGCGCTTCTCCGGGACGAAGACCTTGTAGTCGTCGCCGTCGAGATGCAGGAACGGCTTCTCGCGGGAGATCGGGGTGGTGTCCAGCGTGGTGTACGGCGGCTCCGGGAAGCTGTTGGCCGGTGCGCCCTCGACGCCCGAGAACGTCATGTTCCAGACGCCGTTGGTCCAGCCGCCGACGGAGCTGTCGCGGGTGTACCACTGCTGCTGGGAGTACGGGCCGACCTGGCCGTCGATCTTGCTGTCGGCGATGTAGCCGC
>NZ_NTGZ01000218.1 GCF_002551245.1 Streptomyces sp. rh34
CTCACCCCTCGCCCTCCCCCGCCGCCCCGCCCTCCGGCACGTCCAGCTCCGGGTGCGCCGCCACCAGCCGGCGCGGGGCGGCCTGCCGCCAGGAGTCGGCGAGGACGGCGGCCAGCTCAGCCGCGTCCTCCAGGGCGGACAGCCGGACACGCATCCAGGCGTAGTGGTCGTCGTGCCCCTCACGGATGAAGAACTTCTCCGGCTCGGCGGCGATCAACTCGGCACGGTCCTCCCGGGGGCACTTCACGCCCATCGCCGTCTCGTCGTCGCCGAGCGAGGCGAAGATCTTGCCCGCCACCCGGAAGGTCGGCTGCCCCCAGGCGAGCTTCTCCGTGGTGGAGGGCAGGGACAGAGCGGCCGAGCGGACATCGGCGGCGGTGATCGCGGCGTCGGCGGGCATCCCGGGCCTCCGTTTCCAGGGCCCCCGGCGGCTTCTCGCCGGGATTCGACCGTAACGCCCGGCACCGACATCCACGCGCGGCCGGGCCTCCCGCCCCGCCCCGCACGCTGGGCCCTGCAGACCCATTGACCCCGTCGGAGAGCTGAACCTACTCTGAACGGCGTACTTCAGAAAGCGCTTTCTACACATCCTGCAGTCGGCATCTACCGCACAGGGAGCGCCCCATGAGACGCCGTTCGTTGAGCCGGGCCGGCCGTGTCGGCCGATCCCCCGGCGGCCCGTCCCCCCTCATCTCCCTCACCTCTCTCCTGGCGCTGGTCCTCGCCCTCCTGGTGGCGGCGCCGCCCGGCGCGCAGGCGGCAGCTTCGTACCGGGTGCTCGTCTACTCCGAGGTCACCAACTTCGACCATCCCTCGATCCCGGCCGGGATCGAGGCGGTGCGGAAGCTCGGGGCCGAGCACGACTTCGAGGTGGAGGCCACCGCCGACTCCTCGGTCTTCAACGACGCCGACCTCGGCCGGTTCCAGGCGGTCGTCTTCAACAACACCAACTCCACCCCGGAGACGGGTGACCTGCTCGACGCGGAGGAGCGGGCCGCCCTCCAGCGGTACATCCGGGCGGGCGGCGGCTGGGTGGGCCTGCACTCCGCGTCCGCCGGCGAACGCGACTGGGAGTGGTACGGGGGGCTGGTCGGCGCGATCTTCGACAAACACCCCAGCCCCCAGACCGGCCGGGTCAAGGTTCTCGACCACACACACCCCTCGACCCAGCACCTTCCCGACCTCTGGGAGCGCCAGGAGGAGTGGTACAACTGGCGCGCCAACCCCACGTCCAAGGTGCACACCCTCGCCCAGATCAAGGTGCGCGACGGGATCGACGGGCTCGACGAGGGCGTGGACCACCCGTTCTCCTGGTGCAAGAACTACGACGGGGGCCGCTCGTGGTTCACCGCGGGCGGGCACGACAAGGCGTCCTTCCAGGAGGAGGGGTTCGTCAAACACCTCCTCGGCGGCATCCAGTGGGCGGCCGGCGCTGCGGAGGGCGACTGCACCGCGACGCGCACGGGGTCGTTCCAGCGGACCCCGCTCGCCACGAGTGATCTGGCCGACCCGTTCGAGCTGGCCGTCGCTCCCGACCGCCGGGTGTTCTTCGCCCAGCGGACCGGCAAGCTGAAGGTGATCGATCAGGAGACGATGAAGGTCTCCACCGCGCTGGACTTCGCGTACACCCCGAAGATGACCAGCCAGTCGGACGGACTGCTGGGGCTGACACTCGACCCCGGCTTCGCGCAGAACAACTGGCTCTACCTGCTGTACTCCGACAAGGTCGAGAAGAGGCTGAACCTGTCCCGTTTCACCGCGGACGGCAACACCGTCGACCCGGCGTCCGAGAAGCGGCTGCTGACGGTGCCGACGCTGCGCGGTGAGGGCCGGGCCAACTCGCACATGGCCGGTTCGCTCGCCTTCGACAAGGACGGCAACCTGTACGCGGCTACCGGCGACAACACCGACCCGTTCGCCTCGGACGGCTTCACGCCGATCGACGAGGGCGAGGGCCGCCGCGCCTGGGACGCGCAGATGACCGCGGGCAACACCAACGACCTGCGCGGCAAGATCCTGCGGATCACGCCCGAGGACGACGGCACGTACTCGGTCCCCGAAGGGAACCTCTTCGCCCCGGGTACGGAGAAGACGCGGTCCGAGATCTACGCGATGGGCATGCGCAACCCGTTCCGTATCACCACCGATCCGCTGAGCGGCGCCCTGATGGTCGCGGACTACGGCCCCGACGCCCGTCAGGCGAAGGCGGACCGCGGCCCGGAGGGCACGGTCGAGTACACCCGTATCACGGAGGCGGGGAACTTCGGCTGGCCGTACTGCGTCGGGAACAACACCCCGTTCAACGACTACGACTTCACGACGAAGACGTCCGGGCCGAAGTTCGACTGCTCGGCGCTGGTCAACGACTCGCCGAACAACACCGGCCTGCGGGAGCTGCCGCCGGCCCAGCCTGCCACGGTCTGGTACGCCTACTCCGCCTCGGCCGAGTTCCCGGAGGTGGGCACCGGCGGGGGCGGCCCGATGGGCGGCCCGGTCTACGACTACGACCCGGACAACACCTACCGGACCAAGTTCCCGGAGTACTTCGAGGGGAAGGCGTTCAACTACGAGCTGACCCGGCGCTGGTTCAAGACGTTCTCGTTCCAGAGCGAGGACCAGACCTTCACCGATCCCCGGTTCGACCCCGTGAGGGCGGGGGACCTCCAGTCGATCAACGGCATCTTCGAGGACATGGAGTGGAACCAGCCCTTCGACGCGGACTTCGGCCCCGACGGAGCGATGTACGTCATCGACTTCGGTCTCGGCAGCGGTACCGGCCGCGGCGGCAGCAACGAGGGCGCGGGCATCTACCGGATCGACTACGTCGGTGACGGCCGGCTGCCCGACGCCAAGATCTCCGTCGACCGGGACAGCGGAACGGCCCCGCTGACCGTGAAGTTCTCCAGCGAGGGCTCCGGCCTGCCGGGCGATCAACCGGTCGGCTACGCCTGGGACTTCGACGGTGACGGCACCACGGACTCGACCGAGGCCGACCCCACACACACGTACACCGCCAAGGGACTGCACACCGCACGGCTGACCGTGACCGGCCCCGACGAGCTGACGGCGCTCGCGGTGCGGGACATCACGGTGGGCAACACACGGCCCGAGGTGACGATCCAGCAGCCGCCGGACGGCGGGATGTTCGGCTTCGGGGACACGATCCCGTTCACGGTGAAGGTGATCGACCAGGAGGACGGTCGGAGCGGTCCGATCGACTGCTCGCGGGTCGTGGTGCAGTCGCAGCTCGGCCATGACACCCATCTGCATCCGCTGGACAACTACACCGGATGCGCGGGCGAGATCGTCACCGACGCCGGGGACAGCCACGGTCCGGGACAGAACCTCTACTACGGGATCACCGCACAGTACGAGGACAAGGGCGCTGCCGATGCCCCGGCGCTGACGGGCTCCACCTCGCTGACCCTGCGAACCTCCTTCCGTGAGGCCGAGCACCGCACGGCGACGGGCGGCGCGGGCGGCGGTGTGGACATCGGCAGCCGGTCCGAAGCATCCGGCGGGAAGCGGCTGATCGAGATCGAGGACGGCGACTGGGTCGGCTTCGACCCGGTGAACCTCAAGGGTGTCGACTCGGTGACGGTCGGCGCGTCGTCCGGCGGGCTCGGCGGCACGGTGGAGTTCCGGGCCGGCTCCCCCACCGGCGCGCTGCTGGGCTCGGTGGAGATCCCGAACACCGGGGGCTACGAGAAGCTGATCTCCCCGACGACGAAGCTCAGGAACCCGGGCGGCACGACCACGCTGTACGCCGTCTTCACCAACCCGGACTGGGCTCCCGGCAAGGCCGATCTGCTCTCGGTCGACTGGCTGCACTTCAACGGTCCCGGCGTGGAGAAGAAGGGCGGGACCAAGGTGACGGTGGAGGCCGGGCCCGCGTCCGGGACCGCTCCCCTCACCGTGTCGCTGAGCAGCACGGTCAAGCCCGCGCGGGGCCGCTCGATCGCCTCCTACCACTGGGACTTCGGCGACAACGTGAAGCCGTCCGGGCCCGAGGGCGCGTCGGCGACGCACACCTACGACCGCAAGGGCGCCTACACCGCGCGTCTGACGGTCACCGACGACAAGGGCGACACGAGTACCGGCGCCGTCCGCATCGATGTGAAGTGAGGAGTCCCATGGGAAGGCAGCGCACGAACGAAGCCCGGAGAGCCATTCTCGGAACGGCGTTGGGGGCGGTGGCCGCCGTCGGCCTGGGCGCGGCCCCGGCCGCCGCGGCCGGCCGGCGTATCCCCCCGTCGGGGATCGGGATGCACCTGTACACCATGCGGACGCCGCTCGCGGCGGACTTCGCGGGGACGCTGGAGCAGCTCGCGGAGATCGGGTACGCGACGGTCGGCGTCAGCGGCCGGTACGGCAACTCCCCTGCCGGGATACGGCGGATGCTGGACCGGACCCGGCTCAAGGCGGTGCTGGAGCACGTCGGCTACACCACCGTGACGGGCTCCGGACTGCCGCAGGCGCTGGAGGACGTCCACACGCTGGGCGGCAAGTGGATCGTGGTGCCGAGCCTGCCGGGTTCGCTGCACTCGCCGGACGGATACCGGGAGGTGGCACGGCAGTTCAACCGGGCGGGGCTGGCCGCCAGGGAGTCGGGGCTGAAGCTGCTCTACCACAATCACGGCGGCGACCACGAAGTGGTGGACGGCGTCAGCCTGTACGACATCCTGCTGAACGAGACCGATCCGGAGCTGGTCGGCTTCGAGCTGGACCTGTACTGGGCGGCCGACGGCGGCTCCTCCGACCCGGGCGACCTGTTCGTCCGGCACCGGGGCCGCTTCCCCGCGCTCCATGTGAAGGACATGGCGCCGAACGGGGACTTCGCGGACGTCGGGTCGGGGATCCTGGACTTCCCGGCGATGTTCGACACCGCGCGGCAGGGCGGGGTGAAGCAGTGGCTGGTGGAGCACGACGCCCCGGCCGATCCGTTCGCCTCGGCGCGGGCCAGCTATCGGTATCTGTCCCGGCTGCGCTACTGAACGGCGGTGCGGGAGGTCCGGCCCCGGGTGCGCGGTTCGGCGCCCGGGGCCGGACCGCGTTCCGGGCCAGCACCACGAGCGCCCATAATGAGCCTCCTTGACGCTACCGAGTCCCGCTACCGGGAGGGGCCCCGAGATGGACATCGCCACGGTCTCCTGGTCGGTCCCCTGCGAGACCTGCGGGGCGGATCTGCGCTGTTCGGGGACGCAGGCCGTGAGGGACGACCGCGTGTGGTGGGACGAGGAGCACCAGTGCTCCCGCTGCGACTCGACGGTGCTGGTGTGCGACGGCGAACTCCCCGATCACCTGCGTGCCCGCATGCTCGCCGAGCACGGCGCGGCCCGACTGGTCCTGGTGGAAGCCCCGGCCCGGCGGCTGCCGGTCCTCCGCGCCCTGCGGACCGACGGCGGGCGGACGCTCCCCCAGGCGCGGGCGTTGCTGGAGCGGATACTCGACGGCGGCCACCACGGCACCGGGCCCGAGATCGAACTGCTGGCGCGGAGGCTTCGCGCGGCCGGCCTCGAGGCCGAAGCGGTGCGGCAGCCGTAGGCCTGCCGAGGGGGGCGACGCACCCCGGCACCCGTAACGCGACCGTGCCGGGCAGGAGGCCTGCCCGGCACGTACCGCTTCCTGTCGCCCTTCGTCCCTCTCAGTCCTGCGCGGACACCGCGCCCAGCAGATCCCGGATGTGCGCCGCCGCGGCACGGAACTCCGGGCGGCCCAGCGTCTCGCTGTAGTCGCGTTCGGCGGGCAGAGCCACCTCGATGATCTCCGTGACGGTGCCGGGGCGCGGGCTCATCACCACGACTCGGTCGGCCAGGTAGACGGCCTCCGAGATGGAGTGGGTGACCAGAAGGACCGTGGTGCCGGTGGTCCGCCAGATCCGGTTCAGCTCGGTGTTCATCTGCTCGCGGGTGAGGGCGTCGAGCGCGCCGAACGGTTCGTCCATCAGGAGGACCGGCGGTTCGTGCAGCAACGCCCGGCAGAGCGCGACGCGTTGCTGCATGCCACCGGAGAGCTCGTGCGGGTAGGCGTCCTCGAAGCCGGTCAGGCCGGTCATCCGGATCAGCTCGTCGGCCCGGCCGCGCGCCACCGCCGGCTCCATGTGGCGGATCTCCGCCTGGAGCAGGATGTTGCGCAGCGCCGAGCGCCATTCCAGCAGGGCCGCGCGCTGGAAGACGTAACCGATGTCGTGCCGGGCCCCGGTGACGCGCTCGCCGCCGAGCAGGACGTCCCCCGAGGAGGCGGTGAGCAGGCCGGCCACCAGCTTGAGGAGGGTGGACTTGCCGCACCCCGACGGTCCGACGATGGCGACGAACTCGCCCGGCGCCACGTCCAGCGACACATCGCCGATCGCGGTGACGTCGCGCTTCTTGCTGCGGAAGCGGACCGACACGTCCGCGAGCCGGACCGCCGCCGCGGGGCCCGCCCCCGCGGCCGCCCCGGCGCGAGGCGTCGTCTGCTGCTTCTGCATCGTCATCCCTTCAGCGCCTTCTCGGTGTCCCAGTAATCCGCCACGGCCTTCGGCTTCGTGACCATGCCGGCCTCGGCGAAGACGTCGATGGTCTGCTGCCAGTCCGCCTCGGTGTTGACGCCGGGCGCCTTGCCCTCGGTCGCCGCCGTGTGGAGCAGGGTCAGCGTCGTCGCGAACTGCTCGGACAGCACCGCCTTCGGCGGTAGTTGCTCGGAGGCTCCTTCCATCGCCGCCACGGCCGGCTCGGGCGCCTTCTCGGCGGCCGCCCACGCCTCGCTGGCCGCCTTCACCATGCGCTCCGCCACCTCCGGCTTCGAGCCGAGGATCTTCTGCCCGGCGAGCAGCCCGTTGGAGTAGAAGTTCAGTCCGTGTTCGGAGAACCGGAGGTACGAGACCGGTTTCTTGGCCTTGTCCCGCATGATCGGGCCCTGGTCGCTCGCGTAGCCGAGCAGCCCGTCGGTCTTCCCCGAGATCACCGCGGCGATCTTGCCCGCCGGGTCGGTGTTCTGGACGGTGACGTCCGATTCCCCGATGCCGTTCTTCTTCAGGAAGATCGGGAAGGTCTTGGACAGCGCGTCCCCGGCCGTCCCGGCGATCGTCCGCCCCTTCAGATCGGCCGGCCCGTCGATGCCCTTGGCGTCGAAGGACTGTACGGAGGCCGGGGTGGTCTGGAGGAAGACGCCGAGGCTCTTCACCTTGACGCCCTGGTCGACGCCGGCGAGCAGGGCCGGGGTGTCGGCCCAGCCGAAGTCGGTCTGCCCGGCGGCCGTCGCCTGGACCGTCTTCTGGGAGCCCTGGCCCGCCCGGATGTCCAGGTCGATGCCGTGCTTCTCGAAGATCTTCTGCTGCTTGCCGTAGTAGAACGGCGCGTGTTCGCCGTACGGATACCAGTTGAGCGTCAGGGTGACCTTGTCCAGCTTCTTGCCGGAGTCACTGGTGCTGGTCGACGTCTCCTCGCCGCCGCAGGCGGTGGCGGCCACCAGGGCGAGGGGTACGACACCGATCAGGAGTCTGCGCGCATGCATGGGCTGGCCCTTCTCGCGACGGGGATTCAGAACGTGGTGGTGGCCGAGGACTCACGCCGGCTGGCGTGCCACGGCAGGAGCAGCTTCTCGGCGATCTCGACGATGACGAACAGCACGACGCCGATCAGCGACATCACCAGCAGCCCCGCGAAGAGCATCGGGGTGTCGAGGTTGCCGTTGGCCTGGAGGATGACGTAGCCGAGTCCTTCGTTCGCCCCGACGAACTCGCCGACGACCGCACCGGTCACCGCGAGGGTGACGGCCACCTTGAGCCCGGAGAACAGGTGCGGCAGCGAGGCCGGGAACCGGATCTTCACGAAGGTCTGCCAGGGCTTCGCCCCCATGGTGGCCGACAGTTGGAGCATCTCGGGGTCGACCGCCTTGAGTCCGGTGACCATCGAGATCACCACCGGGAAGAAGGCGATGAGGACGGCGATGAGGATCTTGGGGGCGATACCGAACCCGAGCCACACCACGAACAGCGGGGCGATGGCGATCTTCGGCACGACCTGGGCGAAGAGCAGGATCGGGTAGAGCGTGCTCCACCGTCGAGGAGTAGACCATCACCACCGCGGCGAGCACGCCGACGGCGACCGCGATGACGAAGCCGAGGAGCGTCTCGTACGTCGTCACCCAGGTGTGCTGCCAGAGGTACCCGGTCTTCGAGGTCAGGACGTCCAGCGTGGCGCCGGGCGACGGCACGAGGTAGGGCTCGATCAGCTCGGCGGCCGCGATCACCCACCAGGCCACCAGGGCGGCCAGCAGCAGGGCGAGGGGCCGCCAGCTCTGCTCCGCCGCGCGGGCGAGCCGCTCCCCGGTCGTGGGGCCGTCCCTGCGGGCGACCCCCGCCACATCGGCGGGGCGCTTGGCCAACGCGCTCTGGCTCACGGTGAACTCCCTGGACTTCGGGGGCAGTTGTGGAGACCTGTGCAATGCTGCGATGCTGCGGGCCCTGACCGTGAAGGCGCTTTCAGAAAGCGCTTTCTGGTACACCGGTCCACCCCGATACGCGACGCCGGGCCCCCGCCGCCCATGTGACGCTCGACGCGGTGGCGCGCGAGGCGGGCGTCTCGCTCGCCACCGCGTCCCGGGCACTGAACGGCACCACCCGGGTCCGCGACGACCTGCGCGAGCGGGTCCGGGCGGCGGCGGACCTCCTCGGCTACATCCCCAACGCCCACGCCCAGGCCCTCGCGAGCCCCGAGGGCACCCGTACGGTCGGGCTGATCTGCCACGACGTCGGCGACCCCTACTTCGCGGGCATCGCCGGCGGAGTGATGCGCGCCGCCGCCGAGCAGGACCTGCTGGTGATGCTGGCCTCCACCTTTCGCGAACCCGCCCGGGAGATCGCGTACGTCTCGATGCTGCGGGCCCAGCGGGCCCGGGCCATCCTGCTGATCGGCTCCGGTTTCCAGGACCGCGCCTGGGAGCGGGCGATGGCCGCGGAGCTGGAGCCGTACGTCCGGGCCGGCGGCCGGGTCGCGGTGGTCAGCCGCCACCGGAGCATGCGGGTGGACACCGTGCAGCCGGAGAACAGGGCGGGTGCGGCGGCGCTCGCGGCCTCGCTGGTGGCGCTGGGGCACCGGGACTTCGCGGTGCTGAGCGGGCCTCCCGAACTGACCACGGTGGCCGACCGGTTGGCGGGGTTCCGCGAGGGGCTCAGCAAGGCGGGCATCACCCTGGAGCGGGTGGTGCGGGGCGCGTTCACCCGGGAGGGCGGGCACGCGGCGGCACGGCAGCTGCTGGCCTCCGGGGGCTCGCGGCCGACCTGTGTGTTCGCGGTGACCGATGTGATGGCCGTCGGCGCGCTCGCCGCTCTGCGGGAGGCCGGCGTACGCGTCCCGGAGGACATGTCGCTCGCGGGGTTCGACGACATCCCCGTCGTACGTGAGGTGTCGCCGCCGCTGACCACGGTGGCGCTGCCGCTCACGGAGATGGGCGAGCAGGTGATCGCTCTCGCGTTGCGGACACCGTCGGGGGCGGGGCGCTCCCGGGTGCTGCGGATCGGGGGAAAGGTGGTCCTTCGGGGCAGTACCGGTGCGCCGCCCGGGAGTTGAGCACAGCACCGCCTGCAGAGGAGGTGGCGTCAGAGAGGGTGATGGCCCTCCCGGTCGTCGATCTGTCGGACGAGTTCATGGGCGAGTGACTTGATGGTGTCGAGCCCGGCCCGCCCCCAGGGGCGCGACACCGTGTCGACGGCACAGACGGTGCCCAGCGCGATGCCGGTGCGGTCGATCAGCGGCGCCCCGAGGTAGGAGCGGATGCCTATGTCGTCCACCACCGGATTGCCCGCGAACCGCGGGTAGTCGCAGACGTCGTCCAGGACGAGGGCCTTGCGACGGACGAGGACGTGCGGGCAGTAGCCGTGGTCGCGGGCCATGTACCGGCTGCTGCGGTTGCTGCGCGCCGCGGCCGAACCGAGGTCCTGGCCGCCCCGGTTGCCCGTCGGCGTGTGGAGTCCCGCGAAGAACTGCCGGTTCTCGTCGATGAAGTTGACCATCGAGAAGGGCGTGGCGGTGACTTCGGCCACCTTGTCGGCGAAGGCGTCGAAGTTGTCGTAGGAGGCGTCGGGGCGTTCGCCGAGATCCAGCTCGCGCAGCCGCTGTGCTCGGGCCGGTCCGTGCCGGTCGGTGGGCGTCAGGAGCATCCGGCCGGTGGCGAAGGATGTCACGGGTGGGCTCCGAAGGTCTGCAGTGGGGCGGGCGCCGTGGTGGCGTTGATGAGGTGTTGTACGAGGGTGACGAGCGCGCCCGTGCCGGAGCTGGCGATCCGGGCGTCGCACAGGACGACGGGCACCTCGGGCCTCAGGTCGAGCGCGGCGCGGACCTCGTCCGGCTCGTAGCGGTAGGCGCCGTCGAACTCGTTGACGGCGACGATGAATCCGATGCCGCGCCGTTCGAAGAAGTCCACCGCGGCAAAGCATTCGGCGAGGCGCCGGGTGTCGGCCAGCACCACGGCCCCGAGGGCGCCCTGGGAGAGTTCGTCCCACATGAACCAGAAGCGTTCCTGGCCCGGTGTGCCGAACAGATAGAGCACATGTTGCTCGGAGAGGGTGATGCGGCCGAAGTCCATGGCGACGGTGGTGGCCGTCTTGGACTCGACGCCCTCCAGATCGTCCGTCCCCACGCTGACCTGGGTCAGCAGTTCCTCGGTGCTCAGCGGGGCGATCTCGCTGACCGCGCCCACGAACGTCGTCTTGCCGACACCGAATCCACCGGCGACCAGGACCTTGAGTGCCACGGGGAAGAACTCGGAGGTCCGGGTGCGGTCAGAGCTGTCGTCGTAAACCATCGAGCACTGCCTCCAGCAGGGATCGGTCGGTGGGCATGTCGTGGAAAGCGGGAGCGTGCGCGGTGACCGCGCCGCAGGCGACCAGGTCCGAGAGGATGACCTTGGCGACGCCCGCGGGCAGCCGGAGGTGCGCGGCGATCTCGGCGACGGACATCGGCCCTTCACACATGCCGAGGGCCACCGCGTGCTCCGGGCCGAGCGGAATGTCCGGCTCGATGCCCGTGGCCATGATCAGGGACAACAGGTCGAACGCGGTGGACGGCCGGGTGCGGCCGTTGCTGATCGTGTACGGGCGGATCAGCCGGCCTGCCGCGTCGTCGAGCAGGGGCCCGTCCTGCGGGGCCGGCATCCTCAGCGCCCCGGAGGGAACGGCGCCCCGGCCGGCTGTCGCAGCGGGGTCGTCAGATAGGGGCGGACGCTCTTGACCAGCATCGCCATCTCGTAGCCGAGCACCGCGGCGTCCGCCTCGCGCCCCGAGAGGACGGCGAGACAGGTGCCGGATCCCGCGGTGGAGACGAACAGGAGCGTGGAGTCCAGTTCGACGACCACCTGTCGTACGTCCCCGTTGTCGCCGAAGCGGGCCCCGGCGCTGCGGCCCAGCGAGTACAGGCCGGCCGCCAGGGCCGCCATGTGGTCGGCGCTGTCGGGGTCCATGCCGTGCACGGATTTCACCAGCCCGTCGGCGGAGAGCAGGACCGCGCTGCGTGTATAGGGCACGCGTTGTACCAGTCCGCTCAGCAGCCAGTCCAGGTCCGAGACCTGACCGGACGGCATATCGGTCGTCATGGTGTCTGCTCCTTGAAGGTGGTGTCTTTGCGGGGTTCCGGGACGGTCCGGCCCGGCAGGAAGGGATCCGCGGGGAACGCTCCGGGCTCGCCCGGTTCGCGGTCGTGGGCCCTCTCGGCGTAGGTGCCGCGCTGGTACGCGGGGCTGTCGTGCGGATACGCGTCGGGCGGGTAGCTGTCCGGTACGGGCGGGCCGGCCGCGGGCAGTGGGTGGTCCGGCCGCGACGCGACGGCCGGGCCGGGGAGGTCGGACGGGGCTGGTCGGTCGGGCCGGCCGGGGAGGTCCGGCGGGGTGGTGGCTCCGCGTACGGGAAGGGGCGAGAGGGACTCCAGCGGGGCGTCGAGCGCGGTCTGCCCCCCGGTCCCCCTGCGGCCGGGGCCCCCGTGTCCGCCGTCGGGGCTCTCCTCCTGGGCGGTCCGGGCCTCGGCGAGATCGACGCCGCGCCGGAAGGCCGCCATGAGCCCCGGGTCGTGGATGGCGTGCTCGTCCTCGACGCGCGGGGCGGGCGCCTCGCGCAACTGCGGGACGAGGGATTCCTGGTTCGTCCTCTTCGGCAGTTCGGGCCGGGAGCGGGACGGGACCGGCCGGTCGTCGCGCTCGTGGACGGTCGCCGGGTCGGTCCTGCCGTCGTGCCCGGGCGGGGAGGCGTGCGGAGCCGGGCGGTCGACGCGCTCGGCGCGCAGCGGGAGGG
>NZ_NTGZ01000219.1 GCF_002551245.1 Streptomyces sp. rh34
ATCCGACGCCCGGGCCGGCCGTGCGCGGGCCCGCCCACCGGCAGGCCGCCGCCCGGATCGTCGCGGAGGTCGCGGACCGGCTGGCCGACCCGGAGCGGGTGGCCCGGATCGCGGGCGTGCCGGACAACCTGATGCACTACCCGGGCGACCCGCAACCGGTGTGGGATCCGCTGCTGCTCTCCGACGGCCACCCCGGAGTCGCCCTGCTCCACGCCGAGTCGGCCGCCACGGATCCGGAGTCGCGCGAGCGGGTCCACGCGCATCTGTCCGCGGCACTCGCCGCCGGACTCCGGCCGCTGCCGCAGTCGCTGTACGGGGGCATGGTCGCCCTCGCGTACGCCGGGCACACCGCGGCCGTCGGCTCCGGCGGCTACACCACGATGCTCGCCGGACTGGACCGGCACATCGTCGACCGGGCGCGGACCCGCGCCCGCGCCGACCTGGAGCGGACGCGCGCGGGAGAACCGGCCGCAGCGTGGAGCCGCTACGACGTCCTCGGCGGCACCACCGGGATCGGCCGCTATCTGCTGGCCCGGCACGAGGCGGCGGACGGGCGCGCGGAGCGCGAGGCGGCCGGGGGCGCCCTGTCCGAGGTCCTCACCTCCCTCGTGGTCGTGGCCACCGCCGACGACATCACGCGCCACGGCACCCGGCTGCCCGCCTGGTGGGTCACCGACGGGCTGGGCCACGGGCTCGCCGAGCACGTCAACCTCGGTCTCGCCCACGGTGTCCCCGGGCCGCTCGCGCTCCTCTCCGTCGCCTGGCGGGCAGGGTTCCGGGTGGACCGTCAGGACGAGGCCATCGAGCGGACCATGGCGCTGCTGTCCCGCCTGCGCACCACCGACGAGGCCGGCCCGCGCTGGCCCCACCTGATGACCCTGGAACGCATGGAGAGCGGCGAGCCGCCGGAGCGCGGACGGGACTCCTGGTGCTACGGCGCCGCCGGCGCGGCCCGCGCCGTCCAGCTTGCCGGAGCCGCTCTGGACCGGGCGGACTGGCGAGCGGAGGCGGAGGCCGCGCTGCGCGGTGCGCTGACGGCGGCGAACGACGGCCTGATCCGCGACTCCGCGCTGTGCCACGGATGGGCCGGGCTCCTCCAGATCGTGCTGCGCATGGCGGACGACAGCGACGACCCGGGGCTCCAGGCCGCCGCCGACGGACTGGCGGCGCGGGTGCTGGACGGGTTCGACCCCGAGGCCCCGTTCGGCTACCGCTACTCCCACACGCTCGCGGCGCGCGAACTCGACCGCCCCGGCTTCCTGGAAGGAGCCGCGGGCATCGCCCTCGCCCTGCACACGTACGCCACCGGGAACGTGCGGACCACGTCCTGGGACAGCGCGCTGCTGCTGAGCTGACCCCTCCGGCCCGTGCGGGAAGAGCGTGCGGACGGTGCGATAGTGGGGGCGCGTCGGCAAGGGGCCGACCGGAGGGGGCGCCGTGTACTACGAACTCGCCGACCGGCTGGTCATCGGGATCGCGTCCAGCGCGCTCTTCGACCTGACCGAGTCGGACGCCGTCTTCCGGGAACAGGGCGAGGAGAGCTACCGCGCCCACCAGGAGCGGTACGTGGGCGACCGGCTCCGCCCGGGCAGCGCGTTCCCCTTCATCCGGCGCCTGCTGTCGCTGAACGACCTGGGCGAGGTGAACGACCCGTTGGTCGAGGTCATCGTCCTGTCCCGGAACGACCCCGACACCGGGCTGCGGGTCATGCGCTCCATAGAGAGCCACGGCCTGCCCATCAGCCGGGCCATCTTCACGCAGGGCCGCTCGCCGCACCGGTTCATGCCCGCCCTCAACATGTCCCTGTTCCTGTCGGCGAACGAGAGGGACGTCCGCGAGGCGGTCGCCGCCGGGCTGCCCGCCGGGCACGTCCTGGGTGCTCCCTACGAGGACGACGCCGACGACCACGACCTGCGGATCGCCTTCGACTTCGACGGGGTCCTCGCCACGGACGCGTCGGAGCAGGTGTTCCAGGAGGGCGGGATCGAGAAGTTCCGCGCCCACGAGGTCACCCATGCCGGGATTCCGCACGACGCCGGGCCGCTGAGGGACTTCCTGGCAAACGTGAACCGGATCCAGCAGCGGGAGGAGCAGGAGCGCCGGAAGGACCCCGACTACCGGATCCGCCTGCACGTCTCCATCGTCACGGCGCGCGACGCACCCGCGCACGAGCGGGCGGTGCAGAGCCTCAAGGGGTGGGGCGTGACCGTCAACGACGCGTTCTTCCTCGGCGGGATCGACAAGGGCCGGATCATGAAGATCCTGAAGCCGCACATCTTCTTCGACGACCAGCAGGGCCACCTGGAGAGCACCTCGCGGACCACCCCGAGCGTCCACGTGCCGTTCGGGAAGCTCAACGAGCCGACGGCGCCCACGGCCGCGCTCAGCAGCCGAGCGTGACCTCCTGGCTCCAGCGTCGTAGCCCAACCGTGCACCTAGAGTCACCAACATGATACGGAAAGTACTGACAAGGGGATGGTCGGAGCCGGTGGGGTGCCCCGCGACGCGGCGGTGAGTCGGGTTCGCGAGCAAGGTGGCCCGCCCCCGCTGCGTGCCGCCGGGCGGCGGGGTACGGTCACCTCCAGGGCCCCGGCCAGCGGGAATTCGGTCAACGGCCTTGTACGGACAGTGAGTAGAGGAGAGACATGAGCGTCGACAACGACGATTTCCGCCGCCGGATCCGGTCCGACATTCCCCACTCCGCGCGCGTCTGGAACGCATGGCTGGGCGGCAAGGACCACTACCCGGTGGACCGTGAGCTGGCCGACGTGGTGAGCGCGGCCTACCCGCAGATGGTCGACATCGCCCGTGCCTCGCGCGCCTTCCAGATCCGCGCGATCCACCACCTTGCCTCGGCGGGGGTACGCCAGTTCCTGGACGTCGGGACCGGGCTTCCGGTGGCGAACAGCACGCACGAGGTGGCGCAGAGCATCGCCCCCGAGTCGCGGATCGTCTATGTGGACAACGACCCGATCGTCCTGGCCCACGCCGAGGCGCTCCTGACCAGCGCCCCGCAGGGCCGCACGGCCTACGTGGACGCCGATCTGTCCGATGTGGACGCGGTCGTGGAGGAGGCGGCCAAGACGCTCGACCTGTCCGAACCCGTCGCCGTTCTCCTGCTCTCGACCCTGGGACACCTCGTTCCGGCCGAGGGTATCGAGGTCGTCCAGCGGTATCTGTCCCGGATGCCCTCGGGTAGCTACCTGGTGCTCTGTGACACGGTGACGACGCCTCAGACGCTGGCCGCCCAGGAGGCGTACGCGTCGGGCGACAACCCGCCCTACCTCGTCCGGAAGCCGGAGGAGATCACCGACTGCGCCAAGGGCCTGGAGCTGGTCGAGCCGGGATTCGTCTCGATCGACCGCTGGCGGCCCGAGGAGGACGACGCGGTGCCGGTCGACCAGTGGGGGCTCGTCGCCCGCAAGCCGTAGCCGTACGGCGGGCGGGGAATGTGGGTCCGGGGGAGGGTGCCCGGACCCACAGGGGTGTCGTTCAGCCGCTCCGCCGTTTGATGGCCGTGTCCTCGCGCAGCCGGCTGGTATGGCGGGCGAGTGAACCCACCCGGTCCGCCAACTTCCGGTGCTCCGACGTGAGATGTGGTCCGAGCGCGGTCAACGGGGCGACCAGGGCGGCGGCGTCGTCCGCACCGAGCGCCTGTCGGAGCCGGTCCAGTGAAGGGTCGGCCGAGGCGGGGAGGTCGGCCAGCGCGGTGATCTGGCCGGCGAGGGACCGCAGGTCGGCCGCGTTCTGCCGGGCCCAAGCGGTGATCGAGCGGTCGCCGGCCCGGCGGTCCCGGGTCGCCTGGACCCGTTGTTCCCCGGTGCTGCCCTCCGTGCCGGGGCGCAGTCGCAGGTAGCGTCGCTCGGCCGCCTGACGGCTGGCCACGCCCAGCGGGTCTGCCAGGTCGGCCCAGCTCGCGCCGGCCGCTCGGGCCGTCTCGATCAGCCCGGTCTCCCAGCCCGCGAGCCGCTCCCGCACCTCACGCAACAGCTGGAGCGAGGCCAGGGCCTGGGTCCGATCGGTAGCCGGCGCAGGTCCGGAGTCGGTGTCCGCGGTGCCGACGTGGGCCCCGCGGAGCGCCTCGTCGATGTCCTTCAGGGCCGCAGCCGCCGCGAGGAGGGAGACGGCGTCCGGGGCGGGGTGCTGGAACGGCTCGGGCCTGGCTCGTGGGGACACGGTAGCTCCCTTGCTCTCTCGAAGATTGGTCATCCTTTCGGCGACACGGTCAGTTGTCATCGAATGGATGACATGCTACAACGGTCTCAGGTGAAAAGCACGGGCCGTCCGCCCGATCGACTGGAGGTGTTTCCGTCATGCTGATGCGTACCGATCCCTTCCGTGAACTCGACCGGATCACCGAGCAGCTCCTGCGCCCCGGCACCTGGTCGCGGCACTCGGCGATGCCGATGGACGCATACCGCGAGGGCGACGAGTACGTGGTGGCGTTCGATCTCCCCGGCGTCCCGCCGGACGCGATCGACATCGACGTCGAGCGGAACATGCTGACCGTCAAGGCCGAGCGCAGGCCGGCGGTGAACGCCGACCATGTGCAGATGGAGCTCTCCGAGCGCCCGCTGGGGGTCTTCTCCCGGCAGATCGTGCTCGCCGACGCGCTCGACACCGAACAGATCGACGCCGATTACGAGGCAGGGGTGCTGACGCTGCGCATCCCGATCGCCGAACGCGCCAAGCCCCGCAAGATCGCCATCGGCGGGGAGTCCCGGCGCCAGCAGATCAAGGGCTGACCCGGGTCGGCCCACGACAGCGGCGAGGGCCGGGACGGACTCCCCTTCCTTTCCCCGCTCCCGGCCCCCGCCCGGCAACCACCCGAGGGGGTAACTGCGGTGACCCTGCGATGGGAGGCGTTCCTGGACCGGATCCGGGAGCGCGGCGAGTACGGGACGCGAACGGAGGCCGAACGCGCCGCGCGCGTCGTCCTGGCCCTCCTCGGCGCTCACCTGGTCGGCGGAGAACGGGCCGAACTGGCCGCCCGGCTGCCGGAGACCATGGCCCTGATCCTGCTCAACCCGCTTCAGGCCGCCGAACCGCTCTCCCCGGAGCGCTTCGTGCGTGCCACCGCGGCCTGGATCGAGGGAGCCGGCGAACAGACCGCCCGCTGGGACGTCGGCGCTGTTCTGAGCGTCGCCGCGGAGGCGGCGGGCGAGGAACTCACCCGGCGCATCCTGCTTCAACTGCCGCCCGGGTATGACGTGCTCTTCGGCGGGCATCCGAAGAACGCATGAGCTTGATCAACCCGCTGCCCTGCCCCTGCCGCGCCGCCGTGACGGTGAGCGGTCGGAGCGGGCGGCGCCCCGATGCGAACAGCACTGAGATGCGAACAGCACTGACGAGAAAGGCTGCCGCCACGATGATCCATGAGCCTTCCAGCGCCGGCGCACCGGCGGTCACGACGGTCGACCGGCTGCTGGAGAAGATCCGCTACGAGGGCGCGTACCCGACGCGCGAACGGGCCGAGGAGAGCCTCCGCGCTGTGCTGCGCGCCCTCGGTCGGCAGGTCACCGGCGACGAGCGCGTCGCGCTCGCCGCGGCCCTGCCCAGGGAAGCCGCCCTGGTGTTCACCTCCGAAGTGCCCGCTGTGAAGCAGCTCTCCGGCGCGGCCTTCGTCCGTGACCTCGCCGAGCACACCGGCGGCACCCCGGCGACCGCCCGGTGGGACGCCGGCGTCGTCCTCAGCCGGATCGCCGCTCTGCTGGGGGACGATCTCGTCGCCCGGGTCGTCAGCAGCCTGCCGCCCGGCTACGCGCTCCTCTTCGGCCGCGCCGAACTCCTCGCCCAGGCCGCCTGATCCCAAGACCTCGCGGCGGCCCTCGTCCAGGGCCGCCGCGAAGCGGGGTGGCAGGGTGCGTACGGCTACCGGCGGATCGTCACCGGCTCGATCTCCGCGTTGTTGTGCCGGCGCGCCCAGTTCTCCAGGGCGACCCGGCAGGCGTGGTCGAGGTGGCGCAGACCGGTCAGGTCCAGCTCTATGGGCTGGTCCTGCGGGAGCTTCTCCAACTGCTCCAGGATGCGGGGCAGCCGCAGGAAGGTGGCGTTCCCGGTGAGGGTCACCACGACCCGGCCGCCGGTGAGCCGGCGGGTGGTGAGCTGGACGTGCGAGGTCTCCCAGGCCGACTTGACCACCGCCAGCAGCAGGCCGAACACGACCCCCTCGAACAGGTTGGTCACCACGATGGCGATCGCGGTGACCGCCAGGAGCACGGCCTCCCCGCGGTGCTCGCGCCACAGCGGACCGAACTCCTTGGCGGGTACCAGCTTGCAGCCGGCGTGCACGAGGATCCCGGCGAGCGCGGCCAGCGGGATGATCCCGACGGCGGCGGGCAGCAGCGCGGCGAAGAGCAGCAGCCACAGGCCGTGGGCGATCCGGGAGAGCGCGGTGGTGGCCCCGGCCTGGACGTTGGTGGCGCTGCGGACGATGACCGCGGTCATCGGCAGCGCGCCGAGCGCCCCGCAGAGGGTGTTGCCGACGCCCTGGGCCACCAGCTCCTTGTCGTAGTCGGTGCGGGGACCGTCGTGCATCCGGTCGACGGCCGCCGCGCTGAACAGGCTCTCGGCCGAGGCGATGAGGGCGAAGGCCAGGACCGTGCCGATGATCGCCACATCGGCGAGCCGGGCGAAATCCGCGCCGCCGGGCAGATCGATGGCCTTCAGCAGCCCGTTGACGTCGGCCACCGCCGGCCGCAGACCGGCCAGGAAGGCGACGGCCGTGGTCAGGGCGACCGCGGCGAGGGGTGCCGGGACGAGGCGTACGGTGGCCGGGAGCCTCGGCCACAGCAGCAGCACGGCGACCGTTCCGGCGCCGAGGCCGAAGGCGGTCAGGGCCTCGTGGTTCGTGATGATCTCGACGGCGAGACCGGGGAGCCCGGCCAGCTTGGCGAGACCGCTGCCCGGCTGTTCGGTGTCCGCCATGGCGTACACCTGGCCCAGCACGATGATCAGGCCGATTCCGCCGAGCATGCCCTGCACCACGGAGACGGAGATGGCGCGGAACCAGCGGCCGAAGCGGGCCAGGCCCAGCACCACCTGGAGCAGACCGGCGGCCAGCACGATCGGGCCGAGTGTGGCGAGGCCGAATTCCTTGACCGCCTCGTAGACGAGCACGGTGAGTCCGGCGGCCGGTCCGCTGACCTGGAGCTTGCTGCCCGGCAGGAAGCCGACGACGAGTCCGCCGACGATGCCGGTGACCAGGCCCAGTTCGGCCGGCACTCCGGAGGCGACGGCGACGCCGACGCACAGGGGCAGTGCGACCAGGAAGACGACGAGTGACGCCAGCAGGTCACGCCGCACGACGTGGGGGTTCTTGAGTTCCTTCGCGGAAATCACGGTGGGGCTTCCCTTGTGGGTACGGTCGCGCCCGCCGGGGGGCCGGGCGCGCGAGCGTGGGGAGGGAAAACCGTCAAAGGCGGGCGAACTCGGTCCCGCGTTCCGGCCGGTGAACGCTGACGGAGCCGGTGTGCACTTCGTAGTACCAGGCGTGCAGGCCGAGGGTACCCTCGGCGAGCCGCTCGCGCACCGCGGGGTAGCCCCGCAGGGTGTTGAGCTGGGCGAGGGCGTGGGCCTGGATCGCCAGGGGGAGGTCGCCGGGGTCCGCCGCCGGGTCCCGGCCGTCCGTGGAGTGCTCCAGCCAGTGACGTACGGCGGGCATGGCGGAGAGGTCGTCGCCGCGGAACACGGCGCCCACGGCGCCGCAGTGGGAGTGCCCGCACACGATGATGTCGCGCACCTGGAGTGCGCGCAGCGCGTACTCGATGGTCGCGGCCTCGCCCGTGGGCCGGTCCTCCGCCGGATAGGACGGAACGATGTTGCCGGCGGTGCGGAGTTCGAAGAGCTGACCTGGGCGGGCGCCGGTGATCAGTGAGGGGACGACACGCGAATCCGAGCACGTGACGAAGAGTGCTTCGGGGGTCTGGCCGTCCGCGAGGCGTTCGAAGTGCTTTGCGTTCGCGGCGACGTGCTCGGTGAATGTCCGGGCGTGTTCTACGAGGGACTGCATGGTGGCCTGCCTCCTGCATCCGGCGCTGCCGGGGAGCGGTGTGGTCGGGTCATATTGACGAATGTGCTGTGTGAAACCGGATGAATGTTCGGAATGGTGAAGGTGCCTCACCTTGCGGTATGCCGGAAGGCAGGCGCCGGGAAGCCCCATTCGATCGCTCCTCGCGGATGCGACTGGAGCTGAGCATATAGACAAGAACTTTGCTATCGCATTACCTTCTCGTGAAGAAACACAAATGCGCCACCCATGTCATTCATTCGGCTTGTTCTTTGTGATAGCCAATGGGCGGGGAGTGCCGCGTGGGAAGGCCGCGCCGTCAGCTGCGGCGGCCGTGCAGGAAGAGGTGCGGTTCCGGTGCGCCGGCCGGGTGGTCCGGGGTGAACAGCGCGCTGTGCTCCCACTCCACGGTGACCCCCGCCCGCGCGATCAGGGCGGCGAACTCCTCGGCGCCGAAGCTGGAAACCCGGACCGGCTGCCCCATGAACACCGCGTCGACGCCCGCGGCGTCCACCGGCACCGTCGCGGCGACCAGCAGTCCGCCGGGCCGCAGCGACCGCACGAGCCGCTCCAGCAGCTCGCGCTGCTCTCCGCGCTCCATCTGCAGCAGCGAGAAGTACACGCAGACCGCGTCGAACGCGCCCTCCGGCAGGGGGAGATCGCGGACGTCCGCACACCGGAACTCCGCCTCCGGCACCTGTCGGGCCGCGAGCGCGGTCATCACCGGCGACACATCGACGCCCAGCACCCGGTGCCCCGCGTCCGCCAGGGTCCGTGCCGTGGGCCGGCCCGTCCCGCTGCCCACGTCCAGCACCCGGCTCCCCGGGGCCAGGCCCGCCAGCAGCCTCTCCAGCGACTCGCGGTGGGCGGCCGAAGCGGCGAAGGCCCGTTCGTACTCCGCTCCCAGCGCGTCGAACACCGCCGCGGCCGGACTCCCGCGGCCGGCGTCCGTGTCCGGAAGCCCCTGGCTGTCACGGGGCTCCTCGCTGCCGCCGAGTCCCTGGCTGTCACCCATCGAGGTGCTCCCTCCGTGGTCCGGCGGCCCGGCCGGGATCCGCGTACCCGGCCGCTGTGAGCGTCCCCCCGCGGGCGGCTGAGTATGCCGGTCCCACACCCCTGAGTACGTTCCCCGATGTTCCGGTGCCCGGGCCGCTGTTCGATGACCGCATGACCTCCGAAGCGCCGCGCCACCCCCGCATTCAGCACGTCACCACCGCCGGCTCCGCCCTGGCCGTCACGCTGCTCCCGCTGGTGGTCGGCGTGCTGCTGGCCAAGACCATGGCGGCGGACCCGATGACGTCGGTGAACGCGCTCGTCACCAACGGCGGGCACCGGCCGCGGGCGTCGCCCAAGGAGTGGCGCCGGTGCGGCGGCCACGCCCTGCGACGGCTGCGGGCCGCCGAGCGGGCGTCCCTCGCCCGCATCGGCATGCGCTGACGCCTGTCTCTNAGAGACAGCCCAAGGAGTGGCGCCGGTGCGGCGGCCACGCCCTGCGACGGCTGCGGGCCGCCGAGCGGGCGTCCCTCGCCCGCATCGGCATGCGCTGACGCCGTCCGGCCGGTGAGGTCCGGCCGGGACGGCGTGGGGGCGTGCGCCGGGTCAGCGGACCGGCTGGACCGGCCTCTCCCCGTCCGACGCCGGCCGCTCGAACTGGGTGCGGTACAGCTCCTCGTACCGCCCGCCGGCGGCCAGCAGCTCGGTGTGCGTGCCGTTCTCGACGATCCGGCCCGCCTCCACCACCAGGATCCGGTCGGCCGCCCGTACGGTCGAGAGCCGGTGGGCGATCACCAGGGCGGTCCGGCCCGTCAGCGCTTCGGCCAGCGCCTCCTGGACGGCGGCCTCCGAGGTGGAGTCGAGGTGCGCGGTCGCCTCGTCGAGGATCACGACCCGCTGACGGGCCAGCAGCAGGCGGGCGATGGTGAGACGCTGGCGCTCCCCGCCGGAGAGCCGGTAGCCGCGCTCGCCCACCACCGTGTCGAGTCCGTCCGGCAGCGAGGCGATCAGACCGTCGAGCCGGGAGCGGCGCAGGGCGTCCCAGACGTCGTCCTCGGAGGCGTCGGGCCGGGCGAGCAGCAGGTTGGCCCGCACCGACTCGTGGAAGAGGTGCCCGTCCTGGGTGACCATGCCGAGCGTGTCCCGGATCGAGTCCGCGCTCAGATCGCGTACGTCGACACCGTTCAGCCGCACGGCGCCGGCGTCCGTGTCGTACAGCCGGGGCAGCAACTGCGCGATCGTCGACTTGCCCGCGCCGGAGGAGCCCACCAGGGCGATCATCTGGCCGGGTTCGGCGCGGAAGGAGACCTCGTGCAGGACCGGTGTACCGCCCCGCTCGTCGAGCGTGGCGACCTCCTCCAGCGAGGCGAGGGAGACCTTCTCGGCGGAGGGGTAGCCGAAGGACACCTTGTCGAACTCCACGGAGACCGGGCCCTCCGGCACCCGGCCGGCGTCCGGCTTCTCCTCGATCAGCGGCTTGAGGTCCAGGATCTCGAAGACACGCTCGAAGCTGACGAGCGCGCTCATCACTTCGACCCGGGCCCCGGCCAGCGCGGTGAGCGGCGCGTACAGCCGGGTCAGCAGCAGCGCCAACGCCACGACGGCCCCCGGCTCCAGGCTGCCGCGCAGGGCGTAGTAGCCGCCGAGCCCGTAGACCAGGGCCAGTGCCAGGGCGGAGACCAGGGTGAGGGCGGTGATGAACGCCGACTGGGCCATCGCCGTACGGACGCCGATGTCACGTACCCGGTCGGCGCGGGCGGCGAACTCGGCCGACTCGTCGGAGGGACGCCCGAAGAGCTTGACCAGCGTCGCGCCGGGGGCGGAGAACCGCTCGGTCATCTGGGTGCCCATCGCGGCGTTGTGGTCGGCCGCCTCCCGCTGGAGCCCCGCCATCCGGGCCCCCATCCGGCGGGCCGGCACGACGAACACCGGCAGCAGCACCAGCGAGAGCAGCGTGATCTGCCAGGAGATCGTGAGCATCACGGCGAGCGTCAGCAGCAGCGTGACGACGTTGGAGACGACGCCGGAGAGCGTATTGCTGAAGGCCCGCTGCGCGCCGATCACATCGTTGTTGAGCCGGCTGACCAGGGCGCCGGTCCGGGTCCGGGTGAAGAAGGCCACCGGCATCTTCTGCACATGGTCGAAGACTGCGGTGCGCAGGTCCAGGATCAGGCTCTCGCCCAGGGTCGAGGACAGCCAGCGGGTAAGGAGGCCGAGACCGGCCTCGACGACGGCGATGAGCGCGATGAGCAGGGCGATCCGGGTGACCGTCCCGGTGTCCGCGCCGTTCACGATCGCGTCGACGACCTTGCCGGCCAGCAGGGGGGTGGCCACCGCGAGCAGCGCGGTCAGGACGCTCAGCAGCAGGAAACGGTAGATCCGTCGCCGGTGGGGCCGTGCGAAGGCCATGATGCGGCGCAACGCCGTCCGGGAGAAGGGTCGGCGATCCTGCTGGGCGTTCATCGCACTGTGCAGCGAATGCCACGCCGTGACTTCCATGTCCATGGGGTGCTCCGAGGTCTGACGGCCCCCGGTTCCCCCGACGGCCTGCGGATCCCGTGGGCCGTGCGGCCCCGGGTTCACTCGGAGGCTATGACCTCACGTTTGGTTGAGGTCAACGGCGGCGAGGCGGGGCGTCAGGGTCCTCCCCGGCCGCGCGGCCGGTCGGAACGGTCATGCGGGGCTGGCATGATCAAGGGATGAACGAGTGCATCATCGCCGCGTGTGACGGGGCGTCGAAGGGAAATCCGGGTCCGGCCGCCTGGGCGTGGGTCGTCGCCGACGCGCAGGGGAACCCCGAGCGCTGGGAGGCCGGTCCGCTCGGCACCGCGACGAACAACGTCGCCGAGCTCACGGCGCTGGCGGAGCTGCTGGAGTCCACCGGTCCGGCGGCGCGCGTCGAGGTGCGGATGGACTCGCAGTACGCCATGAACGCCGTCACCAAGTGGCTGCCGGGCTGGAAGCGCAACGGCTGGAAGACCTCCGGCGGCAAGCCCGTCGCCAACCGAGAACTGGTCACCCGCATCGACGCCCTGCTGGCCGACCGCACGGTGACGTTCCGCTATGTGCCCGCACACCAGGTGAACGGGGACCCGCTCAACGCGATCGCCGACCAGGCCGCCAGCGAGGCGGCCGTGGCCCAGTGCCGTGCCGGTACGGCGCACGGCGCCACGGCTCTGCCGGTGCCCGCGCCCGCGCGGTCCACGAAGGGGCGATCGGAGGCGTCCGGGG
>NZ_NTGZ01000022.1 GCF_002551245.1 Streptomyces sp. rh34
GCGCAAGGCCCGCCGGGCGCTGCTCAGCGCCGTGCGCGCCCCCCGCGGCCACCGCGTCTGACCCGGTGTCCGGGGGGTCCAGGCCCCTTCTCCCCGCCCCGGCGACGACCGGGGCGGGTTCGTCCTGTGAGAGGTGTCACGTCATACTGTGGGGCAACCATGAGACGGTTGGAGACGTCTCATTAACGCCCCGTCCTCCTGGGGTTCATCATCTGCACGTCCCCCCGGAAAGGCCCTCCACCCGTGGCGTCCCTCGAAGCGATCCCCGACGAGCTCAGCCGGCTCATGAAGTACTTCCCGGAGACTCCGGTCGAGGAGCGCCCCGAATTCCACCGAGCGGCCAAGGACTTCCTGGCCCGTGCCGCCCCCAAGGTCGTACGGCAGTTCTCCCCGATGGCCCGGGTCAAGTGGCACCTGGCGGCCAGCGGCCGCGGTGACGAGCTGGTGGACCTGCTGCACTACGAGCGCGAGAACCCGGGAGCCTTCTCCGTCCGCGGTCTGCGGCGTGCCCGCATCGAGCTGCCGGGCGTCGAGAGCTCCTCGCTCCCCTCCTCGGTGCGCAACTTCAACCGCAGCGAACTTCCCGTACGCGGCAAGCTCCTCGACCTCGGCTGGGAGGACGGCAAGCTCCTCGTCAAGGGCTACGCCTACATCCCCAACGTCCCCTCGGCCACCGGCAAGCGCTCGCTGCGCGTCGCCGCGCTCCGCCGCCAGGGCAGCCGCTCCGCCCTCCCGCTGCGCATGCGCACCGTCCTGGAGCCCCGCGCCACCGCCGAAGCCAAGGGCGCCCTGCACAACTACGACTGGTCCGGCTTCGAGATCGGCATCGACCCGTCCCGGCTCCGCGTACGCGGCCAGTGGCAGCCCGGCACCTGGCGCCTGGGCATCGGCATCCCGCGCCCCGGCGGCATGTCCGTGGGCAGCATCACCAAGAACAACGCGGGCGCGGCCGGCCACAGCTACACCCGGGTCCTGGACGACGGCGTCCGCCTCGTCGCCGGCTTCGACCGCAACCGGCTCAAGCTCTCCGTGGACGTCGTCCCCGCCGAGATCGTCGCCCAGGAAGCCGACGGCGAGACCCTCACCGTCACCCTGCGCTCCCGCGTCACCACCCCCGCGGGCAAATACCCCACCGCCCTGCGCATCGACCACGAGCCGAGCGGTTTCGCCACCGACCTCCCGCTCCAGCAGGGCGAGACCGGCGCCGACGGCTGGCTCCGCCACACCGCCCGCCTGGACTTCGCGGACCTCCCCGTCGGCGGCGTACGCCCCGGCAAGGCCGTCAAGTACCGCGCGCTGATCGTCTTCGCCGACGGCACCACCCGCCGTGCCACGGGCGGCGCGAAGCCCGTCACCGGAGTCCACCCGCTGCCCGAAGGACGCGAGTTCGCGATCCTCACCGACGGCGCGGGGAACTTCACCCCGCAGGTCCGCACGGTCCAGCCCCTCGTCGACAGCGTCGAGTGGAGCGCCGAGGGCGAACTGGTGCTGTCCGGCGCCTACACCGGCCCCGCCGAGCAGATGAAGATGGTCCTGCGCCACACCGGCCGCAACGAGGACCGCCCGCTGCCCGTCGAGTTCGCCGACGGCCGCTTCACCGCCCGCCTGCGCCCGGACACCATGCCCACCTACGAGGGCACCGTGCCACTGCGCGCCGGCCGCTGGATGCCGCGCCTGCGCCTGCGCACCGAGTGGGACCACACCCGCGACCTTCCCGTCACGATCCGCCCCGACCTCGTGAACACGCTGCCGCTGGCCCACCGGGGCGAGCACCGCACGTACACCGTCGAGCGGCTCGACTTCGACCGGATCTTCGTGGAGTCCGGCCCCGTCCTCGACCCGGAGCTGCGCGGCGCCTACCGCCAGCGGCTGATGCGCGACGTCTACACCCCCGAGCAGCGCAAGCTGCCGCTGCGCGAGGCCGTGCTCTACAACAGCTTCGGCGGCAAGCAGTTCTCCGACTCGCCCCGCGCGGTCTACGAGGAGCTCAAGCGCCGAGGCACCGAGGTCGAGCACATCGCGATGGTCCACGACCAGCAGGTCGTCCTGCCGCCCGGCGTCCGCGGCGTCGAATGGGGCAGCAAGGAGTGGTACGAGGCGCTGGCCCGCAGCCGGTACGTCGTCACCAACGGCGGCATCCGCGAGTGGTTCGTCCGCCGTGAGGGCCAGGTCGTCGTCCAGACCTGGCACGGCACCCCGCTCAAGCGCATCGGCGCCGACCTGCTCGGCACCCCGAAGGCCAACCTGGCCTACATCGCGAGCCTCCCGCAGCGCTCCCGCCAGTACAGCCTGTTCATCACGCCGAACGCCTTCACCACCCCGATCATGACCAACTCCTTCCGCCTCCAGTGCGAGGTCCTGGAAGCGGGCTACCCGCGCAACGACGTCTTCCACGCCCCCGACCGCGTCAAGCGCGCCGCGGCCGTACGGGAGAAGCTCGGCATCCCCGCGGGCAAGAAGGTCGTCCTGTACGCGCCCACCTGGCGCGACGACCAGCGCTACGGCGGCCGCCGCTTCAAGCTCGACAACCAGATCGACGTCGAGGCCGCGAAGCGCGAGCTCGGCGAGGACCACGTGCTGCTCTACCGCAAGCACCACAAGGTCCTCGACTCCATCCCCGGAGCCGGACAGGGCTTTGTCTACGACGTCACGTACTACCCGGACATCGCCGACCTCTACCTGATCGCCGACGTGCTGATCACGGACTACTCCTCGGTGCTGTTCGACTTCGCGCACTCCGGGCGGCCGATGCTCTTCTTCACGTACGACCTGGAGCACTACCGCGACACGCTGCGCGGCTTCTACTTCGACTTCACCTCCCGCGCCCCCGGGCCGCTGATCAAGACCTCCGAGGACCTGGTCTCCGCGATCCGGAACATCGACGCGGTGAGCGAGGAGTACAAGGAGAAGTACGCCCAGTTCCGGGTCGACTTCTGCGAGCCCTCCGACGGCCGCGCCGCCGCCCGGGTCGTGGACCGGATGCTCGCCGTCAAGGACGAGCAGCAGAGCTGAGCNCGCGGCCGCCCCCGCCGCCCGCCCGCACCCCGTTCACCGGCCGTCCTTCGACGTCCACCGGGCGGAACGGGCAGGCGGCGGGGGCGGCCGCTCGCGTACTGTGCTGTGCCGGGGCGGCACGCGGGCCCCGCATCGGAACCGGGGCGATCCAGAGCAGCGAGGAAGCACGTGGCAGAGCAGAGGCCGTCGGGCCGCGAGCCGGCAGTGACCGGCGCCCGCAGGGTCGTCGTCAAGGTCGGCTCCTCCTCGCTCACCACGGCGTCCGGCGGCCTCGACGCCGACCGGGTCGACGCCCTCGTCGACGTCCTGGCCAAGGTCAGGGACGGCGGCGAACGTGAGGTCGTCCTCGTCTCCAGCGGAGCCATCGCCGCCGGACTCGCCCCGCTCGGCCTTGTCCGCAGGCCCAAGGACCTGGCTCGGCAGCAGGCCGCCGCCAGCGTCGGCCAGGGCCTCCTCGTGGCCCGCTACACCGCCTCGTTCGCGCGTTACGGCGTCCGCGTCGGCCAAGTGCTCCTCACCGCCGACGACACCAGCCGCCGCGGCCACTACCGAAACGCCTACAGCACCCTGGACAAGCTCCTGGAGATGGGCGCCGTCCCCGTCGTCAACGAGAACGACACCGTCGCCACCGACGAGATCCGCTTCGGCGACAACGACCGGCTCGCCGCCCTCGTCGCGCACCTCGTCCACGCCGACCTGCTCGTCCTGCTCTCCGACGTGGACGGCCTCTACGACGGACCGCCCGGCACCCCCGGCGCCTCCCGGATCGCCGAGGTCACCGGCCCCGCGGACCTGGCCGGCGTCACCATCGGCAGCGCCGGGAAGGCGGGCGTGGGCACCGGCGGCATGGTCACCAAGGTCGAGGCCGCCCGCATCGCCACCGCCGCCGGCATCCCCGTCGTCCTCACCTCCGCCAGCCGGGTCGCCGACGCGCTGGCGGGCCGCGACACCGGCACGTACTTCCACCGCACCGGACGCCGCTCCGCCGACCGGCTCCTGTGGCTGGCCCACGCCTCCACCCCGCAGGGCGCGCTCATCCTCGACGACGGCGCCGTACGGGCCGTGGTGGAGCGCCGCACCTCGCTGCTGCCCGCCGGGATCTCCGCCGTCGAGGGCGAGTTCAGCGCCGGCGACCCGGTCGAACTGCGCGATCCGCACGGCACCCCGGTCGCCCGCGGGCTCGTCAACTTCGACGCGAAGGAGATCCCCCAGCTGCTCGGCCGCTCCACCCGGGATCTCGCCCGCGAACTGGGGCCCGCCTACGAACGCGAGGTCGTACACAGGGACGATCTGGTCCTCCTCGCGCCGCGCCTCACCCCCTGAAACGGCTGAAAGTCCCGCCTTCCAGCGGGGACCTTCCCCAAAAGCACCCCACGCCCGGCTGTGGACTGGTCCACTTTGTAGTGGGGAAACAGGGGTACCGCACAGCAACACATCACAGGAGGCCGCCGGTGAGACGAGCGCGCCCGGGGGCGCCGCCCCGAGGCACGGCCAACCGCGCCCTGACGAGCGTCGGAGCGGGGGCGGATTTCGACCGGAATCCGACCCCGGCGGACACCGTCGAACAGGAGCCGGTCACGACGGCGAAGGAGGAGTCCCCGCAGTCCAAGCTCTGGCACATCACGCTCAGCGTGTCGGGCGCGGAGACTCCGCTGGGGGAGGTCAGACGGGGCCTGGAACAGCTCGCGCACGACCATCCCTTCCTGCTGACCAGCCGCTACGCGGGCGATCACGCGGAGATCCGCTACTGGGAAGAGGCCCGCGACCTGCACGACGCGGCCGCGGTCGCGCTGCGGCTGTGGGGCGAGCACCGCTCCAGCGCCCAGCTTCCGCCCTGGGAGATCGTCGGCCTCGAAGTCATCGACCGCGAGACCTACCACCTGCGGATCGCCGAGGGTTACGGGCCGCCGCCCGCGGCCCCCGTGGGCGTGCACCCCTACTGACCCGGGGGCTCCGGACCGACCACGGGCCGGCCCGTGGGTGATCACGGGGGATCCGCGAGTGTTCCCGGGTGATCCGGGGGTGATCCGGTCGTCCGCCCCTCGGGTCGTCCGTCTCGCATCACGGGATACGTGACGGATGCCCGCAGAGTGCGCATTACTCTGCGGGCATGACCACGCTCTCGCCCTACGACAACCTCTCCCCGGTCGCGCAGACCGCCTACCGGGCCCGTGCCGCCGCCGCCGACGTCGCGCCGCTTCCGCGCGCGGCCAAGGACGACGCGCTGCTGGCCATCGCCGACGCCCTCGAAGTGCGCACGAGTGAGATCGTCGAGGCCAACGCGAAGGACGTCGAGCGCGCCCGCGAGGCCGGGACGAGCGAAGGCATCATCGACCGCCTCACCCTCACCCCGGAACGCGTCCGCGCCATCGCCGCCGACGTACGGGACGTCGCGGCCCTCCCCGACCCCGTCGGCGAAGTGGTGCGCGGCTCGACCCTGCCCAACGGCATCGACCTCCGGCAGGTGCGGGTCCCGCTCGGTGTGGTCGGCATCATCTACGAGGCCCGGCCCAACGTCACCGTCGACGCCGCCGCTCTCTGCCTGAAGTCCGGCAACGCGGTCCTGCTGCGCGGCTCCTCCTCCGCCTACGCCTCCAACACCGCCCTCGTCCGCGTCCTGCGGGACGCGGTCGGCGGCTCCGGACTGCCGGCCGACGCGGTGCAGCTCGTACCGGGCGAGAGCCGTGACTCCGTGACGGAACTGATGCGGGCCCGCGGCCTGGTCGACGTCCTCATCCCGCGCGGCGGCGCCTCGCTGATCCGCACGGTCGTCGAGGAGTCCACCGTGCCCGTCATCGAGACGGGCACCGGCAACTGCCACGTCTACGTCGACGCGCAGACGGACCTGGCCATGGCGGTCGACATCCTGATCAACTCCAAGGCCCAGCGCCCCAGCGTCTGCAACGCGGCCGAGACCCTGCTCGTCCACAAGGACGTGGCGGACGCCTTCCTGCCGCTCGCCCTGGACGCGCTGGCCGAGGCCGGGGTGACCGTCCACGGCGACGAGCACGTCCTCGCCCGCGCCGAGGGGTCCAAGGCCACCGTGGTCGCGGCGACGGCGGAGGACTGGGAGACCGAGTACCTGTCGTACGACATCGCGGCGGCGGTCGTCGACTCCCTGGACGCGGCGGTCGCCCACATCCGGCTCTGGTCCTCCGGCCACACCGAGGCGATCGTCACCACCTCGCAGGCCGCCGCCCGCCGGTTCACCCAGTTGGTCGATTCGGCCGCGGTCGCCGTGAACACCTCCACCCGCTTCACGGACGGCGGGCAGTTCGGCTTCGGCGCCGAGATCGGCATCTCCACGCAGAAGCTGCACGCCCGCGGCCCGATGGGCCTGCCCGAGCTGACCTCGACGAAGTACATCGTCACGGGGGACGGACACACCCGCTAGGGCATCCTCGGCCGACCGCGCGTTCCTCCGTGCCGATCCGGGGGAGTTCGCGGGGATCCCTGCCCAAATGGTCCCGGCCGGGCTACGCTGAATCCGTGCCGGACGACGTGGGGGGCAAGCCGTTTCCTGACGGCTGGGAGCCCGACGACGACCGCGGGGGCGCGGACGAGGACTTCGCCTCCGTGGTGTTCGACGAGGATTTCGTCCGGTCGGCGCCCGTCCACGAGCCCACCGCCGTGGAGCGCCTGCTCGCCGCCGCCGAGGCCCGCGCCGAGGCCGACGCCGCCCGCGCCCGCCGGAGCCGTCGCGCGGACGACGACGTGTGCGACCCCTACGGCGGCCCCCGGGGCTACCACGACCCCCAGGGCCTCGATGACGACCCGGACCGCGGCAGCGGGGTGGGCCACGACAGCGGGGACGACGACTCAGCCCCGGGACCCTACGGACGCCACGGCGGCTCCCTGCGCCCCTACCGCAACTCCGCCCGCTGGCACCGCCCGGTCGCCTGGCTGCTCGCCCTGGTGATGGGCATCGGCATGGTCTCCCTCGCCTTCACCGCGGTCTACCGGGGCGCATCGAACAACCGCCAGGACCAGGTGCCGCCGCCCGTCACCAGCGGCGTGGACAAGCCCGGGGCCGCTCCGTCGGCCTCCGCGGACTACTCCCGCCCCACGGTCCCCGCCGAGCCCCGGGTGCCCTGAACCCCTCCCTTCCGTCACCCGTTCGCCGACGGCCGCCCCGGACGCTCTCGCGGTTCCCGGCTGTCTCCGCGTTTACACGGGCCGCAATCGACCTACCCTCAAGATGTGACCCCTCGTTCCCAGGGGGGCTTCTCGCTGCGGACGCCGCTCGGCCGAAACAGACCGTTGCGCACCGAACCGACCGGTGTGGAGATCGGGAGAGAAGTCATGACAGGCCGCTCAGAACCACCGGACGGTGCGCCCGAGAACCCCGCGGGCGGTGAGGACGAATACCGCTCGCTCGTCTTCGACGAATCGTTCGTCCAGGCTGCGCGGATGCAGGAGTTCTCGGCGCGGGAACGGATGGGCGAGCACGCCCGTGCCGTCCGGCCACTGCCCGACGCGCAGGTCTCCATCCGCAGCGGCGGCGGCTCCCGGGCCGCCATAGCCCTGGTCGTCCTCATCGCCCTGGCCTTCGCGGTGGCCGTGTACATCGGATTCCGGAGCCCGTACCCCCAACCGGCCACCCGACGCGCCGAACCCCTGCGGACCACCGTCGTCCCCCTGGCCCCCCGCGGCGCCGTACCGGGCGGGTCACCCGAGCGGCTGTACCGGGCCGAGCCGGTCTCCGGATTCCGCGCGGGCGCGGCAGGCATCAACTACCCCACCGTCGAGCGCACACAGAACTTCTCCGACAGCCAGATCACCGCCGCTCTCGCCACCGCCAAGGACTACCTGGTGGAGTCCTCCCTGAACCCCGACGTCCTCACCGGCTCCGTCCGGCGGCCCGTCGAGCACCTCCTCGACCCGGACCAGCGCGCCCAGTTCGAACAGAGCCTGAGCAGCCCGGCGGACGACGGGAGCCACGCCGCCACCGGCTGGCTGGTGCGCTTCGACCCGGAGCGGGTGGAACTCGCGGACCCGCAGATCCGGGTCGAGGGGACCCTCAGCTATGAGGAGGAGGCCCCCGGCGTCCTCGGCGTCGTCTCGGACCACACGTTCACCTACGCCCTGCGCCCGGCGGACGGGCCCCACCGGGACGACGACGCCTCCCTGTTCACCGTCCGGCGCGAGCTGCACTTCCGCTTCGACCGGGAAGACCTGCGACTCCACCGCCTGGAGGTGCGCACCGCCCATGTCCAGGCCGGGCCGCAGTCCTGCTCGGCCGACGCGACCGGGATGTTCCGCCCGCTCCTCGCCGGGGAACGGGCGGACGCCCGCGGACCCGCCGCCACCGACCCGTACGCCACGGGCCGGCCCGTGGCGGCGCTGTGCGGGACCCTGGAGGCCGTCAGCTCCCCGACGGCCCCGACGACGCCCCCGGGCTCCCCTCCTCAGGGTCCTGCGGACGACCGGACGTCTCGCCCCCGTCCGTAGCGGAACCGTCGGACGGGGACTGCGCCCCGCCCTTCGCACCCCCGGTCCCGGTGAACCGGTCGCGCAGCTTGCCGCCCAGGTCTCCCGCGCCGCCGGCGATGTCGCCGACCAGCTTCATCAGCGGGTCCTTGCTGGTGCGCACCGTGTCCGCGTAGTGCGACGCGGACTCCCGGAACGAGTCGGTCACCGAGGTGTCCTTGTCCGCGTCGCGCCGCGGGTAGTGGCCGTCCATGATCCGCTGGAAGTCGCGGGTCTCCGACCACTTCTTCAGCTCGGCGGCCCGCACGGTGGTGAACGGGTGCGTGCGGGGCAGCACGTTGAGGATCTTGAGGACGGAGTCCCGGAGGTCGCCGCCCTTCTCGTACTCGTCGGCCTGGGCGAGGAAGGCGTCCACGTTCATCTCGTGGAGGTGATTGCCGCCCGCGATCTTCATCAGCCCCCGCATGGAGGCCGTGATGTCCTGGCCGACCAGCAGCCCGGCCCGGTCCGCGGACAGCTCCGACTTGCGGAACCACTCGCGCAGCGCCGTCACTATCGCCATGATCGCCACATTGCCCAGCGGGATCCAGGCGACCTTCACGGCGAGGTTGGTCAGGAAGAGCAGTATCGTCCGGTACACCGAGTGACCGGAGAGCGCGTGGCCCACCTCGTGGCCCACCACCGCCCGCATCTCCTCCTCGTCGAGCAGTTCGACCAGGCCGGTGGTGACCACGATGATCGGCTCGTCCAGCCCGATGCACATGGCGTTGGGCTGCGGGTCCTGCTTCACGTACATCGGCGGGACCTTCTCCAGGTCCAGGATGTAACACGCGTCCCGCAGCATGTCGTTGAGGTGGGCGAACTGCGCGTCGCTCACCCGGACGGAGTCGGAGAGGAAGAGCAGCCGCAGGCTGCGCTCCGGGAGCAGCCCGCTGAGCGCCTTGAACACGGTGTCGAACCCGGTCAGCTTGCGCAGGGCCACCAGGGCCGAGCGGTCGGCGGGGTGCTCGTAGGCCCGGGAGGAGATCCCGGGGAATCGCCGGCGCTGCCTGCTCGGCACGTTCTCGTGACTGTTGTCGGTCATGGATGGCCCCCTGTTCGTACGAGACGTTGCTCGTCCCCCGGACAAAACCCAGCGTATGCGCTGGCGCTACGGTGTGCGGGGGGCTGTGGATAACTTTGAGGAGCGCCCGAAATGCCGCACACCGCCGTACTTCTCGCCGCCGCGTCCGAGGAGCAGGGACCGGGTGACACCCTCCGGATCGTGCTGCTCGTCTCGATCCTCGGAGCGGTGCTGCTCGCTTGGTTCCTGCTGCGTGGATACCGCAACGACGACAACAACGACTGAGTCGCCGTGAGCGTGCCCGGGGGTCCCGCATACGATGTGACCGACGTCTTCCTTCCGACTCACGATCGATAGGTCCTGCCGAAGATGAGCCTCACGAGCACCGCACACCAGCTGGTCACTCTCGCCTCCGAGGGCGGCGAGGGCGGCAACCACGAAAGCCTCAACCCCTACTTCGTCGGCGCCGGGGCGTTCCTCGCGCTGATGTTCCTGCTGTGGGTCACCACCCGCTTCAACCGCGACCGCTGAGTCAGGGGCGTACAGCTGTGCCAGTAGGCTCTGCACGCATGGGAGAGCAGGAAGTGCCTACCGGCCCCGGCAAACGCCGTATCGGCGTGATGGGCGGGACATTCGACCCGATCCACCATGGACACCTGGTGGCGGCCAGTGAAGTGGCCGCCCAGTTCCATCTCGACGAGGTCGTCTTCGTCCCGACCGGGCAGCCGTGGCAGAAAAGCCACAAGAAGGTCTCCCCGGCCGAGGACCGCTATCTGATGACGGTCATCGCCACCGCGTCCAACCCGCAGTTCTCCGTCAGCCGCAGTGACATCGACCGTGGCGGACCGACGTACACCATCGATACGCTGCGGGATCTGCGCGAGGTCCACGGCGACGCGGACCTCTTCTTCATCACCGGCGCCGACGCGTTGTCCCAGATCCTCACCTGGCGCGACGCGGAGGAGCTGTTCTCGCTCTCCCACTTCATCGGTGTGACCCGCCCGGGTCACGTGCTCACGGACGACGGGCTGCCCGAGGGTGGCGTCTCCCTCGTGGAGGTGCCCGCGCTGGCGATCTCGTCCACGGACTGCCGTGAGAGGGTCGCGCAGGGGGAGCCGGTCTGGTACCTGGTGCCGGACGGCGTGGTCCGCTACATCGACAAGCGCCAGCTGTACCGCGGCGAATGAGCCACGGAGAGGGGCACCGGTGAACGACCGACAGAACTCGTACGACCCGTACTACCAAGAGCCGCGGATCATCGGCTACGACGCGTACGGGCAGCCGGTCTACCAGCAGCAGGGGCAGCAGCAGTACGACCAGCAGGGTCAGCAGGGTCAGGGTTACGACCCCTACGCCGCCCAGTCGGGTCAGGGGCAGCACCAGACCCAGGACACCAGCTACGGCTACGACGCGTACGGCACCCCCCAGCAGCAGCCCCAGAGTTACGACCCCTACGTCGGCCAACACCCGGGGCAGGCGCCTCAGCAGCCCCAGACGCAACAGGGCCAGGGCGCCGATCAGGGGTACGGCTACGACTCCTACACCGACTACGGCTACGCCACCGGGCAGCAGCCCGCCGCCGTCGACACCGACCAGCACTGGAGCGTGCCGCAGCAGGGCGTGGCCCCCGCACCGGAACAGGCCCCGCAGCAGGCTCCCGCACAGCAGCCGCAGCAGCCGCAGCCGTCACCGGACGCAGCGGAGGCGGAGCCCGCGCTTCCGGGGCAGCGCAAGCCCGCCCCCGACTACCGCACCGAGCAGTTCTCGTTCATCGAGGAGCCCGACGAGGACTCCGAAGACGTCATCGACTGGCTGAAGTTCACCGAGAGCCGCAGTGAGCGGCGCGAGGAGGCACGGCGCAAGGGCCGCAACCGGATGGTCGCCCTGATAGTCGTCGCCGTTCTCGTCGTCGTCGGCGGGGCCGGTTATCTCTGGTCCGCCGACATGATCCCGGGTCTGTCCGGATCGGACGAGAAGAAGGCCGTGGCCGCCGGCGCCCAGCAGCGCGACATGATGGTGGTGCACCTGCACGACACGAAGAAGGGCGGCACCTCGACGGCGCTGCTCGTCGACAACGCCACCACCAAGCAGGGCACCACCGTCCTGCTGCCCAACTCCCTCGCCGTCGCCTCCGACGACGGAACCACCACCACACTCGGCAAGTCCGTCGAGGACGACGGCAGGACCGGCACCCGGGAGTCGATCGACACCCTCCTGGGCACCCGGATCACCGGCACCTGGCGGCTGGACACCCCGTATCTGGAGAACCTCGTCGAGCTGGTCGGCAACATCGAGGTCGACACCGACACCGATGTGCCCGGCGCGAAGAAGGGCGAGTCGCCCCTGGTGAACAAGGGCGAGGGCCAGACGCTCAGCGGCTCGATGGCCGTCGCGTACGCCACGTACCGTGCGCCGGGGGAGCCCGAGGCCAAGCAGCTGACGCGGTTCGGCGAGGTCATGCGGGCCACATTGCGCAAGATCTCCGAGGACCCCAAGGCCGCGACCGTCACCATCGAGACGCTCCTCCAGGTGCTGGACCCGTCGCTGCCCGAGAAGGACCTCGGGGCCTCGCTCGCCAAGCTGGCCTCGCGTGCCAAGGTCGGCGACTACAAGACGGCCCTGCTGCCGGTCCAGGAGGACGGCACGCTCACCGAGGCGGACACCCGTGGCGTCGTCAAGGACATCCTCGGCGGCACGGTGAAGGCCCCCGAGGCGGGTGCTCCGCTCCGGGTCGCCGTCCGCAACGCCACCGGGAACCAGAAGGCCGCGGAAGCCGCCAGGGTCCGGCTGGTCAACGGCGGTTACGCGTTCGTGGACAGCGGCAAGGCAGAGGCCGAGTCGTCGTCCGTCGTGCTCTACCGGTCCGCCGAGGACAAGGAGAAGGCCGTCGAGGTGGCCAAGACCCTGGGCCTTTCCGCAGGTGACGTGAAGAAGGGCGAGCCGGCCGCCAACGCCGACGTGTCCGCGGTCCTCGGTCAGGACTACGAGGTCCAGTAGCCCGCTCGGGGTCGGCGGCCGACGCTCCGGCGTCGGCCGCCGACCCCGATGCGGCCGGTGACCGTCGTGAAAGCCCGGCGGTATCCGCCGGTGAGTCCGGTGAGTCCGGTCGGCATCCGCGTCCGAAGCCCGCCCGTGAAACGCAGTACGGCTCTGTCGGTGGTCCGTGAGACCCTAGAGGTTGCATCCGACCGCCGACGAAAGCCTGCATGTGACCGCCACGGACCGCTCCATCGAGCTCATCAACGCCGCCGCTCAGGCGGCCGCCGACCGGCTCGCGCACGACATCATCGCCTACGACGTCAGCGATGTGCTGTCGATCACCGACGCCTTCCTGCTGGCCTCGGCCCCCAACGACCGCCAGGTCAAGTCGATCGTCGACGAGATCGAGGAGCGGCTCCAGAAGGAGCTCGGCGTCAAGCCGGTGCGCCGTGAGGGCGACCGCGACGCCCGCTGGATCCTCCTCGACTACGTCGACATCGTCATCCACGTCCAGCACAGCGAGGAGCGTGTCTTCTACGCGCTGGAGCGCCTGTGGAAGGACTGCCCGGAGATCGCCCTCCCCGAGGACGCGATCAAGACCCGCGGCAAGGCCGAGGAGCACGCACAGCTCAACGGCGGCACGGAAGGTGACCAGAGCTGAACGGCAGCAGCAGCGGCACGGGCCGCAGGATCGTCCTCTGGCGGCACGGCCAGACGGCGTGGAACCTGGAGCGCCGTTTCCAGGGCTCCACGGACATCGAGCTCACCGAGGCCGGCGTCGGGCAGGCCCGCCGCGCCGCCCGGCTGCTCGCCTCGCTGAAGCCGGACGCCATCGTGGCCTCCGACCTGCGACGGGCGGCGGCCACGGCCGCCGAGCTCTCCGCCGTCAGCGGCCTCACCGTCGCCCACGACGCCGCACTCCGTGAGACGTACGCCGGTGCCTGGCAGGGGCTGACCCACCAGGAGATCATCGAGCGTTACGGCGATCAGTACGCGGCATGGAAGCGCGGAGAGCCCGTACGCCGGGGTGGCGGCGAGCTGGAGACCGAGGTCGCCGACCGGGCGGCCCCGGTCGTTCTGGAGCACGCCGAGAAGCTTCCCGAGAACGGCACGCTCGTCGTGGTCAGCCACGGCGGCACGATCAGGACGACGATCGGCCGGCTGCTGGGCCTGGAGGCGCACCACTGGGAAGGGCTCGGCGGGCTGTCCAACTGCTGCTGGTCCGTCCTCGGCGAGGGTGCACGCGGCTGGCGTCTGCTGGAACACAACGCCGGCACGCTCCCTGAGCCGGTCCTCGGCGACGACGACTAGACGCCGCCGGAAGGCAGTTGAGAGGCCGCGCGCGGGCAGCCCTCGGGCGGCCCGGGCCGGATTTCACTTTCCGGCCGGTCGCACGCTAAAGTTCTTCTTGTTCGCAGCGCGGAAACGCAGGGAAACAACAGCGAACAGCGGGGCTATAGCTCAGTTGGTAGAGCGCCTGCATGGCATGCAGGAGGTCAGGAGTTCAATTCTCCTTAGCTCCACAATCAGGATCCCGTCCCCAGCAGGGGGCGGGATCTTCCGTATGGGGGGTGCCGAGCGGGCTGACCCCCTTGCGGGGTCATGGCAGAATCGGAACGCCGGAGGGGGCGACGTACCGATCGGGAGGGAGCGCGATGTCTGCGAGTCGCGAACACATCCCCGACCAGCCCCTTGTCGCCGCCCCGTTCCCCGGCCCCGTACCGTTCGAAGATCGATCCCGTCCCGGCTGTCCGTCCTGCGGTTCGTCCCATGTGGCCCAGGTTCTGGGTGACAACGGAGGGGTCTCCTACGTGTGCACGGCCTGCGGCCACAGCTGGAGCTGACTGATGGGTGCACACAGGCGTAAGTGCGACTGGTGCGGCAGTGGTACGCCCATCGTCAGGGACATGGACCCGCTCAATGCGGAGTACCAGTACTGGTGCGAGGAATGCGCGCGGGCGCTGATCATAAAAGGCGACCCCATCGAGACCTACCGGGAGCTGGAGGGGGAGCCGATCTACGGGAGGCTCCTGGAGGAGCACTGCACCCTCAAGCGCTTCTACTCCTTCGCGACCGCCTGACCTGCGGCCGGCGATCCACCATCCGGGATGATTCGGGCGTATTGGTGCGGACCGGAAACGATTTGGTGAAGCACCGGGGGGACCGTGTAATGTTCTCGATGTCGCCAGGGAAACCGGGCGGCACGCAGCGAGGGGCTATAGCTCAGTTGGTAGAGCGCCTGCATGGCATGCAGGAGGTCAGGAGTTCAATTCTCCTTAGCTCCACAAGATCGACAGTGAAGAAGCGGGCCATCCGGATCGGGTGGCCCGCTTCTTTGTTCGGGTCAAGTCTGTCCGGATGGCTTCGCGCCGCTCGGAATCGACTCCTCCACGCCTTTGGCGGCCGACAGGGGCGTCACGCGTCGGCCACGGAGAGCGACGGGCGGTCGGCGGGGTTTCCGGCTCGCGCGCGCGGTGTCCGCCCCCTGGTTACTCCCCGCTCCCCTCCGGGCCCGTGCGGTACCCTGACGCCATGCGTGCCGTACGCCTTCTGCTTAGCGAGCCGCGCTGAACCGTCCCGACCGGTGAGAACGCCTGGTCGGAGTCAGCGCGGCGTCCCCTCCTGTGCGAGGGGATTTTTCGTTTCCCGGCAGATGACGATCGATGGAGCTTTGAGGATCATGAGCGAGACGAATTCCGCAGCCGAGACGGCCGCGCCGCACCGCTACACGGCGGCGATGGCCGCCGACATCGAGGCACGCTGGCAGGACTTCTGGGACGCCGAGGGGACGTACGAGGCGCCGAACCCCACCGGTGACCTGGCGGGCGACCCGGAGCTGGCCGCCAAGCCGAAGAAGTTCATCATGGACATGTTCCCGTACCCCTCGGGTGCGGGCCTGCACGTCGGACACCCGCTGGGCTACATCGCCACCGATGTCTACGCCCGCCATCAGCGGATGACCGGCCACAACGTGCTGCACACCCTGGGCTTCGACGCCTTCGGTCTGCCCGCCGAGCAGTACGCCGTCCAGACGGGCACCCACCCCCGGGTCTCCACCGAGGCCAACATGGTGAACATGAAGGTCCAGCTGCGCCGGCTGGGTCTGGGCCACGACAACCGCCGTTCCTTCGCGACGATCGAGTCCGAGTACTACAAGTGGACGCAGTGGATCTTCCTGCAGATCTTCAACTCCTGGTACGACACCGAGGCCGACCGGGCCCGCCCGATCGCCGAGCTGGTCGAGCAGTTCGAGAGCGCCGCGCGGGCGACCCCCGACGGCCGTGAGTGGAGCGCGCTGAGCGCCACCGAGCGCGCCGACCTGCTGAGCGAGTACCGCCTGGCGTACGCCTCCGACGCCCCGGTGAACTGGTCGCCCGGTCTGGGCACCGTCCTGGCCAACGAGGAGGTCACCGCCGACGGCCGCTCCGAGCGCGGCAACTTCCCCGTCTTCAAGGCCAAGCTGCGCCAGTGGAACATGCGCATCACCTCCTACGCCGACCGGCTGCTGAACGACCTGGACGGGCTGGACTGGCCCGAGGCCATCAAGCTGCAGCAGCGCAACTGGATCGGACGCTCCGAGGGCGCCCGGGTCGAGTTCCCGGTGGACACCGCCGGCGGCATCACCGTCTTCACCACCCGCCAGGACACCCTGTTCGGCGCGACGTACATGGTGCTGGCGCCCGAACACGACATGGTCGAGCGGATCATCCCTGCCGCCTGGCCCGAGGGCACCCACCCGGTGTGGACCGGCGGCCACGCGAGCCCGGCCGAGGCCGTCACCGCGTACCGCAAGCAGGCCGCCGCCAAGTCCGACGTCGAGCGGCAGGCCGAGGCCAAGGACAAGACCGGCGTCTTCACCGGTGCGTACGCGACCAACCCGGTCAGCGGCGAGAAGGTCCCCGTCTTCATCGCCGACTACGTCCTGATGGGCTACGGCACCGGCGCGATCATGGCCGTACCGGCGCACGACGCGCGCGACTTCGCCTTCGCGCGCGCCTTCGAGCTGCCGATGCGCTGCGTGGTCCAGCCGTCGGACGACCGCGGAACCGACCCCTCCACGTGGGACGACGCCTTCGGTTCGTACGACGCGAAGCTGGTCAACTCCGCGAACGAGGAGATCTCGCTGGACGGCCTGGGCGTCGTCGAGGCCAAGGCGAGGATCACCGACTGGCTGAAGGAGCACGGCGTCGGTGAGGGCACCGTCAACTTCCGGCTGCGCGACTGGCTGTTCAGCCGGCAGCGCTACTGGGGCGAGCCGTTCCCGATCGTGTACGACGAGGACGGCATCGCCCACCCGCTGCCCGAGTCGATGCTGCCGCTGGAGCTGCCCGAGGTCGAGGACTACTCCCCGCGCACCTTCGACCCGGAGGACGCGACCGCCCAGCCCGAGACCCCGCTGTCGCGCAACGCCGACTGGGTCAACGTCACGCTGGACCTGGGCGACGGCCCGAAGAAGTACCGCCGCGAGACCAACACCATGCCCAACTGGGCCGGTTCCTGCTGGTACGAGCTGCGCTACCTGGACCCGAACAACGACCGGCAGCTGGTCGACCCGGCCATCGAGCAGTACTGGATGGGCCCGCGCGAGGGCCGGCCCACCGGCGGTGTCGACCTGTACGTCGGCGGCGCCGAGCACGCTGTGCTGCACCTGCTGTACGCGCGCTTCTGGTCCAAGGTGCTGCACGACCTGGGTCACATCTCCTCCGCCGAGCCGTTCCACAAGCTGTACAACCAGGGCATGATCCAGGCCTTCGTCTACCGGGACAGCCGGGGCATCGCCGTCCCCGCCGCCGAGGTGGAGGAGCGCGACGGCGCGTTCTACCACGAGGGCGAGAAGGTCAGCCGCGTCCTGGGCAAGATGGGCAAGTCCCTGAAGAACGCGGTCACGCCGGACGAGATCTGTGCCGAGTACGGTGCGGACACCCTGCGCCTGTACGAGATGGCGATGGGCCCCCTGGACGTGTCGCGCCCCTGGGACACCCGGGCCGTGGTCGGTCAGTACCGGCTGCTGCAGCGCCTGTGGCGCAATGTGGTCGACGAGGAGACCGGTGAGATCACCGTCGTCGACACGGAGCCCGGCGAGGAGACGCTGCGTGCCCTGCACAAGGCCATCGACGGGGTCGGCCAGGACATGGCGGGGATGCGGTTCAACACCGCCATCGCCAAGGTCACCGAGCTGAACAACCACCTGACGAAGGCCGGCGGCCCGCTGTCGCGCTCCGTCGCCGAACGACTGGTCCTGCTGATCGCCCCCCTGGCTCCGCACATCGCGGAGGAGCTGTGGCGGCGGCTGGGCCACACCGAGTCGGTCGTGCATCAGGACTTCCCGGTGGCGGACCCGGCGTACGTCGTGGACGAGACCGTCACCTGTGTCGTCCAGATCAAGGGCAAGGTCCGGGCCCGCCTGGAGATCTCGCCCGCCATCACGGACGCGGAGCTGGAGGCGCTGGCCCTGGCCGACGAGGCGGTCGTCGCGGCGCTGGGCGGGGCCGGGATCCGCAAGGTGATCGTGCGCGCGCCGAAGCTGGTGAACATCGTTCCCGCGTGACCACGGCCGTGTGACGACCGCTGGTGACGACCGCCGGGCGACGGCAGCCGCGCGACGGTCCCTGTGCGTGGTGAGGGCCATCCCCTACGGGCAGGTTGGGGGTTCCGAAGGAACCCTCGGCCTGCCCGTTCCGTTTACGGTGGAGGGGGCGTCCGGTACCGGCGGCCGCATCGAGACATCGAGGGGCATTCATGGAAGCCGCGATCACGATCCTGGCGTTGTTCTTGGTCGCGTTCGTCGCGCTGGGTGTCTACGCGACGGTGAAGGCCGTCGGCGCGGCCAAGCGCGGTGTGGACCGCACGATCACGCAGGCCCGGCGCACGGTGGAGGACACCACGCTCCGGGCCAAGAGCTTCGGGCAGACGGGTGTCGCCGGCGAGCTGGCGCAGCTCCGGCTCGCCCTGCGCACCTCGATGCGGGCCACGCAGGACGCGCTGCACGCCGGTGTCGCCGAGGACGCGTCCCTGGCGGAGTCGGTGGCGCTGTTCCGGAGGCTGAGCGAGCACGGTCTCGAACTGGACGACGAGCTGAAGCGGCTGGAGCGCGAGCCGGACCGGGCGACGGTCGCGGGCCTGCTGCCCAAGCTCAAGGAACGCACGCAGCGGATCACGCACTCGGCGGAGTCGCTGCGCTGGGCGGCGCGGGACCGGGCGCGGCAGTTCGCCGACGACGACCTGGACGCGCTGAACGCGCAGATCGACATCGAGGCCGGCGCGCTGCGGCACTGGACCGTCGAGGAGCCGTCGGGGGCATCCGGCGCCGGGGCGTCCGCCTCGACACCGGACCACGGCCCCGGGACGGACTGGCCCGAGCCGGCCGCCTCGGCGGACCCCGCGGCCGGGACGGCCGACCAGGCGTGGTCCGGACCGGCCCGTGAGGAGAGCCCGCAGGCGATCACCGCACCGGACCCCCGGCTGCGCACGACCTACCCCTGGCAGAAGTCCACCCGGCCGGAAACGACGAACTGACGCACACCGGTCCGAGCGACTCCGCCCGTGCGACTCCGCCCGAGCGGGTACGACCCGACCGGATACGCTCCGAAGCGGCCATGAATGATCAGAGGGCCGGGGCCGGGCTGCCGCACTCCCACCACGCCAGGTAACCTCCGGCTCATGTCCCGCCATGTCGCTATCGTCACCGATTCCACGGCCTACCTGCCGCGCCCGACGATGGAACGGCACGGCATCACCGCAGTGCCGCTGACCGTCGTGCTGGGCGACCGGGCGCTGGAGGAGGGCACGGAGATCTCGGCCCGCTCGCTCGCCCTGGCTCTGCAGAAACGCCACTCCGTGACCACGTCCCGTCCCAGCCCCGAGGTCTTCGCCGCGGCCTACCGGACGGCGGCCGAGGGCGGGGCGGACGCGGTGGTGTCGCTGCACCTGTCGTCGGAGTTCTCCGGCACGTACGACGCCGCGCTGCTCGCGGCGAAGGACGCCCCCGTTCCGGTACGCGTCGTGGACACCGGCATGGTCGCCATGGCCCTGGGGTTCTGCGCTCTGGCGGCGGCGGAGACCGCCGAGGCGGGCGGCGGCCTGGACGAAGCGGTGTCGGCCGCGGAGAAGCGTGCCGCCGGCACCTCGGCGTATTTCTATGTCGACACTCTCGACTATCTGCGCCGGGGCGGACGCATCGGCGCGGCGCAGGCCCTGCTGGGATCCGCGTTGGCGGTGAAGCCGATCCTGGAGCTCGACGGGGGACGGATCGAGATGCTGGAGAAGGTGCGGACGGCGTCCAAGGCCATCGCCCGCCTGGAAGAGATCGTCGCTGAGCGGGCGGGTACGGCCCCGGTGGACATCGCCGTCCACCACCTCGCCGCCCCGGAGCGCGCGGAGCGCCTGGCCGAGCGGCTGCGCGAGCGCGTTTCCGGCCTGGTCGATCTCTACGTCAGCGAGGTCGGCGCGGTGATCGGGGCGCACACGGGGCCGGGGCTGCTCGGTGCGGTGATCTCGCTGCGGTGATCCGGCCCCGGTGAAGGCGCGGGTCGCGTCGTGTTGAGCGGCTGACGGCACGGAGCTTCACTCCGACGGGTGGCCGAGTTGTCCACAACTGCCGGACTGTCCACAGGAATCGGCGCTGTTCAGCGGGGTCGGGCGGATGTGCCTAACGTCGTGAGGCATGGCCCTTCGATCTCCTCGGGCGTCGACTCCCGACGCTCCACCCACCCCTGCCCCGTCGTCCGATTCCTCGTCCACCTCCACCCCCAGCGCCCCTTCCTCTTCCCCTTCCTCCTCAACATTCCTGCCTCCGCCCGGCCCGTTGCCCGGGCGGACGCCCGTCCGGGCGCGGCACGGATCCGGCACTCGCCCGAGCGGCCGTGCAGGTGCGGGCCCCGGCGCCCGTTCCGGGGCCCGCACCCGGGGGCGGCGGTCCGCGCAAGGTCGTTCCGCCCTTGCGGTGGCGGCCGCGCGGCGCCGGGCGGATGCGCTGATGGCGGGTGCCACCGGGCTGGGGAGCGTCGCCGAACCCGTACCGGTGAGCGAGCCGGAACCCGTACCCGCACGTGAGCCGGACCCCATTCGCACACGTGAGCCGGAACCCGTACCGGTACGCGAGCTGGCACCCGTACCCGTACCCGTACCCGAACCCGCGCCCGTATCCGAGATCGCGGGGGAGGTGCCCGGTGGCACGCCGAGGGTGCGCCGTCTCGTGTCTGCCGTCCGGGAGCGGCTGCCGTTGTGGGTGCGGCTCCGGTGCGGGATGGCGCCGCGCACGCCGGTGGTGCTCGCCCTGGTACTGCTCGCTGCCGTGGGTGTCGCCGCGTTCCACTTCTGGTCCGTACGTCCCCAGGCCGTACGTGCGCCGGAGCCGGTCGCGGACGAAGCGGCGGCGTCCGCGTTGCCACCGGATCCGTTACGTTCCGGGGCACCCGGTCCGGTCCCGCGTCCGGCGGCGGGGGAGGCGCCGGACACGGGCGGGAAGGCGGGCGGGAGTGGGCAGATCGTCGTCGATGTGAGCGGCAAGGTGCGTCGGCCGGGGGTCCGTCGGCTTCCGGCGGGATCACGGGTGGCGGACGCGCTCGACGCGGCGGGCGGTGTGCGCGCAGGCACGGATGTCACGGGGCTTAATCGGGCACGGGTCCTGATGGACGGTGAGCAGGTTGTCGTGGGTCTACCGCCCGGCCCGCCGGTCTCGGGGGCGGGCGGTAGCGGGCGCCACGGGGCCGACGCGTCGAGTGCCGGGCCGGGCGGGTCCTCGGTACCGATGAGCCTGAACACGGCGACGGCGGAGCAGCTCGAAACGCTGCCCGGGGTCGGGCCCGTGCTGGCCCAGCACATGATCGACTACCGCGCGGAGAACAACGGATTCCGGTCCGTCCACGAGCTCCGGCAGGTCCATGGGATCGGCGACCGCCGTTTCGCCGAACTACAGCCGCTCGTACGCCCGTGAGCAGCCGGGAGGCCCGGCTCGACTCCCGGGGCACGGGCAGGGACATCTTCGGAAGCGGCCACCGGCCCGATGGCGCGGGCGACGGCGCGGGCAGTCCGGCGTGTGCGCCGCGCATTCCGGGGACCCCGCGTGCCCCGGGGACCCCACGTCCTCCGCGTGCTGCGGGTGATTCGGGTGCGCCGGGTGGAACCGGCTCGCGAAGGGAAGGCCCCACGGACCTGCGGCTCGTTCCGCCCGCGCTGGCGGTCTGGGCGGCTGCGGCGTCGACGCTGGGGCTGCCGGGGAGGTGGGTGGCCGCCGTGGCCGTCGCCTGTCTGGTTCCGGCGGTCGTTCTGCTGGTGGCGGCCGCGCGCACCTCTCGGGAGGGGCGGTCGGCCGGGTGGTCCCGGGGCGTCGCCGCCGGGGGAGCCGTCCTGCTGTGCGCGGCGGCGGGCGCGGCCGTGGCCGGACTTCACGGGGCCGATGTGCGGCGCGGCCCTGTCCCCGGGCTGGCGGGGGAGTACGCGCGGATCGACGCCGACGTCCGGGTGACCTCGGATCCCCGGACGACCCGCCCGGCGGTACGGGGCAACCACAGCGTCCCGGCCCTCCTCCTGATCGACGCCGAGGTCATGGAGGTGCGGACGCCGGACGGCCCGAGCGTCCGGGTCCGGACACCGGTGCTGCTCATGGTCGCGCCGGGCGACCACCGGGCGGACTGGCAGAAGCTGCTGCCGTCCACCCGACTCCGGCTCAGCGGCCGGCTCTCGCTCCCCGCCCACGAGGGCGAACGTCTGGCGGCGGTCCTGCGGGTGGACGACGAGGGGGCGCCCCGGATCACCGGGCCGCCGACGTGGATCCAGCGCGCGGCCGGGGAACTGCGCGCCGGCTTGCGGGAAGCGACGGACGAGCTGGACGCGGACGCGCGGGCGCTGTTGCCGGGACTGGTGGTCGGTGACACCTCCAGGGTCCCGTCCGAGCTCCACGACGCCTTCAAGTCGACTGATCTGACACACCTCTTGAGCGTGTCCGGGGCCAATCTCTCGATTCTGCTCTTTCTCCTCGTCGGGCCGCCGGGGTCGGCCCTGAGCGCCGAACGGCGTGGTCTGGCACCCCTGTTGGGACTCTCCCTGCGGGGGACCGCGTTGATCGGTGGTGGGCTGACCCTCGCCTTCATCATCGTCTGCCGTCCGGAACCGAGCGTGCTCCGCGCGGCAGCCTGCGGTCTCATCACGCTCCTCGCGATCGGAACGGGCCGTCGGAGGTCTCTGGTTCCCGCGCTGGCGGCGGCTGTCGTCCTCCTGGTCCTCTACGATCCGTGGCTGGCCCGGAGCTACGGCTTCCTGCTGTCGGTGCTGGCCACCGGTGCGCTGCTGACCCTCGCGCCACGGTGGAGTGTCGCCCTGCGGGCGCGGCGGGTGCCGGGCAGGCTCGCCGAGGTGCTGGCCGCTGCGGCGGCCGCGCAGGCCGTGTGCGCACCCGTGGTGGTGGTCCTGGCCTCGCGGGTCAGCCTGGTGGCGGTCCCGTGCAATCTGCTGGCGGAGTTCGCGGTGGCGCCGGCGACGGTGCTCGGGTTCGCGGCCCTCGCCGTCGCCCCGGTGGCCCCGCCGGTGGCCGAGCTGCTGGCCGGGGTCGCCGGCTGGCCGGTCGAGTGGATCGCCACGGTCGCCCGCACGGGGGCGGGCCTTCCCGGGGCGGAGGCGCAGTGGCCCGGAGGGTGGTCCGGCGCGGCACTGCTGGCCGGCCTCACGGTGCTGGCCGTGCTCCTGGCTCCGAGGCTGGCCGGTCGCCCCTGGATCTGCGCGGCCGCCGGACTGCTTCTCGTGCTGGCGGTGCTGAGGCCGGTTCCGCTGACCCGGATCATGACCGGATGGCCGCCGCCCGACTGGGCGTTCGCGCTCTGCGACGTGGGGCAGGGGGATGCGATGGTGCTCAGGGCGGGGGAGGGCACGGGCGTGGTCGTCGACGCCGGACCCGACCCCCGTGCGGTCGACCGGTGCCTGCGGGACCTCGCGGTGACCCGGGTCCCGCTCGTGGTCCTCACCCACTTCCACGCCGACCATGTGCGCGGGCTGCCGGGTGTGCTCCGGGGCAGGGCGGTGGGCGCGATCCAGACGACGAGCCTCGAAGAGCCGCCGGAACAGGCCGCGTTCGTACGGCGGACAGCGGCTGCGGCACGGGTCCCGACGGTGCGGGCCGTGGCCGGTGAGCGCCGCCGGTCGGGCCCGGTCGACTGGAGGGTCCTCTGGCCGCGTCAAGATCCCGGGAGAGCGGGGGCGGTGGCGGTGCGGGAGCCGAACGACTCCAGTGTCACCCTGCGCGTACGGGCGGCCGGCGGGCTGACGCTGCTGCTCCTCGGCGATCTCGAACCCCTGGCCCAACGGGAGTTGTCGCGCGGCCCGGGGGCGTTGGGCCCGGTGGACGTCCTCAAGGTGGCCCACCACGGCTCGGCCTTCCAGGACGCCGGGCTGCTCCACGGCGTACGACCGAGACTGGCGCTCATCTCCTGCGGCGCGGACAACCCGTACGGGCACCCCTCCGCCCGCACGGTGGGCGCCCTCAGGGCGGCCGGGGCCCGGGTCCTGCGCACCGACACCGACGGCACGATCGCGGTGACGGGCGCCGGGAAGGAACTGCGGGCGGTGGGCCGGTCATGACCTCGCGCGGGTCAGACCAGCCAGGTGCCGGAGAGCATCAGGTCGCGGTCGGCGAGTTCGTTCACCTCGCGCCAGGCGCGCACGGTGTGGGGGGTGATGCGCAGGAACACCCAGGGGGAGCTGCGCGGGTCCCATCGGAGCTTCGCGACGAAGGCGTCCCTCGTCGCGGCGGGAAGGTCCCTTCCCTCCAGGATGCTCGCCTCGCCCTCGATCAGCACCACATCGCGGGTGGGGCCGAGGGTCACGCGGATCGGGCCGCCGGGAGTCACGTTGACGGCGGTCGGATTGGTCCGCCGGGTGGCCATGACCAGGGTGCCGGTGTCGTCCTCCCAGAGGAACGACAGCGGCACCAGAGTGGGGACACGGTCCGGGGAGGCCGTGGCCACCCACGCGTCCTCGTCCTGGCGCAGGTGGTCCAGGACGTCCTGCTTGCGCTGTTTTCGGCTGCGCGGGGGAGCGTGTTCGGTCATGCGCGACACGCTAGACGAGGATCACCGTGCCGGGCCTCGGGCAACGGTCCTCGGCCAGGAGTCCTAGGACCTGCCGGGGGACCGGTGGTTCTCGGGGCGGGAGCGGGAGCAGACTGGGCCCATGACCTCGCAGACACCCACGGCGTCCGGTGCCTCCGTCCCGGGGCCCGACAACGGCATCACCGCCGCCGCCGTTGACGCCTATCTCGCCCGGATCGGCGCGGACCGTCCGGCACGGGCCGACATCGAAGCGCTGCGCGGCCTGCAGCACCGGCATCTCCTCGCCGTTCCCTTCGAGAACCTCTCGGTCCACCTGGGTGAGGACATCGTGCTGGAGGAACGGGCGCTGATGGACAAGGTGACCGGCGGTCGCGGCGGCTTCTGCTACGAACTGAACGGCGCGTTCGGGGCGTTGCTGCGTGCCCTCGGTTTCCGTGTGACCCTGCTGCAGGCGCGGGTCTTCGGCGACGGCGGCCGTCTGGGCATCCCGTACGACCACATGGCACTGCGGGTGGAGACCGAGGACGGTACGGGGCCCTGGCTGGCGGACGTCGGGTTCGGCGACAACGCGCTGTGGCCGCTGGCGCTCGACGACCGGACGGAACAGGAGGACCCCCGGGGCGTGTTCCGGCTCCGCCGGGCGCCGCAGGGGGACCTGGATCTGCTGCGTGGCGGCTCACGGCAGTTCCGGCTCGACCTGAGGCCGCGGACGCTGCCGGAGTTCCGGGGCGGGGCCTGGTACCACCGCACCTCGCCGGACTCGCACTTCACCCGGTCGCTCGTGTGCTCCCGGTACACGGAGACCGGGCGGGTGACGCTGAGCGGACGGACCCTGGTCACCACGGTCGGCGGGGATCGGCACCGCACGGAACTGGTCACGGACGAGGAGGTGCTCGCCGCCTACCGGGACCACTTCGGGGTGCGGCTCTCCCGGGTTCCCGAGCTCCGGGAGGCGGGCGCCGTGCCCGGGGCGTGACGCCGGACGGGACTCGCGAACGCCGCGCCCGACTGATCCACACAAGTGGAACCAGCAATTCGGACCTTCGGTAACACCTGTGTACAGCTCGTCACAGCTCGTCGCACCTCGCCATACCTCCGCACACCTCATTACACCTTGGAGCAGCTCGGTACAAGACCCTCCGAGGCCCTCCGTTTGCCTCGAACGCCGCAATAGTGATCGAATGCATGCTCGTCGGCGGGCCGCTGATCCGACAAGGACGTCCACCTGTCAGGGGCCCGAAGCAGGAAGCGCCCCTGGGGGTACGTAGAGATGTTCGGCCGTTGGCTGGGAAACAGAGGCCAGGCGGGTGGGCGCGGTGGGGCCCTCGCCGGATTCCAGGTGCCCCGTACCGCGGGCGTGCTCAACTGCCGGGTGCTGGACCCGGTCAACGAACCGGTTCAGCACGCCGAGTTCGTCGTGACCGACAGCGCGGGCCGCAAGGTGACAGGCGGCGAGACGGACCCCTTCGGCACTGTTCTCACCACGGTCCCGGCGGGCGACTACCGGCTGGCGATCACGGCCGAGGGCTTCACCCCGTTCCACGGGGCGGTGACGGTGGCCGAGGGGGCGCACGCCACCCTGGGCGATGTGACCCTTCAGGTGGCCCAGCCCCCGCAGCTGCCCGACCCCGGCGACTGGGACATCGAGCCGAACCACTCGCAGATCGGTTTCACCGCCCGGCACATCGGGCTGGCCCGCATCCACGGCAGGTTCAACACCTTCGCCGGGGCGGTCCGGATCGCCGACCGCATGGAGGACTCCGCCATGCACGTGATCATCGACGCGGCCTCGATCGACACCAACGTGCAGATGCGCGACGACCACCTGCGCTCCGGCGACTTCCTCGACGTCGGCCGTTACCCGACGATGGAGTTCTACAGCGAGCGCTTCGTCCACCGGGGCGGCAGCCGGTGGGGCGTCACGGGCGCGCTGACCCTGCACGGCGTCAGCCGTACGGTGACGCTGGACACCCAGTACCTCGGCATCGGCAACGGTCTTGAGGGCGAGACGCGCGCCGCCTGCCGGGCCACCACCGAACTGCACCGCGAGGACTTCACCCTCACCTGGCAGACCATGCTCGCGCGCGGGATCGCCGTGGTGGGGCCGAGCATCGTCATCGACCTGGACATCCAGATCGTCCCCAAGGGCTGAGCTGCCCGGAGGTTCCCCGGGGCCGTGCCGGCCGGATCGTTCTCCAGGCGGTGGCGGCCGGACGTCACGGCTTCTCCAGCCAGCCTTCGTACTCCTCCGCGAACGCGTCGAGCGCGGCCGGGTCCAGGCGCCCGGCCGCGTCCTCCACGACCACCAGCCACTGGGCGTCCTCGGCGTCGTCCTCGCCGGCCAGCGCGTCCCGTACGAGCTGAGGCTCCTCGGCGACGCCGAAGCGGTCCGCCAGCTCCCCGGCCACCTCCTCCGCGGCGTCGCGGTCGGGCAACACCAGTACATGTCTCACATCGCTCACCCGGTCATTCTCCGGTACGGGCATCCGTGCCCCGCGCCCCGGGGCGGCCGGGCCGTCGGGGCTGCCCGGGCTGTCAGTGGGGCGTGGGATGCTGGATCGCGATGGCCACCAGGAAGAATTCCACCGACGATCCGCTCGCGCCCCTCACCCTCGCCGTGGGCCAGGAGGACCTCCTCCTGGACCGTGCGGTGCAGCAGGTGGTGGCGGCCGCCCGCGCCTCCGACGCCGACACGGACGTACGTGATCTGGCGTCCGACCAGTTGCAGCCCGGCACGCTCGCCGAGCTCACCAGCCCCTCGCTCTTCGCCGAGCGCAAGGTCGTGATCGTGCGCAACGCACAGGACCTCTCGGCCGACACGGTCAAGGACGTCAAGGCGTATCTCGGCGCGCCGGTCGAGGAGATCACGCTCGTCCTGCTGCACGCGGGCGGTGCCAAGGGCAAGGGGCTGCTGGACGCGGCGCGCAAGGCCGGGGCGCGGGAGGTCGCCTGCCCGAAGACCACCAAGCCCGCCGAGCGGCTCTCCTTCGTACGGTCGGAGTTCCGGGCGCACGGGCGGTCCGCGACGCCGGAGGCGTGCCAGGCGCTGGTCGACTCCATCGGAAGCGATCTGCGGGAGCTGGCGAGTGCGGTGTCCCAGCTGATCGCGGACGTCGAGGGCACGATCGACGAGGCGGTCGTCGGGCGCTATTACACCGGGCGGGCGGAAGCCTCTTCGTTCACCGTCGCCGACCGGGCGGTCGAGGGGCGCGCGGCGGAGGCGCTGGAGGCGCTGCGGTGGTCGCTGTCGACCGGGGTCCCGCCCGTCCTGATCACCAGCGCGCTGGCGCAGGGGGTGCGGGCGATCGGGAAGCTGTCCTCGGCCCGGGGCGGCCGGCCGGCTGATCTGGCCCGGGAGCTGGGCATGCCGCCCTGGAAGATCGACCGGGTGCGGCAGCAGATGCGGGGGTGGACGCCGGACGGGGTCGCGGTGGCCCTGCGGGCGGTGGCGGCGGCGGACGCGGGGGTGAAGGGCGGGGGGGACGATCCCGAGTACGCCCTGGAGAAGGCCGTCGTCGTGGTCGCCCGGGCCGCGCGGGCGGGGCGATAGGCCCTCTCGGGGCGGGGTGGGCGGCGCCGCGGCGTGCGGGGCCTCGGGAGCGCCGGTTCCGTCCTCAAGCGCCGGGCGGGCTGGGTGTGCCCCGGGCGGGCTGAACGTGCCGCCCCTGCCCACGCAGGCTGCGCCGACCCCGGACCGGCGGGACATCCGGATGCGCGGAAGCCCCGGCCCTCGATCTGGGGAGATCGTGGGCCGGGGCTTCCGGGTCACACTCTGGGTGCGCCGCACCCGCGTGGCGAACGCAGGTTCGGTGTGCGGCGCGGGGTGCCGGTCAGGGGCGGGAGAGAGGGCCCGTCTGGTCCGTTCCGGCGGTCACATCAGTGAGCTTCGGGAAGAAGCTCAGGCCTGCAGGGAGGCAACCTTGGACGCCAGCGCCGACTTCTTGTTGGCGGCGGCGTTCTTGTGGATGACACCCTTCGAGACAGCCTTGTCGAGCTGACGGGAAGCGTCGCGGACGGCCGTGGTGGCCTTCTCGACGTCACCGGCAACGGCGGCCTCGCGGGCCTTGCGGATCGCGGTCTTGAGCGACGACTTGACGGCCTTGTTGCGCAGGCGCGCCTTCTCGTTGGTCTTGTTCCGCTTGATCTGGGACTTGATGTTCGCCACGAATAGAGCCTTTTCAGGTTCGTTGGATCTTCCAGGTGAGCCACGCCGCTCGTGAGAGCCACGAGGCACAGCTGTCCACGGTAGCAGTCACCCTCCGACCGGCCCAAACCGGTCGCTGTCCCGCGGGCGTGGGACGATGGAGCCTACGTATCGATCCGACCGACCCGACATCGACCCGAGACACGGCGTTCGGCGTCTCAAGAATCAGGACCCTGCGTGCCCGCGACTCCTTCCAATGTGCCCGAGCCGAGCCGTACCGACCCGGCGCTGATCCGCAATTTCTGCATCATCGCGCACATCGACCACGGCAAGTCGACCCTTGCCGACCGGATGCTTCAGCTGACCGGAGTGGTCGATCAGCGGCAGATGCGTGCTCAGTACCTCGACCGGATGGACATCGAGCGCGAGCGCGGCATCACCATCAAGTCCCAGGCGGTCCGGCTGCCCTGGGCCCCCAACACGGGTGAGGACACGGGCACCACCCACGTCCTCAACATGATCGACACCCCGGGCCACGTGGACTTCACCTACGAGGTCTCCCGTTCGCTCGCGGCCTGCGAGGGCACGGTCCTGCTGGTCGACGCCGCGCAGGGCATCGAGGCCCAGACGCTGGCCAACCTCTATCTCGCGATGGAGAACGACCTCACCATCGTCCCGGTGCTCAACAAGATCGACCTCCCCGCCGCGCAGCCGGAGAAGTTCTCCGAGGAGCTGGCCAACCTCATCGGCTGCCAGCCCGAGGACGTGCTCAAGGTCTCCGCGAAGACCGGCGTCGGCGTGGACGCGCTGCTCGACCGGGTCGTGCGGGACGTGCCGGCCCCGGTCGGCGTCGCGGACGCCCCCGCCCGCGCGATGATCTTCGACTCGGTCTATGACGCGTACCGCGGTGTCGTCACCTATGTCCGTGTCATCGACGGGCAGCTCAACAAGCGCGAACGCATCCGCATGATGTCGACCGGCGCCACCCACGAGCTGCTGGAGATCGGAGTGTCGTCCCCCGAGATGACCCCGGCCGACGGCATCGGTGTGGGCGAGGTCGGCTACATCATCACCGGTGTGAAGGACGTCCGGCAGTCCAAGGTGGGTGACACGATCACCTCGCTGCACAACGGGGCGACCGAGGCGCTGGGCGGCTACAAGGAGCCCAAGCCGATGGTGTTCTCCGGGCTGTATCCGCTGGACGGCTCGGACTACCCGGACCTGCGCGAGGCGCTGGACAAGCTCCAGCTCAACGACGCCGCCCTCATCTACGAGCCGGAGACCTCCGCCGCGCTCGGCTTCGGCTTCCGTGTCGGTTTCCTCGGCCTGCTCCACCTGGACGTGGTCCGTGAGCGGCTGGAGCGCGAGTTCGGCCTCGACCTGATCGCCACCGCCCCCAACGTGGTCTACCGCGTCGAGATGGAGGACGGCACCGAGCACGTCGTCACCAACCCGAGCGAGTTTCCCGAGGGCAAGATCGACAAGGTGCACGAGCCGGTGGTCCGCGCCACGGTGCTGGCCCCGAGCGAGTTCATCGGCGCGATCATGGAGCTGTGCCAGAACCGGCGCGGCACCCTGCTCGGCATGGACTACCTCTCCGAGGACCGGGTCGAGATCCGCTACACCCTGCCGCTCGCGGAGATCGTCTTCGACTTCTTCGACCAGCTGAAGTCCAAGACCCGGGGTTACGCCTCCCTCGACTACGAGCCCACCGGCGAGCAGTCGGCGCAGCTCGTCAAGGTCGACATCCTGCTGCACGGCGACAAGGTGGACGCGTTCTCCGCGGTCACCCACAAGGACAAGGCGTACGCGTACGGCGTACGGCTCGTCGCCAAGCTGCAGAAGCTCATCCCCCGGCAGAACTTCGAGGTGCCGATCCAGGCGGCCATCGGCGCCCGGGTCATCGCCCGTGAGACCGTCCGCGCCATCCGCAAGGACGTCCTCGCCAAGTGCTACGGCGGTGACATCTCCCGTAAGCGGAAGCTGCTGGAGAAGCAGAAGGAGGGCAAGAAGCGGATGAAGATGGTCGGCAACGTGGAGGTTCCGCAGGACGCCTTCATCTCCGTCCTGTCGACCGACGAGTCCGCGGGTGAGAGCAAGGGCAAGAAGTAGTCCGCTCTCCAAGGGCCCCCATGCCGCAGCACCGGCGTGGGGGCCCTTTCGTTATGAAAGCAGCGGCCTGTTGCCTCTTACGTGGCGGACACGCGCGCTCTACTCTGATCACGACTCGATGGTTACTGGTGAGTTAAACAAGCCGAACGAGCAGGTTGCACAGCAGGACGAGAGCAGTAGGCAGAGTAGGACGACAGCAGTCAGTCGCCGTATCAGAGAAGCCGGTCGTAGCAATGCCGCAGGCCCGGAGGACGTCGTGAGCGACACACAGACCTTGATCGATAACCGGCCGCCCTCCGTGGCGGTCCTCTTCATGGACCGCGTGGCGGCGACCCCGGACGGGGAGGCGTACCGCTATCCGGTGCCGTCGGCCTCGGGCACGGGTCCCGACGACTGGAAGTCGCTGAGCTGGGGCCAGGCCTCGAAGCGGGTCTACGCGATCGCCGCAGGGCTGATCGCGCTCGGCGTGCGGCCGGAGGAGCGGGTCGCGCTCGCCTCGGCCACCCGGGTGGAATGGGTCCTCATCGACCTCGGGGTGATGTGCGCGGGCGCCGCGACCACGACGGTCTACCCCTCCACGAACGCCGAGGAGTCCGCGTTCATCCTGGCGGACTCCGAGAGCCGGATCTTCATCGCGGAGGACGCCGAGCAGCTGGCCAAGGCCCGGGAGGCCCGCGCCGACCTGCCGGACCTCGCCCATGTCGTGGTCATCGACCCGGCCGGAGTCGAGCCCGCCGAGGGCGACCCCGAGGGCTGGATCATCACCCTCGCCGAGCTGGAGGCCCGAGGCGCCGAGCTCCTCGCCAAGACCCCGGACGCGGTCACCGAGCGGGTCTCCGCGATCACCGCCGACCAGCTCGCCACCCTCATCTACACCTCGGGCACGACCGGCCGCCCCAAGGGCGTGCGGCTGCCGCACGACAACTGGTCGTACATGGCCAAGGCCACCGTGGCGACCGGGATGATCACGGCTGAGGACGTGCAGTACCTCTGGCTGCCGCTCGCCCACGTCTTCGGCAAGGTCCTCACCTCCGGGCAGATCGAGGTCGGCCACGTCACCGCGATCGACGGCCGCGTCGACAAGATCATCGAGAACCTGCCGGTTGTCCGGCCGACCTACATGGCCGCCGTGCCCCGGATCTTCGAGAAGGTCTACAACGGGGTCGCCTCCAAGGCCCGCGCGGGCGGTGGCGCCAAGTACAAGATCTTCCAGTGGGCGGCCGGGGTCGCCCGCGAGTACGCCAAGGTCTCCCAGGACAACTTCCGCCGCACCGGGAAGGCCTCCGTCCCCTTCGCGCTCGGCGCCAAGCACAAGGTCGCCGACGCCCTCGTCTTCGCCAAGATCCGTGAGGCCTTCGGCGGTCGGCTGCGCGCCTGTATCTCCGGCTCCGCCGCCCTCGCCCCGGACATCGGCTACTTCTTCTCGGGCGCCGGCGTCCACATTCTGGAGGGCTACGGCCTCACCGAGACGAGCGCCGCCTCGTTCGTCAACCTGGGCGGGGCCTACCGCACCGGCACCGTCGGCAAGCCGCTCCCCGGCACCGAGGTGCGCATCGCCGACGACGGCGAGATCCTGCTGCGAAGCCCCGGCGTCATGCAGGGCTACCACAAACTGCCCGACAAGACCGAAGAGGTCCTGGAGTCGGACGGCTGGATCCACACCGGGGACATCGGCGAGCTGTCGGCCGACGGCTACCTGAGCATCACCGACCGCAAGAAGGACCTGATCAAGACGTCCGGCGGCAAGTACGTCGCCCCGGCGGAGGTCGAGGGACAGTTCAAGGCGGTCTGCCCGTTCGTCTCCAACATCATGGTGCACGGCGCGGACCGTAACTTCTGCACCGCGCTCATCGCGCTCGACGGGCCCACCCTCCTCGGCTGGGCCGCCGAGAACGGCATGGAGGGCAAGTCGTACGCGGAGGTCGTCGCTGCCCCGCAGACCGTCGAGCTGATCGACGGGTACGTCAAGCGCCTCAACGAGGGCCTCCAGCGCTGGCAGAGCATCAAGAAGTTCCGCCTCCTGCCGCGCGACCTGGACATCGAGCACGGCGAGCTGACCCCCAGCCTCAAGCTGAAGCGGCCGGTCGTCGAGCGGGAGTACCGGGGGCTCATCGACGAGATGTACGCGGGCTCGCGCGAGGCGTAGGAGCTTCTCCCCGGAAGCGCGGGCGGGGCGGGCGGGGCGCCCGGACACGATGTGTCCGGGCGCCCCGCCCGTCGTCCATGTCCCGTTGCGTTTCCCGAAGCCTTGCGTTCGAACCTGCTCGATTTTCTGCCCACTTCGGTAACTCGGTGCTTATGGGTGCGGCCGGTCTGTCACTCTGTCGGTGTCGTCGGACCGGAGGAGCCGCACCGTGGCGCCCATTCCCTTGCAGCGGGACACCGTGCAGCGCCCCGGCACCACCCGTGCCGGGGACGCGCCCGGCCCGCGCCCGGCCAGCCGCACCAGCCTGCCCGGCATCCCGCTCGCCCCGTCCGCCGCCCGCCGGTTCGTGCGGGCCGCGCTCGCGGAGTGGACCGGGATCGGGGTGCCCGCGGCCGTGGGCTTCAGCGACCGGCTGGCCGACGACGCCGTGACCGTCACCAACGAGCTGGTCACCAACGCCGTGGTGCACGCCGGGACCACCGTCGACCTGGTCCTCAGGCTGGAGGAGGAAGGCGGCGACGAGCCGTCCGCCGCCCTCGTCCTGGAGGTCACCGACCACCACCCGGCCCGCCCGGTCAGCGGCGACGAGCGCGGGGCGGGCCCCGGACCGGCCGGGGCGTACGCGGGGGAGCTGCCCGACCCCGCCGAGTACGGCCGGGGCCTCCAGCTCGTCGCCACCCTCGCCGACTCCTGGGGCATCACCTACCGCACCGGCCTCAAGACCGTCTGGGCCCGCCTCCCCGTCGACGACTGGAGCGCCCCGCCCGCCCCGCCCGACGAGGAGGCCCTTAGACGCGGCCTGCGCGCCGCCGAGATCCTCGCTCCCGCGGCCAGGCGCACCGAGCGCGACGACGCGGTGTGGGACAGCCGGGGCGCCCCGGCCTTCCTCGCCGAGGCCTCCGATCTGCTCGCCGGGCAGCTCGACGAGGACCTGGTGGCCGCCATAGCGGGCCAGCTGCTGGTGCCCCGGCTGGCGGACTGGTGCGCGATCTGGCTGGAGACCGAGGGCGGGGGACCGGCCGCCGAACCCCGGCTCGCCCGGGTCTGGCACAGCGACGAGACCGGCACCGAGCCCCTGCGCGCCGCCCTGGAGAGGGAGCCGCTCCGCCTCCCGGCCGGCGTCGGCTCCGGCCCGGTGTCCGTCCCCGTGCCCTGGCCGGCCCACCTCGCCGAGGAGGACCGGGAGGGCCGTGAGGACCGGGAAGGCCGGGAGGGCACCTCCGCACCGCTCCCGCACCCCGGCGGCCGGGACGGGGCCGCGCTCGCGTTCCGGATCACCGCGGGCGGCCGGGCGCTCGGCACCGTCCTCGTCGGCCGCGAGGGCGTCGCCCAGGTGCCGGAGGCGGTGGCGTCGCTGATCGAGGACTTCGTCCGCCGCCTCGGCCTCGCCGTCGGCGCGGCCCGCGCCTACACCCGGCAGGCCACCATCAGCCGGATCCTCCAGCGCGGCCTGCTCCCGAGCAAGGTCGCCGAGATCCCCGGCGTCACCAGCGCCCTCGTCTACGAACCGAGCGACGACGGGGTGGTCGGCGGTGACTTCTACGACATCTTCCCGTGCCCCGGCGACCGCTGGTGTTTCGTCCTCGGCGACGTCCAGGGCAGCGGCCCCGAGGCCGCCGTCGTCACCGGCCTCGCCCGCCCCTGGCTACGGCTGCTCTCCCGGGAGGGTTTCGGCGTCGGGGAGGTCCTGGACCGGCTGAACCGGCTGCTCCTCGACGACGCCATGGAGGCCGCCGAGGCCGCCGCCCTGATGGTCGCCGCCGCCGGGGGCCAGCAGCTCCACGACGGCACCCAGTCGCGGTTCCTCTCCCTGCTGTACGGGGAGGTCGTGCCGCTCCCCGACGGCGGGGTCCGCTGCACGGTGGCCAGCGCCGGGCACCCGTTGCCGCTGGTGCTGCGCCCCGACGGCTCCGTACGCCCGGCCGCCGAGCCGCAGGTGCTGCTCGGGGTCGTCGAGGACGTGGCGTACGAGAGCCAGATCTTCGACCTCACGCCCGGGGACACCCTGCTCTGCGTCACGGACGGGGTGACCGAGCGCCGGTCGGGCCCGCTGATGTTCGACGACGGGGACGGGCTGGCCCGGGTGCTGGCCGGGTGCGCCGGGCTGCCCGCCGAGGCGACGGCCGAGCGCATCCGGCGGGCCGTCCACGAGTTCGCCGAGCAGCCCCCGGACGACGACGTGGCCCTGCTGGTGCTGCACGCGGACTGAACCACGCCGGACAGAAGCGGCCCGGTGCGGACTGAAGCCCGCCGGACAGAAGCGGCCCGGTGCGGACTGAAGCCCGCCGGACAGAAGCGGCCCGGTCAGGACAGCTTCCGCGGCGAGTGACAATGGACGGTATGCCTTCCGTACTGCCCGATGGTGAGCCCGTGCCCGACGACGGGGCGCTGCCCCGCCACGCCCTGGAAGGCGCAGCCGACCGCCCGCTCGGCTTCTACCTGCACGTCCCCTACTGCGCCACCCGCTGCGGCTACTGCGACTTCAACACCTACACCGCCACCGAGCTGCGCGGCTCCGGCGGGGCGCTGGCCTCCCGCGACAACTACGCCGCCCACCTGATCGAGGAGGTCCGCCAGGCCCGCAAGGTCCTCGGCGACGACCCCCGCCCCGTGCGCACGGTCTTCGTCGGCGGCGGCACGCCCACCCTGCTGCCCGCCGCCGACCTCGTGCGCATGCTGGCGGCGATCAGGGAGGAGTTCGGGCTCGCGGACGACGCGGAGATCACCACCGAGGCCAACCCGGAGTCCGTCGACCCGGCCTACCTCGCCGCGCTCCGCGAGGGCGGCTTCAACCGGGTCTCCTTCGGCATGCAGAGCGCCAAGCAGCACGTCCTGAAGATCCTGGACCGCACGCACACCCCCGGCCGCCCCGAGGCCTGTGTCGCCGAGGCCCGCGCGGCGGGCTTCGACCACGTCAACCTCGACCTGATCTACGGCACCCCCGGCGAGTCCGACGACGACTGGCGGGCCACCCTGGACGCCGCGATCGGCGCGGGCCCCGACCACGTCTCCGCGTACGCCCTGATCGTCGAGGAGGGCACCCAGCTCGCCCGCCGCATCCGGCGCGGCGAGATCCCGATGACCGACGACGACGCGCACGCCGACCGCTACCTCATCGCGGACGAGGCGTTCGCCGCCGCCGGCTTCGACTGGTATGAGGTCTCCAACTGGGCCACCACCGAGGCCGGCCGCTGCCTGCACAACGAGCTGTACTGGCGCGGCGCCGACTGGTGGGGCGCGGGCCCCGGCGCCCACAGCCACGTCGGCGGGGTCCGTTGGTGGAACGTGAAGCACCCCGGCGCGTACGCCCAGGCGCTCTCCGAGGGCCGCTCGCCCGGCGCGGGCCGCGAGATCCTCGGCGCGGAGGACCGCCGGGTCGAGCGCATCCTGCTGGAGCTGCGGTTGCGCGAGGGCTGCCCGCTGGACCTGCTGAAGCCCGACGGTCTCGCCGCCTCCCGCCGCGCCCTGGCCGACGGGCTGCTGGCCCCGGAACCGTACGGGCGGGGCCGCGCGGTCCTCACCCTGCGCGGGCGGCTCCTCGCCGACGCCGTCGTCCGCGACCTGGTCGACTGACCCGGGCGGGGCGCCTCACGGACGGCAGTCCTTCGCCGTCAGCGGGGGCGCGGCCCCGGCGGGCTTGCCGCAGACCAGGGTCCGCTCGGCGCTCGGCCCCGGGCGGACCACCTTGACGATGTTGAGGCCGTGCACGTTGTCGGAGACCGAGGACCTCGCCCGGCTGAACGAGATCGTCCCCGTCGGCATGCTGTTCAGGTCCACCGTGTGCAGCGTGGCCCAGGTCTCCGCCGCGCTCCGGCGCTTGTCACCGCGCGCCGCCGCGTCGTACAGGGCGGCCGTCGCGCTGTAGGAGATGACGGTCTGCCCGCTGGCGAACAGATCGTCCTCGTACACCGGACGCCCCGACGCCAGCGCGGTCACCTCCCCCTCCGGGTGCAGCGCCCGCAGCGTGCGGTAGGCGTCCCTGTAGAAACCGAGGTTCTTCCCCCGGTCCAGCGGGGCGAGCGAGCTGTGGTAGAGCGTGACGTTGGCCGCGATCGACGTGCTGTCGTCGAACGTCCCCTTCGTCAGATCGTCCCCGGTGAACACCGTCATCCGCCGGTCCGAGCACCCGGTGGTCTCCGACAGGCCACGCATCAGCGTCGGCACGTCCTCGACCCGCCCGGCGAAGTACAGCGCGTCGGGCACCCGCTCGGCCCGGCAGATGGTCGTCAGCGGGGTGTTCAGGCTCGCCCCGCCCGCCAGGTCGTACGTCACGTCCTTGCCCGGCTCGAAGCCCGCGTCCTCCAGCATCTTCCGGCCCGCGTCCCGCTGCTCGGCGGTGTACCGGTCCAGGTCCCCGTTGTGGTCCTTGCGCGACAGCACGAGCGCGTGCGGGCGGTCGAGGTCCTCCGCGATCTGCCGGGCGACCAGCCCCAGCACATGCGTCTGCTCCTCGTCCGTCGCCGCGAGGCCGAAGTAGTTGGGGAACTCCCGGGGCAGGTCGCTGCTGGAGTTCGTCGTGTTCACCACCGGCAGCCCGGCCTCGCGCAGCAGCTTCACCGCCTTCTCGCTCTCCTGGGTGTTGCGGCCGAGGCCCACCACCCCGACCACCGTCGGATCCCGCCGGGCCACCTCGATGATCTTCCGTACGGCGGTGAGCTGCCGCAGCATGTCCTCGCCGCCGTTCGCGGTCAGCACCCGCAGCTTCACCGACCGGCGCACGGTCTTGTTCACCGCCCGCTGGTGGAGATAGACGCCGGCCAGTTCCTCCAGGCCCTTGCGGGTCGCCTCCCGGTCCTTGCCCGTGGCGGTGAGCGGACCGGCGTACACGACCGTCACGTACGCGTCGTCCGGCTCGATGTCGGCGTTCTCGTCCCGGATCGCCTGCTCGATCCGCTCGAAGGTGATGCCCTTCCCGGCCCCGTTCAGCTCCAGGTCGTTGCCCCGCGCGAAGAGCACCTCGGGCGCGGTCGCCACCCCCACGCACTCCCGGTCGTCGCCCTTCCCCTCCCAGATCGCGTCCGTGTTGCGGTCGGTCAGCGGCCCGTGGCAGTACGTGTCGCGCCAGTGCCCGGCCCACAGGAACGCCCCCAGCAGACTGCCCACGACGAGCACGGCGACGCTCGCCCGCGACATCACCCACCACGCCCAGGTCCGTCGCACCCGGTGGGTGACGAGCTGCGCGTGCGCGTGCTCGTGGGTCAGCTTCTCGGTGGACAACGGCAGCAGGAGCACCCACGCCAGGGTCGCCGCCGCCCCCGGCGACTGGCCAAGACTCAGATCGTCCACCCAGCGCTCGTAGCGGGCCCGCGCCCCGGACGAACCGGTCGGCGCCCCGGGACCCGGCCGCTCCGGGGGCAGTGGCGGGGTGTGCCGCATGATCTCGGGGGCCTGGAGCGAGGCGAGCAGCAGCAGCGGATCCACCTCGCTGCGCCGCGACCGTACGCTGTTGATCGCGTTGATCAGCAGGATGCCGCCGTTGTCCTGGGTGGCCCGGGGCAGGAACACCACCGGGGGGACCGTGCGCTTGCTGCGCCGCCAGTCCAGGGAGTGCGGGCGGTAGTTGTGCCGCAGATCCTCCAGCAGCGCCTGCACCCGCAGCTCCAGATGGAACTGGCGCGCGTGCTCGTCTCCCGCCCCCGCGTCCGCCACCCGCTCCGCGACCGCCGCCGCCCGCGCCCGGATCACCCGCCACGAACCGCTCGGCGACAGCCACGACCAGCCGTCCGACGGATGGCCGGTGCTGGACGCGGCCAGGGACGAGGTGGTGGCGAACCACCGGCTGGCCCGGCGCAGCCACAGCAGCGGCGGCGCGGCCCGGCTCGCCAGCCCCACCACGACGAGCCCGATCAGCGCGAGGGCCGCCACCAGCACGGTCAGCAGCCAGTCGATCTCCCCCAGCAGCACGCTGAGGAGGGCGATGAAGAGCGCGCCGACGAAGGTCTCGGGACGCACCGACCGCCGCAGGGAGTCCCACCAGGTGCCCCGGCGGGGCCGGCCGGACCGCCAGCGCAGCCGGCTCAGCTGTTCCAGGATCCTTTCCTCGCGTACCTCGGAGGTGTTCCCGTCGGACTGCTCGACCACCGCCGCGGTGGCCTGCTCGATCGCCCCGAGCAGCCGCGAGCGGGGAAAGGAGAAGGTCTTGTACTGGGTGTTCTCGCGGGTCTCCCAGGGCTTCTCGGAGAGCGTGCGCACCATGTCGAGCGCCGCCTCGTACGGGGTCGCCCCCTCGCCGTCCAGCAGCCGCACCGGCACCCGCCGCAGCTCGTTGGCCCGGTGCACCTGACGCACGAGCTGCTCCACCCGCGCGTCGATCTCCGGACCGGCCCCGGCGTCCGCCGCCTGGACCACGACGAGCGGCATCACCGGCCGGTTGACCCGGTACCGGTCGATCAGCTGCTGTATCAGGTGGAAGACGGCCGAGGCCGCCTCGTTGTCCGCACTGTCCCGCCAGACCTCGCGCGCCATCGCCCCGTGCCCTTCCCCCGTGAGCCGTTCGGCTCGTGAACCGCCTGCCCGTTCTTCCCCCTCAATAACCGATGGTGCGTGTGGGACGCAGGCATTCATAGGGATCGGTACGAGATCCTCTTCGACAGTCCGCAACGGGCCGGTACCGGGCCGGTTTCAGACCCCGGACATCAGTCCGGAAGGGTGACGAAGTCGATCAATTCCTCCACGCGGCCCAGCAGTTGGGGTTCGAGGTCCTTGTAGCTGCGAACCTTGGACAGGATGTGCTGCCAGGCCGCCCCGGTGTTCTCCGGCCACCCCAGCGCCCGGCACACGCCCGTCTTCCAGTCCTGGCCCCTCGGCACCACCGGCCAGGCGTCGATCCCCACGGAGGACGGCTTCACCGCCTCCCACACGTCGATGTACGGGTGCCCCACCACCAGCACATGCGCACCGGTCACCCGCTCGGCGATCCGGGACTCCTTGGAGCCGGGCACCAGATGGTCCACCAGCACCCCCAGCCGGGCGTCGGGCCCCGGCGCGAACTCCCCGACGATCGCCGGGAGGTCGTCCACCCCCTCCAGGTACTCCACGACCACGCCCTCGATGCGCAGGTCGTCGCCCCACACCCGCTCCACCAGCTCCGCGTCGTGCCGGCCCTCCACATAGATCCGCCCCGCCCGCGCCACCCGGGCCCGCGCCCCGGGCACCGCCACCGACCCCGAAGCCGTACGGGTGGGACGTACGGGACCGCCGGGGCCCGGGCGCACCAGCGTGACGACCTTGCCCTCCAGCAGGAAGCCGCGCGGCTCCATCGGGAACACCCGGTGCTTGCCGAAGCGGTCCTCCAGGGTCACCGTCGGCCCCTGCGCCGTCTTCTCGCAGCGGATCACCGCCCCGCAGAAGCCGGTGGAGACCTCCTCCACGACCAGATCGGGCTCGGCGGGCACCTCGGGCACGGGGGCGGACCTCTTCCACGGCGGGGTCAGGTCCGGCTGGTAGCTGCGCATGGGCACGACGATATTCGCCCGACCCGCGCCGGCCGTGGCGGACCCGGCCATGATCGGCGGGACGGCCCGGGGCTCACCCCCTGTCGAGGGACACGTCGAGGCACACGGCGAACCGCTCCGCCAGCGACGCCCGCTGCGCCCGCACGAACGCCGCGTCCACCACCGCCCCGTGCCCCGGCACGTACAGCGCGTCCTCGCCGCCCAGCGCCAGCAGCCGCTCCAGCGCGGCCGGCCAGCGTGAGGTGATCGCGTCCCGGCCCGCCTGCGGCTCGCCCGACTCCTCGACCAGGTCGCCGCAGAACACCACCGGAGGCTCGCCGTCCGTGCCCGGCACCAGCGCCGCGAGGTCATGGCCGCTGTGCCCGGGGCCCACGTTCACCAGCAGCACCTGACGGCCGCCGCCCAGGTCGAGCGTCCAGTCGCCGCACACCTCGTGGTGCGGGACCACCAGCGTGTCCACCGACCGGGCCGCCTCGCCCTCCGGCACCCCGTGGCGCACCGCCGAGGCGCACAGTCCCTCCGCCCCGCCGCGCAGCAGGGCCGCGACGCCCACCGCCCCGTACACCTGGGCCCCGGCGAAAGCGGCGGTGCCCAGCACATGATCGAAGTGCGGATGGCTCAGTGCGATATGCGTCACTCTTCGCCCGAGCAGCGCCTCGGCCTGCCGCCGCAGCTCGACGCCCTCGCGCAGCGTGGCGCCGGTGTCGTACAGCAATGCGCCGTCCGGCCCGGCGGCCAGCGCGGCGGTGGCATCCCAGCCGGGGAGGCGCCGCCTGCCGATACCGTTGCCCAACCGCTCCCAGCCGAAGTCTTCCCAAGCGACGTCCATACCACGACGCTATCGGCAACGACCTGCGCGGTCTCGTGGGAGCGTGGCCGGTCGCCCTTGCCCCGGCCCCACCCCACCCCCGTACACTGACGGCGGGATTGCTGGCACTCCAACGCACCGAGTGCCAGACAGACACCGAGAATCACAGCTGGAGGTGTGCGCGATGCTCAGCGAACGCAGACTCGAAGTGCTGCGCGCCATCGTCCAGGACTATGTCGGCACCGAGGAGCCCGTCGGCTCCAAGGCGCTGACCGAGCGGCACCGGCTGGGAGTCTCCCCGGCCACCGTCCGCAACGACATGGCCGTGCTGGAGGACGAGGGCTTCATCGCCCAGCCGCACACGAGCGCGGGACGCATCCCGACCGACAAGGGGTACCGCCTCTTCGTCGACAAGCTCGCGGGCGTCAAGCCGCTGTCGTCGCCCGAGCGGCGGGCCATCCAGAACTTCCTCGACGGCGCGGTCGACCTCGACGACGTGGTCGGCCGGACGGTGCGGCTGCTCGCGCAGCTGACCCGGCAGGTCGCCGTCGTGCAGTACCCCTCGCTGACCCGCTCGACGGTGCGGCACGTGGAACTGCTGGCGCTCGCCCCCGCCCGGCTGATGCTCGTCCTGATCACGGACACCGGCCGGGTGGAACAGCGTATGATCGACTGTCCTGCGCCGTTCGGCGAGACATCGCTCGCGGATCTGCGGGCCCGGCTCAACAGCCGGGTCGTCGGACGCCGCTTCTCGGATGTCCCGCAATTGGTGCAGGAGCTGCCGGAATCCTTCGACAGCGAGGACCGCGGGACGGTTTCCACGGTTCTTTCCACCCTCCTCGAAACCCTGGTCGAGGAGACGGAGGAGCGGCTGATGATCGGCGGCACCTCCAACCTCACCCGCTTCGGACACGACTTCCCGGTGATGATCCGGCCGGTGCTGGAAGCACTGGAGGAACAGGTCGTCCTGCTGAAGCTGCTCGGTGAGGCAACGGACTCCGGCATGACCGTACGGATCGGGCACGAGAACGCCCACGAGGGGCTCAACTCCACGTCCGTCGTCGCGGTCGGCTACGGTTCGGGCGACGAGGCAGTCGCCAAACTCGGCGTGGTCGGACCGACCCGCATGGACTACCCCGGAACGATGGGAGCGGTACGCGCAGTGGCACGTTACGTCGGACAGATCCTGGCGGAGTCGTAAGTGGCCACGGACTACTACGCCGTACTCGGCGTGCGCCGCGACGCATCTCAGGACGAGATCAAGAAGGCATTCCGTCGGCTCGCACGCGAGCTGCACCCGGATGTCAACCCGGACCCGAAGACCCAGGAGCGGTTCAAGGAGATCAACGCCGCTTACGAGGTTCTCTCGGACCCGCAGAAGAAGCAGGTCTACGACCTCGGCGGCGACCCGCTCTCCGCCGGTGGCGGCGGCGGTGGCGGCGCGGGAGGTTTCGGAGCCGGCGGCTTCGGCAACTTCTCCGACATCATGGACGCGTTCTTCGGCAACGCCGCGCAGCGCGGGCCCCGTTCGCGGACCCGGAGGGGCCAGGACGCCATGATCCGGCTGGAGATCGACCTCAACGAGGCGGCCTTCGGCACCACCAAGGACATCCAGGTCGACACGGCCGTCGTCTGCACCACCTGCAGCGGCGAGGGCGCGGCCCCCGGCACCTCCGCCCAGACCTGTGACATGTGTCGCGGGCGCGGCGAGGTCTCGCAGGTCACCCGGTCCTTCCTGGGCCAGGTCATGACCTCGCGGCCCTGCCCGCAGTGCCAGGGTTTCGGCACGGTCGTGCCCACCCCGTGCCCGGAGTGCGCCGGCGACGGCCGCATCCGTTCGCGGCGCACCCTGACCGTGAAGATCCCCGCGGGCGTCGACAACGGCACCCGTATCCAGCTCGCCGGCGAGGGAGAGGTCGGCCCCGGCGGCGGCCCTCCCGGCGATCTGTACGTGGAGATCCACGAACTGCCGCACGCCGTGTTCCAGCGGCGCGGCGACGATCTGCACTGCACGGTCACCATCCCCATGACGGCCGCGGCCCTCGGCACCAAGTGCCCGCTGGAGACGCTGGACGGCCTGGAGGAGATCGACATCCGGCCCGGCACCCAGTCCGGCCAGTCCGTGCCCCTGCACGGGCGGGGCATCACCCACCTGCGGGGCGGCGGCCGGGGCGACCTGATCGTGCACGTCGAGGTGACGACCCCGTCCAAGCTCGACGCGGAACAGGAGCGGCTGCTGCGGGAGTTCTCCAAGCTGCGCGGCGAGGAACGGCCCTTGGGTCAGTTTCAGCCAGGTCAGCAGGGTCTCTTCTCCCGCCTGAAGGACGCGTTCAACGGCCGCTGAACCGCTTTCCGCCTTTCACCGCACCGCCCGTCGGTTCCGAACCGGCGGGCGGTGCGGCGTACGGCGGGAGAACCGGTCACGGTGTCGCCTGGCTGATTCGGCCCTGTTGGACGGGACGTGGCACGATGCGGTCATGTCCTCCGAGTTGACCGATCTCTGCCGGTATCCGATCGTGCAGGCCCCGATGGCGGGCGGCACGTCCGGGCCCCAGCTCGCCGGGGCCGTCGCCGAGGCCGGCGGGCTCGGATTCCTGGCCGCCGGGTACAAAACGGCGGACGGGATGTACAACGAGATCAAGCAGCTGCGCCGGCTCACCGGCGGACCGTTCGGCGTCAACCTCTTCATGCCGCAGCCCGCGCTCGCCGACCCCAGCGCCGTCGAGGTCTACCGCCACCAGCTCGCCGGAGAGGCCGCCTGGTACGAGACCCCGCTCGGCGACCCGGACAGCAGCGGCGACGACGGCTACGAGGCGAAGGTCGCGATCCTGCTGGAGGACCCGGTTCCGGTCGTCTCCTTCACCTTCGGCTGCCCGACCCGCGACACCCTGGACGCCTTCGCCAGGGCCGGGACGCACACCATCGTCACGGTCACCTCGGCCGAGGAGGCCCGGAGCGCCCAGTGGGCGGGCGCCGACACCGTCTGCGTCCAGGGTGTCGAGGCGGGCGGCCACCTGTCCACCCACCGCGACGACCCGCAGCTCGACCAGACCGGCACCGGACTGCTCTCCCTCATCACCCAGGTCCGCGAGACCGTGCAGATCCCCATCGTCGCGGCCGGCGGCCTGATGCGCGGCGCGCAGATCGCCGCCGTCCTCGCGGCGGGCGCGGACGCCGCCCAGCTCGGCACCGCCTTCCTGGTCTGCCCCGAGTCCGGGGCGCACCCGCTGCACAAGCAGGCCCTGACCAACCCGCTGTTCGTCCGCACCGAGCTGACCCGTGCCTTCTCCGGGCGGCCCGCCCGCGGCCTGGTCAACCGCTTCGTCCGCGAACACGGCCCCTACGCCCCCGCCGCCTACCCCCAGGTCCACTACGTCACCAGCGGGCTGCGCCGGGCCGCCGCCAAGGCCGGGGACGCCCAGGGCATGGCCCTGTGGGCCGGACAGGGCCACCGGATGGCCCGGGAACTGACCGCGGGCGAGCTGATCGAGCTGCTCGCCGCCGAACTGGAGGCCGCCCGGTCGGCCCTGAGCGTGAGGAGCCCCCGGTGACCGCACCGGTCTTCGTCGTCGAACGGATGCCCGCCGGGCCGGAGTTCGTCCTGGAGGGACCAGAGGGACGGCACGCCGTCTCCGTCAAGCGGCTTCAGCCCGGCGAGGACGTCGTCCTCACCGACGGGCTCGGCCACTGGGCGGAGGGCGTCGTGCGGGCCGCCGAGGGCAAGGACCGGCTCACGGTCACCGGCCTCGACACCATCCACGAGGAGCCCGCGCCCGCCCCGCGGATCACCGTCGTCCAGGCGCTCCCCAAGGGCGACCGCGGCGAGCTGGCGGTCGAGACGATGACCGAGACCGGCGTCGACGCGATCGTGCCCTGGCAGGCGGCCCGCTGCATCACCCAGTGGAAGGGCGAGCGAGGCGCCAAGGCCCTGACGAAGTGGCGCAGTACGGCGAGGGAGGCGGGAAAGCAGTCGCGCCGGGTCCGCTTCCCCGAGGTGACCGACGCCCTGACGACCAAACAGGTCGCCGCCCTGCTCGCCGCCGCCGACTTCGCCGGGGTCCTCCACGAGGACCGTGACCACGACAGCACCCCCCTCGCCACCGCCGAACTCCCGGCCTCCGGCAGCCTCGTGCTCGTCGTCGGACCGGAGGGCGGCGTCTCCCCGCAGGAACTGACCGCCTTCGCCGGGGCGGGCGCCCGCCCCTACCGGCTCGGCCGCAGCGTGCTGCGCACCTCCACCGCCGGGACGGCCGCGACCGCGCTGCTGCTGGGGCGGACCGGGCGCTGGGGCTGACAGCGGGCGGGGCACCGCACCCCGGACGCGCGGGGCCCGGCGATAGCATGCCCCTGTACTGATCACCAGCGACGAGGAGGCCCGGCCATGGCGGGAGAGCCGCAGTCCGACTGTCTGTTCTGCAAGATCGTCTCGGGAGACATCCCGGCGACCATCGTCCGCGAGAGCGAGACCACCGTCGCCTTCCGCGACATCAACCCGCAAGCCCCGACCCACGTCCTGGTCATCCCCAAGGTCCACTACCCGGACGCCGCCTCCCTCGCCACCGCCGAACCGCAGATCGCCGCGGACGTCCTGCGCGAGGCCGGAGAGGTCGCCGCCGAGGAGAAGGTCGACGGCAGCGGCTACCGGATCATCCTCAACACGGGATCCGGCGCCGGCCAGACCGTCTTCCACGCCCACGCACACGTCCTGGGCGGCCGCGGCCTCCAGTGGCCTCCCGGATAACGGAGCCCTCCACCATGTCCGTACGCGAGCTGGTGGTGCTCGGCACCGCCAGCCAGGTGCCCACCCGGCACCGCAACCACAACGGCTACCTGCTGCGCTGGGACGGCGAGGGCATCCTCTTCGATCCCGGCGAGGGTACCCAGCGCCAGATGCTGCGGGCCGGGGTCGCCGCGCACGACATCGACCGGATCTGCGTCACCCACTTCCACGGCGACCACTCCCTCGGCCTCGCCGGGGTGATCCAGCGGATCAACCTCGACCAGGTGCCGCACCCGGTGACCGCGCACTACCCGGCGAGCGGGCAGCACTTCTTCGACCGGCTGCGGTACGCCACCGCCTACCGCGAGACCGTCGAGCTGAACCAGGCACCGGTCGCCGGAACCGGCACAGTCCTCGCCACCACCCCCGCGTACACCCTGGACAGCGCGAAGCTCTCGCACCCCGTCGAGTCGTACGGCTACCGCCTCACCGAGCCCGACACCCGGCGCATGCTGCCCGCCCTGCTGAAGGAGCACGGCATCGCCGGACCGGACGTGGGCCGCCTCCAGCGCGAGGGCGTCCTCGGCGGCGTCACGCTGGAGCAGGTCTCCGAGGAACGGCGCGGGCAGCGGTTCGCGTTCGTCATGGACACCCGGCTCTGCGACGGGGTCTACACGCTCGCCGAGGGCTGCGACATGCTCGTCATCGAGTCGACCTTCCTCGACGAGGACGAGAAGCTGGCCGTCGACCACGGGCACCTGACCGCCGGACAGGCCGCCCGGGTGGCGAAGGAGTCGGGCGTCCGCCACCTCGTGCTGACCCACTTCTCCCAGCGCTACGGCGACCCCGAACTCTTCGAGACCCAGGCCCGCGCCGCCGGCTTCGACGGCGAACTCACCGTCGCGCAGGACCTGATCCGGGTCCCGCTCCCCACCCGGCACCACCCCTGATCCGACCCCACCCCTGTTTGCGAGACACCGTGCACCTCCCCAAGGCAGAACTCCACCTCCACATCGAAGGCACCCTCGAACCCGAGCTGGCCTTCGCTCTCGCGGAGCGCAACGAGGTGGCCCTGCCCTACGCCACCACCGACGAACTGCGCGCCGCCTACGAGTTCGAGGACCTCCAGTCCTTCCTGGACCTGTACTACGCGCTGATGGCCGTCCTGCGCACCGAGGACGACTTCGCCGAGCTCGTCGACGCCTACCTCGCCCGCGCCGCCGCCCAGGGCGTCCGGCACGCCGAGATCTTCTTCGACCCCCAGGCCCACACCGCCCGGGGCGTCCCGATCGGCACCGTCATCGAGGGGATCGGCCGGGCGCTGGAGCGCAGCGAGGAGAAGCACGGCGTCTCCACCCAGCTGATCATGTGCTTCCTGCGCGACCTCTCCGCCGAATCGGCCCTCGGCACCCTGGACGCGGCGAAGCCGTATCTGCATCGGATCAGCGCGATCGGCCTGGACTCCGCCGAGGTCGGCCACCCGCCCGCCAAGTTCCGTGAGGTGTACGAGGCGGCCACCGCCCTCGGCCTGCGCAAGGTGGCCCACGCGGGCGAGGAGGGCCCGCCGGAGTACATCAGGCAGGCCCTGGACGTCCTCGGCGTCGAGCGCATCGATCACGGGCTGCGCTGCCTGGAGGACCCGGAGCTGGTGAAGCGGCTGGTCGCCGACCGGGTGCCGCTCACGCTCTGCCCGCTGTCCAACGTGAGGCTGCGCACGGTCGACACGCTGGGGGACCACCCCCTGCCGAAGATGATGGCCGCCGGACTCCTGTGCACGGTGAACTCCGACGACCCCGCCTACTTCGGCGGGTACGCCGGGGACAACTTCGACGCCGTCCGCGACGCGCTCGGCCTGGACCCGGAGCACCTGCGCGCCCTGGCCCGGAACTCCTTCGAAGCGGCCTTCCTCGACCACGACGAGGAGCGCCGGGCGCGCTATCTGTCCGAGGTCGAGGCGTACGCGTTCGACTGACCGGAACCGCCGTCCGGACCGGCCGTCCGGATCGCGCTGCGCACCAGCCGCCTGCGCCGCAGGGCCGGTACGCGCAGCTCCGTGACGGCCTGCTCCGGTGAGCCGAGCTTCGGCACCGCGCCGGGCAGGCTCCCGGTGGTGGCGGCGAGCAGGGCGGCCGGGGCGCCACCACGACGGCGCACCGAACCGGGCACCAGCGGACGGCCGCCGGTGTGCAGCGCCACGGCGGTCACCGGGGCGGCGACCAGCAGGGTGGCCGCCCCCAGGATCAGCCCCATCACCGGATATCCGGCCTCCTCGGAGAGCACGCTGCCCAGCAGCGGACCGCAGGCCACCCCCACGGAGGAGGCGGAGCCCGCCAGCACCGCCCAACGGCCGCGCACGTCCAGGGAGGCGGCCAGCCCGATGAGGTAGGAGAGGACCACCGGGTAGACGGTGTTCCACATGATCTCCCCGGTCGCGAACGATCCGAGGTCCCGGGCCGAGGAGCTGAGCACGATGCTCGCCGCGATGACCACGGTCCCCAGCCCGATCGGCACCGCCCGGCCGAGCCGCGCCCCGAGCAGCCCGGCACCCGTCACACCGAGCAGACCCGCGCCGAGCGCGGCGGCGAACACCGCGCCGACGGTGACCTCGGACAGCCCCGCCTGGACCAGGCCGATGCGGCTGCTCACGCCCCACAGCGCGTTCTGCGCCATGGACCAGACGAGCATGCCGCCCGCCAGAACGAGCCCGGAGCGACGGTGCGGGAGCCGGCCGGTGACCGGTGAGGCGGTCTCCTCCGCCGTCGTCGCCCCGCCGAGCCGGGCGGTCGCGGGCCAGACCAGCACGGCGACCAGGGCGATCGCGGCGAACGGCAGCCGGTGGCCGCCGCCCAGGTGGGGGATCGTCAGATAGAGGACGCCCGCGGTGGCGGACACGGTGAGCAGCCCGAGCGAGGACGTCCGGTGCGGGTCGCGCCGGGCGGCGATCCCGGCCGCGGCGACCGCCGTCGCCGTGCCGGAGCCGAAGCCGCCGACCACCACACCGAGCACCACCAGCGGTACGGACCCGGCGAGCGCGGCGCAGCCGTAACCGACGGTGGCCAGCACCAGACCGAAGCGGGCGGGGGTGCGCGCCCCGTACCGCTCGACCCGGCCCGCCAGGGAGAAGCCGGCGCCGGCCGAGCTGATGAGCAGGGCGCTGCCGACGAGACCCGCCTGGGCGGGACTCAGCCCCAGGTGGGCGCTGAGCCGGCCGACGACGGTGGGGAGCAGGTAGGAGGCGAGGTAACCGGCGGTGAACACGGCCACCAGGGGCCACGCGGCGCCAGGGCGCGAGGACATGGGCGTTCCTGAAGACATGCCTGAGCAGGCAGGAGGGAGGGGAGGGGTGGAGCGGGGCACAGCGAAGCGAGCGTGGGCATGCGAAGGCATGGGGTGGTGCAGTGGTTTGCAGCGAGATGCTGAGATATGCGGCTCTCGTCGGAGAAGGCCCCCGAAGGTGCTCGCGGGGCAATTTGTATCAAGCGCTTCCGACTCCCCGAAAGCCGCCTCGCTGTGATCCGGGTCACTTATGCGTTTATGCAGGAAAACCCCGGGTATTAGCGCATGTTTATGCAGGTCAGGCGTGCTGCGAACACATGGCCGCGGACGCTGCGTTCCCACGGGCGTATCGGGCAGACTGGCCGCACCTCACACGGTCCGGATCCCGCCGAGATCCGCCGCACGACCCCGGGAGCGCACGGTGAGCACAGACACTCCGGGTATCGACCCGCTACAGGCGCTGCGCGCCCCCCGGGACCCCGCCTGCGACGTCTTCCTGACGGGCCCGGTCTTCCTGGACATCATCTTCACCGGCCTGGACAGCGCCCCCGTGCGCGGAACCGAGTCCTGGGCGCGCGGCATGGGCTCCAGCCCCGGCGGCGTCGCCAACATGGCCACCGCCCTCGCCCGCCTCGGCCTGCGCACCTCACTCGCCGCCGCCTTCGGCGACGACCACTACGGGGAGTACTGCTGGGACGCCCTCGAACAGGGCGAGGGAATCGACCTGTCGATGTCGCACACCGTCCCCGGCTGGCACTCCCCGGTCACCGTCTCCATGGCGTACGAGGGTGAGCGCACGATGGTCTCGCACGGCCACGAGGCACCCGCCCCCACCGGAGCCGCCGTCCGCACCGGAACTGCCGCGTCCACCGGAGCCGCCACGTCCGCCGGAGCCGCCGCCCGCACCGGAGCTTCCCCGTCCGCCGGAACCCCCGCCCCCGCCCCGGCCTTCCCGCACTCCCCGCCGCGCCCCCGCGCCGCCATCGCCCCACCTCTCTCTTCTACACACCTCTGAGCGGGCT
>NZ_NTGZ01000220.1 GCF_002551245.1 Streptomyces sp. rh34
ATAAGAGACAGGGCGCGCTCGGGCTCGGCCCCGGGTGCCCGGCCCGCTCCGATGCCCGTGCCGAAGGTGTCGCGCACAATGGCGAAGGCACGGTCGAGCTGCGCCTCCACATCGCCCTGCCCGCCCGCCCGCAGCCAGCGGCGCAGCACATGGTTGTGCGCGGTGACCACGGCGGACGCGGCGACCTCCGCGAGCAGCGGGTCGTCGTTGCCCACATGGTGGTCGCGCTCGTCGAAGTGGCCCAGGAGATAGCGGGTGAACAGCCGCTCGTAGCGGGCCACCGAGGCGATCTCGGCCTCCCGGAGGGTCGGCACCTCACGGGTCAGTTTGTAGCGGGCCACGGAGACGGCGGGCTTGGCCGCGTACATCTTCATGACTTCCTTGATGCCGCGGCAGACGGTGTCGAGCGGGTGCTCGTGCGCGGGGGCGGCGTTGAGGACGGCCTCGGCCCTGACGAGGGTGTCGTCGTGGTCCGGGAAGATGGCCTCTTCCTTGGAGCGGAAGTGGCGGAAAAAGGTCCGCCGGGCGACGCCCGCAGCGCCTGCGATCTCGTCGACGGTGGTCGCCTCGTAGCCCTTCGTCGCGAAGAGCTCCATCGCGGCGGCGGCCAGTTCGCGGCGCATCTTGAGCCGTTGGGCGGCGGCGCGCGTCCCCGCGGTGGTGGTCTCCGGGGCGTCGGTCGCGGCGGTGGCACGGGGTGACTTGGCGGGCTGGGACATGGCATGAACGTAACGCATCGGTGCAGGAGAGCGCGCCTGCGGGGGCGGACCGCCGGAGGGTCCCAGCAGCCCGCCCCACCCGGCTCCCGGGTCAGCGACGGGCATATTCGCGGAAGCCGCGCCCCGTCTTGCGGCCGAGGCACCCCGCGGCGACCAGGTGCTCCAGCAAAGGCGCGGGGGCCAGGCCCGGGTCGCGGAACTCCGCGTGCAGCACCTTCTCGATGGCCAGCGAGACGTCCAGGCCGACCACGTCGAGCAGTTCGAACGGGCCCATCGGGTAGCCGCCGCCCAGCTTCATCGCCGCGTCGATGTCGTCCAGCGAGGCGTAGTGCTCCTCGACCATCTTGATCGCGTTGTTGAGGTACGGGAACAGCAGCGCGTTCACGATGAACCCGGCCCGGTCCCCGCAGTCCACCGGGTGCTTACGGATCTTCGCGCACACTGCGCGGACCGTGGCGTGCACGTCGTCGGCGGTCAGGACGGTGCGGACCACCTCGACCAGCTTCATCGCGGGCGCCGGGTTGAAGAAGTGCATGCCGATGACGTCCTCGGGGCGCGCGGTCGCCCGGGCGATGGCGACGACCGGCAGCGAGGAGGTGGTGGTGGCGAGCACCGCACCCGGCCGGCAGACCTTGTCCAGCGCGGCGAACAGCTGCCGCTTGATCTCCAGGTCCTCGGCGACCGCCTCGACAGCGAGGTCGACCTCGGCGAAGGCGTCCAGCGAACCGGCCGCCGTGATCCGCGCCAGCGTCCCGTCCCGGTCCTCCGCTGTCAGCCGCCCCTTGGCCACCGAACGCTCCAGCGACTTCGCGATCCGGCCCTTGGCGACGTCCGCCTTCTCCTGGGACCTGGCGGCCAGCACCACGGCGAACCCGGCCTTCGCGAAGACCTCCGCGATCCCGGAGGCCATCGTCCCGGAGCCCGCGACGCCGACGGACGCCACCTCGCGCCCCGCTCCGGAGACGGCGTCCGCCGCCGGGGTCAGCGCGTCGGGCACCACGGTCTGGCCGCCCGGGGCGTCGTACGTGTAGAAGCCGCGTCCGGCCTTGCGGCCGGTCAGCCCCGCGCCGCTGAGCTGGCCGAGGACGGGAGCCGGGGCGTGCAGCCGGTCGTGGGACGCGGAGTACATGGCCTCCAGGACGGTGCGGGCGGTGTCGATGCCGATCAGGTCCAGCAGGGCGAGGGGCCCCATCGGCAGCCCACAGCCCAGCTTCATCGCGGCGTCGATGTCCTCGCGTGAGGCGTAGTTCGCCTCGTACATGGCGGCTGCCTGGTTGAGGTAGCCGAAGAGCAGCCCGTCCGCGACGAACCCGGGCCGGTCGCCGACCGCGACGGGCTCCTTGCCCAGCTCCCGGGCCAGTGCGGTGACGGCCTCGACGGCGGGCGGCGCGGTCAGCACCGAGGAGACCACCTCGACCAGCTTCATCGCGGGCGCCGGGTTGAAGAAGTGCAGGCCGAGGACGCGCTCGGGGTGCTGGGACTCGGCGGCCAGGCGGGTCACCGACAGGGCGTTGGTGCCGGTGGCCAGGATCGCGGTGGGGGAGACGATCGCGTCGAGCTCCCGGAACACCTGCTGCTTGATCTCGTACGTCTCGGGCACCACCTCGATGACCAGCTCGGCATCGGCGGCGGCACCGAGGTCGTCGGACGTACGGAACCGGGCCAGGGCGTCGGTCCGCTCCTGCTCGGTGATCCGTCCACGGCCCACGGCCCGCGCGGTGGACGCTTCGAGGGAGGCGACGGCCCCCAGGGCGGCCGCCTCGCTGATGTCGATGCCGATGACCTCGCGGCCCGCCAGGGCCAGGACCTCGGCGATGCCGGTGCCCATGGTGCCGAGGCCGACGACGGCGATGGTGGAGAGAGAGGTGTCCATCAGGGGACTCCAGGGTGAGTGACGGCTGTGGGAGCACGGAACGCGCGGCGATGAGGGAGCGGCGCGTGGCCGTACGGAAGCTGCGTGTCGTGGAGCACGGGGCCGGCGCGCGGGGAACGCGCCCGGCCGTGGGGGTGACGGACTCTGTCCCGGAGTCGCGTCGCACGGAGAAGCCGAACCGACAGGCACTCCGGATGGCTGCGTCACCAGGCCACCGGAGCTTGCGGGGAGTGTGCCCCGCTCAGATGAGATTAACCGGCGAGTAACGAGCGCGCCACCCCTGGATCCTTGTGCCCTGGGCCACATGAACTCCTCGATGCCGCCCCGTACGGAGCGTGCCCGTCGATACGCTGAGCGTCATGGATGAGGAGTTCCGTTCACTCATGGACCGGCTGGAGCCCGAGGCGGCCGGGTCGCCGCAGTACGCCCGGCTCGTCGCCGTCGAGGACCCCGAGGAGCTGGCCCGGGTCCTCGTGGAGCCGCACCGCCCCCTGTGGGCCCGCGAGATAGCCGCCTTCCGGCTCGGCTGCGCGGGCGACCGGCGGGCCTTCGAGGCGCTGGTGCTCCTGCTCAACCACCGCGACCCCGAACGCTGCGTCTCCGCCGCCCACGCCCTGGCCCGACTGGACGACCCCCGCACCCCGAGGGCGGCCGCCGCCCTCGCCACCAACACCCTGCGCATCGCCTACGCCCTGCACCCGGTGCGCCTGCTGACCGACCTGCGGGCCCCCGAGTCGGTCCCCGCCCTGGTCGCCACCCTCCAACGCCTGCTGACCCCCGGCGAACCGCACTGGCGCGTCGCCCTGGCCTGCGTCGAGGGCCTCGGCCGCCTCGCCGACGAACAGGCCCGCCCGGTCCTCACGGCGGCCCTGCCGCACCCGCGCCTCGGCACGGCCGCGGCGGAGGCGCTCAGGCGGCTGCCGGGGGAGTGAGCGGCGGACGCCGCCCCGCGCCGCGGGCGGACCTCCCCGCTCCCTGACGTGGCGTACGCCCCCGATCTCCGACGGACCGCCCGTGCGCCCGCTGTCGCCGGGTGGGCGGGCGGTCCGTCCCGCTCAGCGGCGGAAGCCGAGCATGCCGTGCAGGCGGCTGCCCTTGCTGTTGTCCACCGACTGGGCCGCCGCCTTCTCGGCGGGCAGCGGCTTGGGGTCCGGGAGGGCGGCGCAGACCGCGTCCGCCTCGCCCCGGCCGCGCGGGACCGTTCCGTCGGTCAGATACGCCGCCAGGTGCTCGTCCAGACAGTCGTTGCCGCTCAGTGCGATGCCGTGGTTGCCGCCGCCCTCCTCCACGACGAGGCTGGAGCCCTTGAGCTTGCGGTGCATGCTGACCGCGCCGCCGTACGGGGTCGCCGCGTCGTCCGTGGCCTGGAGGATGAGCGCCGGGGGCAGCTGACGGTTGTTCACCCGGACCGGCTCCAGCGGTGCCACCGGCCAGCTCGCGCACGGCGCGTTGTACCAGGTGTTGTTCCAGGTCATGAACGGCGCCTTCTTGTGGATCCGGCGGCTGTCGTTGCGCCAGGTGCTCCAGTGCTCGGGCCAGCCGGCGTCGCGGCACTGGACGGCCGTGTAGACCGAGTAGCCGTTGTCGCCGCTCGCGTCGACCGCGCCGAAGTTCTCGTACACCTCGACCAGCGCCTCGGCGTCCCGGTTCTTCACGTACGCGGCGAACGCCTCGGCGAGGTAGGGCCAGTAGCCGTTGTAGTACCCGCCGGGGATGAAGGCGTCCTCCAGCTCGCTCGCGCCGACCGTGCCGCCCGCGGGCTCCCGCGCCACGTCCGCCCGCATCCGGTACCAGGCGGCCTCGACGCCCGCCGGGTCGCTGCCCAGGCCGTACACGGAGTCGTTCTTCGCGACCCACGCGGCGAAGGCCTTGTGCCGGTCGTCGAAGGCGTGGTTCTGGCCGAGGTTGCCCTCGTACCAGACGTCGTCCGGGTCGACGACCGAGTCGAGGACCAGGCGGCGCACGCGCTCCGGGTACAGCTTGGCGTAGACCGCGCCCAGGTAGGTGCCGTAGGAGTAGCCGAAGTAGTTGATCTGCCGGGAGCCCAGCGCCCGGCGGATCACGTCGAGGTCCTTGGCGGCGCTGACCGTGTCCATGTACGGCAGCACGTCGCCGTGCTTCTCGCCGCAGGCCCGGGCGAAGGACTCGGCCCGGTCGCGGTTGACGCGCTCCGCCCGGTAGGACGTCGGCACCGAGTCCGGGCGCACCGGATCGAAGTGCCCGGGCAGGCAGTTCAGGGCGGGCGTGCTCCTGCCGACTCCGCGCGGGTCGAAGCCGATCACGTCGTACTGCGCGGCGACCTTCTTCGGCAGCGAGGACGCCACGAACCCGGCCATCGACAGGCCGCTGCCGCCGGGGCCGCCCGGGTTGACCAGCAGCGGGCCCTGGAAGGTCTTCGCGGTGTGCGGGACGCGCGAGAGGGCGAGCGTGATCTGACGGCCCGACGGGCTGCGGTGGTCCAGCGGGGCGCGGACCTTCGCGCACTGGAGCGTCGGGTAGCTGTCGGTCGGGCAGTCGGTCCACTTCGGTTTCGGGGCGGGCGGCCTGCTCGCCGAGGTGGCGGCGGCCGGCGCGGGCGCGGCGGTCAGCAGACCGGCGACGGTCGCACCGACGGCGACCAGAATTCCTGCACGTTTCGTCATGGGGCCTCCCGGGGTGACGGGACGCGGCGCCGGATCACCGGTCCCCGCCGCATGCTCCCCGAATCCCTCAGCGGAAGGACCTGTTCCGCGCGGAGTCGACCCGTACGGTCACGCCATCGGCCCTGCCGGCGGCCGCCCGGACTCCGCCACGGACCTCACAGGAGGGTCAGCTGGGTGGGCCCCGTCTCCGGCGCGGCGGCCGGAGCCGCAGCCGGGCCGATCCGCCGGGCCTCACCCCGGTGCGCCGGGCCGATCCCGAACTCGTCCGCCAGCTCGTGCACCTGACGCGTGATCCGGCGCTGGTACCAGGTGGGCGCGTACGCCCCGTCCGCGTACATCCGCTCGTAGCGCTCCACCAGCTGTGGATGGTGCTGCCCCAGCCAGTGCAGGTACCACTCGCGCGCGCCGGGGCGCAGATGCAGCACCAGCGGGGTCACCGAGGCCGCCCCCGCGTCCGCGATGGCGGCGACGGTGGCGCGCAGTTGCTCCGGGCGGTCGCCGAGGAACGGGATGACGGGGGCCATCAGGACCGAACAGCCGATCCCCGCGTCGGTGAGCGCGCGCACCACGTCCAGTCGTCGTTCGGGGGAGGGGGTGCCCGGTTCGACCGTCCGCCACAGCTCCCGGTCGATGAAACCCACGGAGACCGAGACACCGACCTCGGCGACCTCCGCGGCCTGCCGCAGCAGCTCCAGGTCCCGCAGGACCAGTGTGCCCTTGGTGAGGATCGAGAAGGGGTTGGCCCGGTCGCGCAGGGCGGTGATGATGCCCGGCATGAGCCGGTACCGACCCTCCGCCCTCTGGTAGCAATCGACGTTCGTGCCCATGGCGACGTGCTCGCCCCGCCAGTGCCGGGAGGCCAGCTCCCGCTGGAGCAGCTCGGCGGCGTTGACCTTGACGACGATCTGGGAGTCGAAGCCGATGCCGGTGTCCAGGTCCAGATAGCTGTGGGTCTTGCGGGCGAAGCAGTACACACAGGCGTGCGTGCAGCCCCGGTACGGGTTCACCGTCCATTCGAACGGCATCCGCGAGGCACCGGGCACCCGGTTCAGGATCGAACGGGCCCGGATCTCGTGGAAGGTGATGCCCCGGAATTCCGGGGTGTCGAACGTGCGCGTGGTCACCGCGTCCGCGGCGAAGAGCGCGCTGTTCCCGGTCGTCGAGTTCTTCTCGACCAAGTTGTCCCAGCGCATGGACGCCTCCTCGGTAGCACTCCCCGCAGAATAGAACACTTGTTCCCTTGATCGTGCGCGGCGGGCCCGTGGCGCCCACGACTAGCGTGTGGCCCCTGGTAGCCCCGCTGTATCCGACGCGAGCTGGGTCGTGCTCACCGACCCGGAGGGCAACGAGTTCTGCGTCCTCGGGGGCCGCCGCCCCTGACCCCGGACGGCACCGATTTTGAGCGGCTGTGCCCGAGGTGGTTGGCTCAGCCCACCCACCGAACAACCGAGTGCTGGAGGAACAGCCATGGCGCAGGTCGAGGCCACGACGGAGCGGATCATCGCGGCGGACGCAGAGGACGTGTTCGACGCGCTGGCCGACTACAAGGACGTCCGCGGCAAGGTGCTGACCGGGCACTTCAGCGAGTACGAGGTCCGGGAGGGCGGCGACGGCGAGGGCAGCCTCGTGCACTGGAAGCTCCAGGCGACCAGCAAGCGCGTCCGCGACTGCCTGGTGGAGGTCAGCGAGCCGACCGACGGGCAGCTCGTCGAGAAGGACCGCAACTCCTCCATGGTCACCACCTGGACCGTCACCCCGGCCGGTGAGGGAAAGTCCAAGGCCGTCGTCACCACGGTCTGGGACGGCGCGGGCGGCATCGGAGGGTTCTTCGAGCGGACCTTCGCGCCCAAGGGCCTCGGCCGGATCTACGACGAGCTCCTCCAGAACCTCGCCACCGAGGTCGAGAAGTAATTCCCTTCCACCGCACCGGAGGTCGGAGTTCCGGCCTCCGCGAGCGCGGTCGGCCTCACCGGAACGGGTGGTTTTCCGGGGTGGCCGGTTGTGCGCCGTAGTGGCTCCCACCGGCGCATAAGCCTTCCGTGCGCGCCGCGTACGCCCCTCGTCACGTTTGCCCCGCCTTGCCGCGCGATGCGAGAAATGGGCGGCGCAGGTGCGACGAGGGGAGCGTTACGTGGTGGGTGGTATCACGCTGGTGAAGGACGAGCCGGACGGCCCGGGACCGGACGGCACGACTCCGGACGGCACGGCGGCCACGGTCGAACTCCCCGCCGCACCGCCCCCGCCACCCCCTCCGGCCGGATCCGGCCCGGACGCGGCGGAGATCAGCCCCCGCAAGGTCCGCATGGTCTTCCTCGGGCTGATGCTCACCCTGCTGCTCGCGGCGCTCGACCAGATGATCGTCGCCACCGCCCTGCCGAAGATCGTCGGTGAGCTGCACGGCCTGGAGAAGATGTCCTGGGCGGTCACCGCCTACCTCCTCGCCTCCACCATCGTCCTGCCGCTCTACGGCAAGCTCGGCGACCTCTTCGGCCGCAAGGGCGTCTTCCAGTTCGCCATCGTGGTCTTCATCATCGGCTCCGCCCTCGCCGGCTGGTCGCGCACCATGGACGAGCTGATCGCCTTCCGCGCCCTCCAGGGCATCGGCGGCGGCGGCCTCATGATCGGTGTCCAGGCGATCATCGCGGACATCGTCCCGCCACGGGAGCGCGGCCGCTACATGGGGCTCATCGGCGCGGTCTTCGGCCTCGCCTCGGTCGCGGGTCCCCTGCTCGGCGGGTTCTTCACCGACCACGCCTCCTGGCGCTGGTGCTTCTACATCAACGTCCCCTTCGGCCTGGTCACCCTGGCCGTCATCGCCGTCGTCCTCAAACTGCCCAGGCTCGCCGTCCGGCCCCGGCTCGACGTCCTGGGCGCGGTGCTCCTGGCCGTCGCCTCCACCTGTCTGGTGCTGGTCACCAGTTGGGGCGGCACCGAGTACGCCTGGAGCTCGCGCACCATCCTGGGGCTCGCGGCGGGCGCGGTCGCCACGACGGTGCTCTTCGTCGCCGCCGAACACCGGGCCGCAGAACCGATCATTCCGCTGCGGCTGTTCCGCGACTCCGTCTTCAACGTCACCGGCCTGGTCGGCGCGGTCGTCGGCATCGCGCTCTTCGGGGCCGCCAGCTACCTCCCGACCTACCTCCAGATGGTCGACGGGGCCAGCGCCACCGAATCCGGGCTGCTGATGCTCCCGATGATGATGGGCATCGTCGGCGGGTCCATCGTCTCCGGCCAGCTCATCACCCGCACCGGCCGCTATCGGATCTACCCGATCGTCGGCAGCGCCGTCTCGGTGGTCGGCATGTGGCTGCTGTCCCTGCTGGAGGCGGACACCTCCCCGCTGGCGTACAGCTTCTACCAGGCCGTCCTCGGCATCGGCATCGGACTGGTCATGTCCGTTCTCGTGCTCGCCGTGCAGAACTCCGTACGCCCCTCGGACCTCGGCACCGCCACCAGCGCCAACAACTACTTCCGGCAGATCGGCGGCAGCGTCGGCGCGGCGATCTTCGGCACGCTGTTCGCCGGGCGGCTCTCCGACGCCCTCGGCGTACGCCTGCCCGCAGGCGCGGAGCTGCCCGACCCCGAGTCGATCACCCCGCAGATCGTCCACGCGATGGAACCAGCGCTGCGCGACGCGTACATCCAGGCGTACGTCGACGCGATGCCGCGCATCTTCCTCTACCTCGTGCCGGTGCTCGTGCTCGGCCTGATCCTCGCCTTCTTCCTCAAGGAGAAACCGCTGGTGTCCCACCACAGCCCCGAAGCCGCCGCCGAGATCACGGCCTCCCCGATCCCCGCCGCCCGCGCCGACTCCGGGCGGCCCGCCTCCGGCCACCTCTCCGGGGTCCCGGTCCACGGGAGCGTCCAGCACCCCGACGGCACCACCGTCCCCCGCGCCGCCCTCACCCTCATCGACGTCCAGGGGCGGCAGATCGGGCGGGGGGCCAGCGGCGAGGACGGGCGGTACGCGCTGAGCGTCCCCGGCGCCGGCTCCTACGTCCTGATCGCCGCCGCGGGCGGACACCAGCCGCAGGCCGTCAGCGTCACCGTCGGCGAGCGCCCCGTCGAGCTGGACGTGGTGCTCGGCGGCGCCGGCCGCCTCGCCGGGTCCGTCCTCACCCCCGACGGGGCCCCCGTCCGCGACGCGGCCGTCACCCTGACCGACGTACGCGGCGAGGTCGTCGCCTCCACCCGCACCGGTCACGAGGGCGGCTATGTCATCGGCGAACTGGTCGCCGGCGAGTACACCCTCGCCGCCAGCGCCCCCGCCTTCCGCCCCGCCGCCCTCCCGGTCAGCGTGCAGGCCGCCCGGGAGACCCGGCAGGACATCGAGCTGGCGGGCGGGGCCGTCCTGCGCGGCGTCGTCCGGGCCACCGCCGGACGCCCCGTCGAGGACGCCCGGGTCACCCTGCTGGACGCGGCGGGCAACGTGGTGGACACCCTCACCACCGGACCCGACGGATCGTTCCGGTTCGTGGACCTGTCGTCCGGCGAGTACACCGTGATCGCCGCCGGATACCCGCCGGTCGCCACCGTCCTCCAGGTCGCGGGTGGCGGCCGCACCGAACGCGATCTCCAACTCGGTCACGAGGACTGAGACGTACGGGGCCGAGGCGTACGGCGCTGAGACGTACGGGGACGGGCCGAGCGCCCGGGGCCGGTGAGGTTCCGGGGCTCAGCCCCGGGCCGGCTCCCGCACCGGGTCCTCCCGCACCAGCCGCATCAGCGCCCGTGCCCCCGGGCTCAGACTCCGCGCCGCCGGAAGCACCACCACGCTCTCGTACACCGGCCGGCGGGCGCCCCTCAGCTCCACGGCGACCAGCCGGGCCGCCTCCGGCTTGCGGGAGAAGTGGTGCGGCACCACCGCGATCCCCAGCCCCTCCTGCACCAGCTCCAGCAGGCTGTGCACATCGTTGACCTCAAGACCCACCGTCCGGCGCACCCCCGCCGCCGCGAACGCCTCGTCGGCGGCCCGCCGGGGGCCCCAGTCCGGATGGAAGTCGATGAACGACGCCCCCGGCAGCTCCTCCCACCCCACCTCCGGCCGCCCGGCGAACGCGTGCCCCGCCGCGCACAGCAGCACCATCGGCTCCCGGGCCAGCGGCACCAGCTGCCCGCGCCACTCCGCCGGGCTGACCGTCGCGGCGAACGCGAGGTCGAGGCGTCCGCCCGTCACCCCGTCCAGCAGGCTGCTGGTGCCCTCCTGCCGCAGCCTCAGCTCCATCTGCGGATGCTCCCGGTGGAACGCCGCCAGCAACCGCGCCGGACTCACCCCCGCCACGCACTGCTCGACCCCGATCGTCAGCGTCCCGCGCAGCAGCCCCCGTACGGCATCGACCGCGTCGCGCGCGGCCCGCGCGCCCGCCAGCGTGCGCTCCGCCTCCACCAGCAGCGCCCGCCCGGCCTCGGTGAGCAGGACCCTGCGCGTGGTACGGCTGAACAACGGGGTCCGCAGCTCCTGCTCCAGCGCCCGTACGGAGGCGGAGAGCCCGGACTGCGAGACGGCGAGGCGCGCGGCGGCGCGGGTGAAGTGCCGCTCCTCGGCCACGGCGACGAAGTGTTCCAGCTGACGCAATTCCATGATTGAGCAACCTAAGCGATGAATCCGAGCGGAATCTCCTGTTGGACTGCTGGATCCATCTGCGGAAGCCTGGACCGGGTGCGCGCCGGTCCCGGCGCGCCACCCCCGTACCCCTACCGCGGAGCCCCGTATGTACCTGCCGTCCGCCGACCGCTACTCCGCCATGCCCTACCGGCGCACGGGCCGCAGCGGTCTGCTGCTGCCCGCGCTCTCCCTCGGCCTCTGGCACAACTTCGGAGGCGACAGGACGCCCGAGGAACAGGGCCGCATCCTGCGTCGTGCCTTCGACCTCGGCATCACCCACTTCGACCTGGCCAACAACTACGGCCCGCCGCCCGGCTCCGCCGAACTCACCCTGGGCCGCGCCCTGGCGACCGACTTCGCCCACCTGCGCGACGAGATCGTCATCTCCACCAAGGCCGGCTACCACATGTGGGACGGACCGTACGGGGAGTGGGGCTCGCGCAAGTACCTGCGCTCCTCCCTCGACCAGAGCCTGAAGCGCCTCGGCGTCGGTTACGTCGACATCTTCTACTCCCACCGGCCCGACCCCGAGACCCCCCTCGAAGAGACGATGGGCGCGCTCGACACCGCCGTACGGCAGGGCAAAGCCCTCTACGCCGGCCTGTCCAACTACTCCGCCGCGCAGACCCGTGAGGCCGCCGCGATCCTGAAGGACCTCGGCACTCCGCTCCTCATCCACCAGCCCCGCTACTCGATGCTCGACCGCCGCATCGAGGACGACGGGCTGCCGGACCTCCTCGACGAGCTGGGCGTCGGGTCCATCGCCTACTCGCCGCTGGAGCAGGGCATCCTCACCGACCGCTATCTGAACGGCATCCCGGCCGGCTCCCGGGCCGCCGGTGCGAGCCCCTTCCTGACGCCCGACGCCGTCACCCCGCATCTGGTGGATCGGCTGCGCGCGCTGGACGCGCTGGCGAAGGAGCGCGGCCAGTCGCTCGCGCAGCTGGCCCTGGCCTGGGTACTGCGCGGCGGCCGTCTCACCTCCGCCGTGGTCGGCGCGAGCAGCGTCGCCCAGCTGGAGAACAGCGTCGAGGCCGCCCGGAACCTGGAGTTCACCGAGGACGAGCTGTCCCGGATCGAGGAGCTGCTGCGGGGCGCGAAGACGGGCTGACGACGGTCGGGCGCGTGCACTCAGTGCGTTCCGTTCCCGCCCTGTCCCGTGGGGCACCGCGCCTTTCCGGCCGGCGCCAGCGGGCATTCGGCGACAGCCGGGGCCCCGGCCGGGGCGGGCGCCGCGGGAGCCTTGCCTGCCGCGCCGAGGAGCAGGGCCGCGAACGTGGCGGCCAGCGCGGCGGAGCGGAGCCGGTGGCGGCGGTACAGCGGCCGTACGGGGGCGGGCACGTGGGGGGAGTTCACGGG
>NZ_NTGZ01000221.1 GCF_002551245.1 Streptomyces sp. rh34
CGCGCCGGTCGGGTTGCCGCGCACGGGGGCGGGCGGGGCGGCCCGCCAGACGCCGTCCGGGGTGAGCGCGAGCACGCCCTCGGGGCCCAGGGACGCGATCACGGAGTGGGCCCCGCGGCGGCGGGCGTCGCGGGCGGCGCGCAGCGGTTCGCGGGAGCCGGTCAGCTGGGCCAGCTCCTCGGCGTTCGGCTTGACCAGGTCGGGGCGGGCGGCGATGCCCCGGCGCAGCGGTTCGCCGCTGGTGTCCAGGAGCACGGGCACGGCGGCGGCGCGGGCGATCCGGACCAGTTCCGCGTAGGCCCCGACATGGATCCCAAGCGGCAGGCTGCCGCAGAGCGCGACGGCGTCGGCATCCGCGACCAGGTCCTCGTACGTCCGCAGGAGGGCGGCCCACTCGGCGGGGCTCACCTGCGGTCCGGGCTCGTTGAGCTGCGTGGTGTCGCCGGTCGCGCGGTCGGTGACCGCAAGGGTGCGGCGGGTGTTCCCGGCGACGGGCACGAGGGCGTCGCGCGGCGGGAGCGGGGCGAGGAGGTCGCGCAGGACGCCCCCGGTGGCCCCGCCGACGAAGCCGGTCACCACGCTTTCGTGGCCCAGCGCGCCGAGGACCCGGGCGACGTTGAGGCCCTTGCCGCCGGGGCGTTCGGTGACCTCGCCGACCCGGTGGCTGCGGTGCGGGACGAGCGCGTCGACGGTGTACGTCACGTCGAGCGCGGTGTTCAGGGTGACGGTCAGGATCACCTGCCGGTCCCTCCCTCGGTGCGTGGCCCCAGCGGTGCGCGCACCCGTCCGTGGCGCGCCAATCCGATGATCATGTCAAAAGGGAGGGCGGTCGGCCCAGCCCCGAGGGCCGACCGCCATCGCTTCGTTACGTGCTCACCGGTCCGCCTAGGCGGTCTTCGGCTCGATGATCCACTCGCCCCGGCGCATGACGCCCCTGAGGACGAAGTCCTCGTCGAGGACGACCAGGTCGGCGTTTTTGCCCGGGTCGAGCGAGCCGACCCGGTCGTAGACGCCGAGCAGCCGGGCGGGGTTGGCGGAGATGGACCGGACGACGTCCTCGACGGGGATCCGGTCGAGGGTGACGGCCCGGCGGAACGCGGTGTCCAGGGTGAGCGTGGAGCCGGCGATCGAGCCGCCCTCCACCAGCCGGGCCACCCCGTCGGTGACCTCGACCGCGAGCGGGCCGAGCTGGTACTCCCCGTCGCCGAATCCGGCGGCGTCCATCGCGTCGGTGATCAGCGCGACACGGCCCGCGCCCTTGTGGCGGTAGGCCAGCTCCAGGACGGCCGGGTGCAGATGCGTGCCGTCGTTGATCAGCTCGACGGTGATCCGGTCGTCCTCCAGGAGGGCGGCGATCGGGCCGGGGTCGCGGTGGGCGAGCGGCGGCATCGCGTTGAACAGGTGCGTGGCGACGGTCGCGCCCGCCTCGATGGCCTCGACGGTCTGCTCGTACGTCGCGTCCGTGTGGCCGATCGCGGCGATGACCCCGTGCTCGGCGAGGAGCCGTACGGAGCCGATGCCGCCGGGCAGCTCGGTGGCGAGGGTGAACATCCGGGCGGTGCCGCGCGCGGCGTCCAGCAGCTTGCGGACCTCGGCCGGGTCGGGGTCGCGCAGCAGCTCCTCGCTGTGGGCGCCCTTGCGGCACGGCGAGATGAAGGGGCCCTCGAAGTGGATCCCGGCCAGGTCGCCCTGCTCGACCAGCTCGGACAGGACGCCCGCGCGCCGGGCGAGGAAGTCCATCTCGCCGGTGACCGTGGAGGCCACCATGGTGGTGGTGCCGTGCTCGCGGTGCGTACGGATGCCGGTGAGGACCTCGTCGACGGTGCCGGAGGTGAAGGAGGCCCCGCCACCGCCGTGGTTGTGCATGTCCACGAAGCCGGGGACCACCCAGTGGCCCGCGAGGTCGATGGTCCGCGCGCCCTCCGGTGCGGAACCGGAGATCCGGGTGCCCTCGACGGTCACCCGGCCGTCCTCGACGGTGCCGGTGGGGAGCACCACCCGGGCGCCGGCGAGAACGGTGCTGTCTGCTGCGCGTCCGGCCATCAGGCGGAAACCTCCGTGGAGAGTAGATCCCAGGCGAGCAGCCCCGCGCCCAGGCATCCGGCGGTGTCCCCGAGGGCCGCCGGGACGATGTGGGGCAGTTTCTGGAACGTGACGCGTTCCTCGACGGCCGCACGCAGTGGTGTGAACAAGGTTTCCCCGGCTTCGGCGAGACCGCCACCGATGATGAGCGTGGCGGGGTCGAGAAGGGTGAGCGCGGTGACGAGGCCGGCGGCGAGCGCGTCGACCGCGTCCTGCCAGACCCGGACCGCCGCCGGGTCGCCCGACTCGACGGCCTTCGCGCAGTCCGCGGCGTCCGCCCCGGGGTCCCCGGAGGCGGCGGCCCAGGCCCGCGTCACCGCGGCGGCGGAGGCCAGCGTCTCCAGACAGCCGCGCTGGCCGCAGCCGCAGTCGGGGCCGTCGGGGCGGACCACGATGTGGCCGATCTCGCCCGCGTAGCCGTGGGCGCCGGCCTCGATGGTGCCCGCGATGCCGATGGCGCCGGCGATCCCGGTGCCCAGGGGGACGAACAGGAAGCGGTCCGCCCCGCGTCCGGCCCCGATCCGGCCCTCGGCGAGCCCGCCGGTGCGGACGTCGTGGCCGAGGGCGACCGGGATGGAGCCGAGGCGCTCGGCGAGCAGGGTGCGCAGCGGTACGTCGCGCCAGCCCAGGTTCGCGGCGTACACCGCGACGCCCTTTTCGGCGTCGACGATGCCGGGCACGGCGACCCCGGCGGCGACGGCGCTCTCGCCGAGGTGCTCCTCGCCGTGGGCCCGCAGATCCGCCGCGAACGCGAGGATGGTCTCGACGACCGCGTCGGCGCCGCGCTCCCGGCCGGTGGCCCGACGCGCCTCATGGAGGAGGGTGCCGTCGGTCCCGACCAGTGCGGCCTTCATTCCGGTGCCGCCCACATCGAGGGCGATGACATGTCTCACGGGAGACAGTTTCGCCCGCCGGCCCCAAAAGGTCTAGTCCACTAGCGTGGTTTGTTGCGCACCCATACAAAATGATGAACGAGTGAAGGTCGGCCCTTTTCTGCCGGAAAGTCACGCATGGGGTCTCGAACCCGGGGGAATCCGGGTCAAAGGTCTGGACCAAGATACGGCTCGCGGCTCCCGACTGCCAGTACGCGCAAGTCAGTTGTGGCCCCCAGGACCCGTATACGTTGCTGAAGCGATATGCCGGTGGTGTAGACCTTCGCGTCGCCAATGGGGGAAAATCGCAGTTCATCCGGATGGTGTCCAGGACAGGGCGGCACTGCCGCGGCCGATTCAGAGGCCGTCGGCCGACGCCGTGCGCACCGTCCGTGAGCCAGGCGATCAACGAGGATGGGCGAGGCTGTGCAGCGGCGCTTTTTGGGTCTGACCGCGGTGGTGGCCGCGCTGGGAATGACGGCAACGTTGTCGGGCTGCGGCGGCGACGCCGAATCCGGCGATGTCACGCTCAAGCTGGTCGCCGCCGACTACGGCACCAGTCCGGAGAACAGCTCCGAGAAGTACTGGAGCGGGGTCGCGGCGGGCTTCGAGAAGGAGCACCCCGGCATCAAGGTCGACGTCACCGTCCTCCACTGGAAGGACGTCGACCGCGAGGTCGCCGCGATGGTCAAGGCCGGTGACGCCCCGGACATCGCCCAGATCGGCGCGTACGCGGACTACGCCAAGGCGGGCAAGCTCTACACGGCCGACGAGACGCTCGCCATCCGCACCACGGCGAACTTCCTGCCGAGGCTCGCCGACGCGGGCAAGATCAACGGCACGCTGTACGGCCTGCCCTTCGTCGCCAGCACCCGGCTGCTCTTCTACAACGAGAAGCTCTTCGACCAGGCGGGCCTGGACGCCCCCGAGACCTGGGACGACATCCGGAGCGACGCCGCCGCGCTCAAGGCGAAGGGCGTCGACTACCCCTTCGCCCTGCCGCTCGGCCAGGAGGAGGCCCAGGCCGAGACCCTGATGTGGCTCCTCAGCGGTGGCGGCGGCTACACGGACGACGTCGGCGCGTACGACATCGACTCGGCCGAGAACGTCGCCACGTTCCGCTGGCTGCGGGACAACCTCGTCGGCGAGGGCCTCACCGGCCCCGTCGCGCCGGGCAAGCTGGACCGGGCGAAGGCGTTCGAGGAGTTCGCCGACGGCAAGGTCGGCATGCTCAACGGTCACCCCACCCTGATGGACAAGGCCGAGGCCGAGGGCATCAAGGTCGGCATGGTGCCGCTGCCCGGCATCGACGGCCCGGCCAAGGGCTCCATGGGCGTCGCCGACTGGATGATGGGCTTCAAGGAGAACGGACACCGCCGGGAGATAGGCAAGTTCCTCGACTACGCCTACTCCGACGAGAACGTGCTGGAGTTCGCCGACCAGTACGACCTGCTCCCGGTGACCGGCAGCGCCTCCGCCGCGATGGAGACCGACGCGAAGCACAAGAAGCTGCGCCCGTTCCTGGCGGCCCTGCCGAACTCGACGCTCACCCCCTACGCCAAGACGTCCTGGGCCACGGTCAGCGACGCGATCAAGAAGAAGATCGGCAGCGCGGTCGCGCCGGGCAGCAATCCCGAGAGCATCCTCGGAGAGGTGGCGACCGAGGCGACCCAGGCGGAGGCCGCCGAGTAGCGGCCGCGGACGCGGTGTCGGGGGCGGGCATTAGGTTGGCTGATATGACCGCCCCCGACCACGAGCACCACGACCCCCGGACCGAGCCCGCCCCCGGCGCCGACGAGCTGTCCGTACGGGACCGGGCACTGCTCGCCCTGGAGCGGCGGTCCTGGGCGGGGCCCGGGGCGAAGGAAAGGGCGATCCGCGAGGAGCTCGGAATCTCGCCGGTCCGCTACTACCAGCTGCTGAACGCGCTGATCGACGACGAGCGGGCGCTGCGCGAGGACCCGGTCACGGTGAACCGGCTGCGGCGCGTGCGCGACGCGAAGCGCGGGCGGCGCTGAGCGCTTCCTGCCGGGGGCTCCGGCCCCGGGCCGCCGGAGGCTCCGCCCCTCGAACGCCGGAGAGGCTTGAAGAGGCCGGTCGTCTTCAGGGCGCGCAGCCCATCACCAGGTCCACCGCCCGGTCCAGGCAGCCCCGTTCGCGGTCGGTCAGATACGGGTTCGCCCGCTGGCGGTCGCGGGCGAGGGCCAGATCACCGGCCGACGCGCCGCCGTCGTCGGCGAGTTCCGCGAGGAGCGCCGACAGCAGCGGCCGGACGTCCGCCCCGGCCGGGGACCCCGCAGCGAGCGCGATCCGGGCCAGGGCCAGGGCCGACATCGCCCGGTCGAGACCGGGCGGGCCCTCCGCCGCGCCGGACCAGTCGATCACCACCGCGCCCCCCTCCGTCAGCATCACGTTCTCCGGGTGCAGCTCCATATGGAGCACGCGGTCCACCGGGTCCGCCGAGACCCGGGCCGGTATGGCGTGGAGCTCACGCAGTAGACGGGCGAGCAGCGCGCCCGCCTCGGCCGCCCCCAGCCGCCCCGCCGGCAGGGCCTCGGCCAGGGTCGGGCCGGTCAGCCGCTGGAGCACCAGGTCCGTGGGGCGGGCCCCTTCGGCGGGCGGGCCGATGCGCGGCACGGGAAAGCCGAAGGCGCCGACGTAACTCATCACGGCCAGCTCCTCCGTGGTGTCGGTGCGGTCCCGGTAGCGGCGAAGGACCCAGGAGCCGTCGAGTGCGTACACGTCGGCGGTGCGTCCCGAGCCCAGAAGTTGCCCTGTGTGCATGGGGCCGAACCTACCCGGGCGCCCCGCCGAAGGGGAGACGCGCTCCCGCTTCGCCCGGCCGGGCCGCGAGATCGGCTCCGTGCCCGCCGGCGCGGGGCGCCGGAGCGCGTGCCGCGCGGCCCCATAACGCGGAGGGAGGGGGGTGAACGGGATCTCCTGCGCCGGGCGCCACCGCCGCTACGGTTTCGGCAATTCCCTGGTCCGGACCAACCCCCGCCGGATCCGGACACCCCTGAACCAAGGAGAGTTACGTGGAGAGAACCACGCTCCGCAGACGCGCCCTCGTCGCCGGCACCGCCACGGTGGCCGTGGGCGCGCTCGCCCTCGCCGGGCTGACCGGCGTGGCGTCCGCCGGCCCCGCGGCCACCACCGCACCGCCGGTCTCCGCCGACAGCCTGTCGCCCGGCATGCTGGCCGCCCTGGAGCGCGACCTCGGCCTGGACGCCGACGACGCCCGGAGCCGGATAGCCAACGAGTACCGCGCCGCCGCCGTCGCCGCCGGCCTGGAGAAGTCCCTCGGCGCCAGCTTCGCCGGAGCCCGGGTGAGCGGTGCGAAGGCGGCCCTGACCGTCGCCACCACCGACGCCTCCGAGGCCGCCCGGATCACCGACGCCGGAGCGAGGGCCGAGGTCGTCGGCCACAGCCTGGACCGGCTCGAAGGCGTCAAGGAGGCCCTCGACCGGGCCGCGCTGCGCAAGGCACCGAAGGACGTGCCCGTCTGGTACGTCGACGTCGAGGCCAACCGGGTCGTCGTGAACGCCGCGAGCACCGCGGCCGGACAGGCGTTCCTGAAGTCGGCCGGGGTCGGCAGCGGCCTCGTCACCGTCGCCCGGTCCGCCGAGCGGCCCCGCGCCCTCGCCGACATCCGTGGCGGCGACGCGTACTACATGAACGGCTCCGGCCGCTGCTCCGTCGGCTTCTCGGTGAAGCGCGGCACCCAGAACGGCTTCGCCACCGCGGGCCACTGCGGGCGGGTCGGCACCACCACCAACGGCGTCAACCAGCAGGCCCAGGGCTCCTTCCAGGGCTCGACCTTCCCCGGCCGGGACATGGCCTGGGTCGCCACCAACGCCAACTGGACGCCGCGTCCGCTGGTGAACGGCTACGGGCGGGGCGACGTCACCGTCGCCGGTTCCACCGCGTCCGTCGTCGGCGCCTCGGTCTGCCGCTCCGGCTCCACCACGGGCTGGCACTGCGGCACCATCCAGCAGCTGAACACCAGCGTCACCTACCCGGAGGGCACCATCTCCGGGGTGACCCGCACCAGCGTCTGCGCCGAACCGGGCGACTCCGGCGGCTCCTACATATCCGGCAGCCAGGCCCAGGGCGTCACCTCCGGCGGCTCGGGCAACTGCTCCTCCGGCGGTACGACGTACTTCCAGCCGATCAACCCGCTGCTCCAGACGTACGGGCTGACCCTGGTCACCAGCGGCGGGCCGACGGACCCGCCCACCGACCCGCCGACCGACCCGCCCACCGACCCGCCGGGCGGCACCTGGGCGGCCGGCACCGTGTACGCCGCCGGAGCCACGGTGACGTACGGCGGAGCGACCTACCGCTGCCTCCAGGGACACACGGCCCAGCCCGGCTGGACCCCCGCGGCCGTCCCGGCGCTCTGGCAGCGGGTCTGACCACCCCGGACCGGCCCCGGGTCCGACCGCCCGGGACCGGCCCGGCACCACCGAACCTCCTGAACCTCCCGCCTCCCGCCTCCCCGCGCCGAGGCCCCCCGAGGACTCCGAGGAAACAGTCATGACCCCACACATGGACAACGCGACCCCCCAGGAACCGAACGCGTCCGACGAGGCGTCGGGGGACCGGCGGCGGATCAGCCGCAAAGGTCTCCTGAAGGCCGCGCTCGTCGCGAGCGCCGCGCCCCTGCTCGCCGGAGGGGGCGTCGCGCTCGCCCGGGACGCCGCCTCCACCGGGAACGGGCCCCTGGCCCCCACCCCGGAGTGCGACGACGGCGACGACACGACGCCGCCGCAGATGGAGGGGCCGTACTTCAAGCCCAACTCGCCGCGCCGCACCAGCCTGGTGACCCCGGGCACCCCCGGCGTGCCGCTCACCGTGAGCGGCTACGTCTTCGGCCGGGCCTGCCGCCCCATCCCCGGGGCCCTGCTCGACTTCTGGCAGGCCGACACCAACGGGTCGTACGACATGGCCCGGTTCGCCTTCCGGGGGCATCAGTTCACCGGTACGGACGGGTCGTTCAGCCTCACCACCATCGTGCCGGGCCTCTACCCGGGCCGGACGCGGCACATCCACGTGAAGGCGCAGGCGCCCGGCGGCCGCATCCTCACCACCCAGCTGTACTTCCCGAACGAGCCGCGCAACAACACCGACGCCCTGTTCGACCCGGAGCTGCTGATGAACGTCCGCAGCGTCGGCAACGGCCGCCAGGGCACCTTCGACTTCGTCCTGGACGTCGCCCAGACGCCCGGCCCGACCGATCCGCCCACCGATCCGCCCACCGAGCCGGGGACCACCTGGTCGCCCGGCACCGCCTACCGCGCGGGTGACCGCGTGACGTACGGCGGGGTCGCCTACCGCTGTCTGCAGGCGCACCAGGCCGTGTCGGGCTGGGAGCCGCCGAACGTCCCCGCGTTGTGGGAACGCGGGTAGACGAGGACACAGCGAGCGCACCACCGCCCGCGCCCCGTTCACGCCGTCCGGCGCGTGAACGGGGCGCTTCTCGCGTCCCTCCGCGCTGTCCCGACCCCGGGCCGCCCAGAGACGTTCTCGCGGATCGTCCGCACCATCAGCCCATCAGCCCACCAGCCGTCACTTGGCGTCCGCGTACCGCTCCACCACCGCCGTCGTGAAGGGGAACCGCACCGGCGTCTCCCCGAAGGCGGTCCGCCCGGCCAGCTCGCCCGCCGCGCGGATCGCCTCCGCGACGGCGGCACTCTCCCCGGCCGGGCAGTGCACGATCACCTCGTCGTGCTGGAAGAACACCAGCTGCGCCCGCAGCCCCTGCTCGAAGAGCGTCCGGCGCAGCGCGGCCAGCAGCAGCAGCGCCCAGTCGGCCGCGCTGCCCTGCACCACGAAGTTACGGGTGAAGCGCCCACGGGCCCGCGCCTGACCGCCGTCGGACGCGGCCCCGGACCCCTCCGGGCCCTCCTGGGGAAGGCCCGCCTCCTCGTCCTGGCCCGTCGGCGCGACGGGCGGGCTGGTCCGGCCCAGCCAGGTCCGCACCACACGCCCCTCCTCGCCCGCCCGCGCCGCGTCGTCGACATAGGCGACGGCGAGCGGGAAGCGGCGGCGCAGGGCGGCCAGGTTCTTCAGCCCGTCCCCGGACGTCTGGCCGTAGATCGCGCCGAGCAGCGCCAGCTTGGCGTGCTCACGGTCACCCCGGAACGCCCGGTCGGACAGTGCCTTGTAGAGGTCGCCGTCATGACCGGCCACCTCCATCAGGCCCCGGTCGCGGGAGATCGCCGCCAGCACCCGGGGCTCCATCTGGTCGGCGTCCGCGACGACGAGGCGCCACCCCGCGTCGGCGACGACGGCCTGCCGGATCACCTTGGGGATCTGGAGGGCCCCGCCGCCGTTGGTCGTCCAGCGGCCGCTGACCGTGCCGCCCGGCTGGTACTCGGGGCGGAAGCGGCCCTCGCGCACCCAGTCCTGGAGCCAGGACCAGCCGTGCGCCGTCCAGATCCGGTACAGCTTCTTGTACGCGATCAGCGGTTCGACCGCCGGGTGGTCCACCTCCTCCAGCTCCCACCGCCGGGTCGACTTCACCGGCATACCCGCCTGCGCGAACGCCTTCACCACATCGGCGGGCAGGTCGGGGCGGACCCTGCGGCCGAACGCCGCCGACACCTCGTCCGCCAGCTCGGCGAGCCTGCGGGGCTCGCCGCCGCCAGCGTACCGCTCGCCCAGCAGTCCGTTCAGCAGCTCCCGGTGGACGTCGGCGCGCCAGGGCAGCCCGGCCCGGTGCATCTCGGCGGCCACGAGCATCCCGGCCGACTCCGACGCGGTCAGCAGCCGCATCCGGTCCGGGTGCTCCGACGTGTCATGGCGGCGCACCTGGTCCGCGTAGACCCGCAGCAGCCCCTCGAACGGCACCCCGGGGCCCGACGTCGGCTCGAAGAGGGAGGACTGCGCGCCCGGTTCGGCGGACCGGGCGGGCGGGTCCGGCGGCACCGGCGCGTTGTCCAGCCGGGCCAGCGCGGCGGCGGCGGAACGGGGCTCGCCGAGCCTCCCGGCGTGCCCGAGCAGCAGCAGCTCGGCGCACTCGACGTCGTAGCACCGCTCGACCCGGACCCCGGCGGCCAGCAGCCGGGGGTAGATCTCGGCGGTCGACCGCCACACCCAGCGCACCACCTCGGGCCGGGAGCGGACCGCCTCGACGAGGTCGGGTTCGGCGAGGGCCGGCCCGGCGGGCGTGCCGTCCCGGGCCAGCGGCGCGAGCAGCGCCCCGCCCCCGTCCGCAGCCGCCACCGCCCACCGTTCGGTCATGGACGCGAGTCTGGCACCCGCCACTGACAACGCCCGGCAGCCGCGCGCCTACCCTTGGCCGGATGGAATCGGTGATCGACCGGGCGTGCGCGGCGGCCCTCTACGCGGAGGGCGACGCCGCCCTGGACACCGGCGCGTCCCTGCTCGCCGCCGCCCCGGACGCCGACGACGAGGCGCACCGGCGTGGCGAGGAGTTCGTGCGCCGGGCCTGGGAGCGGGGCTGGCACCCCGCCGACCTGGTCCGGTTCGTCCGCCGGGAGCTGGACGAGCGGCGGGCGGCGCTGGCCGGGACCCTGATCGCCGCCGAGACCGCCCGATACGCGGAGCTGCCGCCCCGCTGGCGCCGGCAGCTCGCGGAGCTTCCGCCGCCCGTACCGCGCAACCGGCCCGACCGGTTCAGTTACGCCGGTGACCTGCTGGAACTGTTCCGGGTGCTGCTGCGGCTGCCCGCCATCGAGCCCGTGGGACCACCGCCCGGCGCCTCCGCCGGCCGGCTGCACCGGCCGCCCGCCGCCGACGAGCCCCGCATGCTCACCCGGATCCGGGCCCTGCTGGCGAAGGCGGAGGCGACCGGCTTCCCGGAGGAGGCCGAGGCGCTGACCACCAAGGCGCAGGAGCTGATGGCCCGGCACACCATCGACGAGGCCCTCCTCGCCGCCCGGACGCGGAGCCCCGGGACGCCGGGAGCCTGCCGGATCGGGGTGGAGCCCCCGTACGAGAGCGCCAAGGCGATCCTGCTCGACGCCGTCGCCTCCGCGAACCGGTGTCAGGCCGTGTGGAACGACGACCTCGGCTTCACCACGGTCATCGGCTTCGAGCCGGACCTGGAGGCCGTCGAGCTGCTGTTCACCTCGCTGCTCGTCCAGGGGACCGCCGCGATGACCCGGGCGGAGGCCGGGCAGCGCGCCGGGGGCCGCAAGCGGACCAAGACCTTCCGGCAGGCGTTCCTGATGGGGTACGCCCAGCGCCTCGGGCGGCGGCTGGCCGCCGACGCCGAGCGGATCACGGCGGAAGCGGACACCGGCACCGGCACGGAGGGCGGCGGGGGCGGCGGACTGCTTCCCGTCCTCGCCGCCCGGGACGTCGCGGTCGCCGACACCGCCGAGCGGATGTTCCCGAGGACCACGTCCACCCGTCTGCGCGGGGTCCTGGACCTGGCGGGCTGGACGCACGGCACCGAGGCCGCCGACCGGGCCCGGATGGGCGGGGCGCGGGGCGGCGCGTCCCCCCGACCCGACGGGGAAATCACGGCGTAAGTCGAGCTTGTCCGAGATTGCACCGTTAGGCTCGGCCCATGAGCTGGCTCCGGGCGCTGAAGGAGACCGCCCGCTCGGGGCTGGAGATCGAGCGGCAGAGGCTGGAACCCCTCATCGCCTTTCGCGGTGCGGCCGGCCTCGCCCTCGTCGTCGGGGCCGGGCTCGTGCTGTTCGGGCCGGAGATCGCGGCGAGCTCCGCGTTCGGCGCGTTCCAGGCGGCCATCGCCACCTTCCAGCGCAGCTGGCGGCCCCGCCCCGTCCTCGCCCTCGTCTCCGGTGTGAGCCTCGCCGTCTCGACGTTCGTCGGCTACGTCAGCGGCGCGCACGTCGTGCTCTTCCTGTGCCTCCTCGGCGCCTGGACCTTCCTCGCCGGACTCGCCTGGGCGGCGGGCCCCACGGGCGGCATCATCGCCGCGTCGAACGTCGCGATCATGCTGGTGACGATCACCCTGCCGACCTCGGTCGTCGACGCCGCCGCCCACGCGGGGATGATCGCCGCGGGCGGCTTCGTACAGGCGGCGCTCATCGTCCTCTTCCCGGTCCGCAGATGGGGCGCCCAGCGCGACGCGCTCGCCGACGCCCTGGCCGCCGAGGCCGACTACGCCCGCCGCCTGCGGCACGACCCGGTCGCCCCCTTCGACCCGCTGCCGCTGATGACCGCCCGCAGCGCCGCCGCGGTCACCCCGCGCCAGGCCCGCCGCCGCCCGGCCGAGCTGCACGGGGCCCGGG
>NZ_NTGZ01000222.1 GCF_002551245.1 Streptomyces sp. rh34
CCGCCGGGCCGGGCCCGCGCCGACCTGGCCGAGGCGGTGCGCGGGCCGTTGCCCGCGGCGCTGGACCGGGACGACCTGGCCGAGCGCGCCGCCGACGCGGTGGAGTGGGTCTGGACGCACACCGTGCTGCCCGACTGGCCGAGGCGGCGGCGGATCCTGGAGGCCGATGTGGTGGCCCGTTCCGCCCAGTTGGGGCGCGGTGGCTGGGCCGACGCGCTGAACGGCATGCGCCCCGGCATCCGTTGGCTGGGCGGAAGCCGGCTCCAGATCAACACCCACGACAACCCGCCCCGCGAACTGGGCGGCGCCCACCTGCTGTTCGTCCCCGTGACCCCGTACCAGTCCTGGGTCTGCTGGGACATTCCACGCCGGTACGGGCTGGTGTACCCGTGTTCCGGCGCGCTCGCCGAGGCCGGGAGCGTTCCCGTGCCCGCCGCCCTGGGCGCGCTGATCGGCCCGGCGCGGGCGGCCGTCCTGCTGCTGCTGGCCTCCCCGCTCAGCACGACGCAGCTCGTCGCGCTGACCGGCCAGGGGCTGGGCTCGGTCGGCCGCCATCTGCGGATCCTGCTGGACGCCGGACTGGTCCGCCGTCGCCGCGCGGGCCGCTCCGTGCTCTATTTCCGTACGGAGGCGGGGGACGTCCTGGTGCGGGGCGCGGGCTGAGGCGGGACGACGTCCTGGTGCGCGGCGCGGGCCGAGGCGGCGGTGAGAGCGCCCCGCGCACGCCCCCGCACGCCCCCGGATCGCACCCGCACAGGGCTGGGCGGCAAGCGGATACCCATCGGTACACGGTGTGCTTCGCATGGTTGGCGCGCATGTGCGAGTCGTGACATCAGTGACTATGGGCACCGCGCGTCGTTATGGCAATTTCTCTCTCGCCACGAAAGAGCCGAGCGAGGGGACCGTGCGTGAATCCGGAGTACGCCGCGTACTGCCAGGCGGACCGCCGCTTCTACGACGCGCCCCATCGTTCCCCCGGACCGGGCGGAGCCGCCGACGAGGAGCGTTCGTTCTACGCGCCGCTCCGTGGCGCGGTACCCGACGGGTGGACACGCTCCCGGCGCGGCGACTGGCTCGCGTACAGCCCCGACGGGCTGCGGCTGCCGCCCCAGGGCTGGAAGATCCATGTCTCGGCCGCCCTCGACAACGCCGCCTCCGTGCTGGAGCGGGTCGCCGCCCACTGCCTGGAACACCGGCTGGCCTTCAAGTGCGTACCCAACGCCGGGCTGTTGGCCCTGCGGAACGCCAAGTACGCGGACCGGGCGGGCAGCGGGAAGTTCATCACCGTCTACCCGCCGTCCGACATGGCGTTCCCCGAGGTGTGCACCGCCCTCATGCGGCTGTTGGAGGGCGAGCACGGCCCGTACATCCTGAGCGACCTGCGGTGCGGGAACGGGCCCGTGCACACCCGGTACGGGGCGTTCGCCGCCCGCTTCTGCTCCGGCCCGGACGGGCGGCCCGTGCCCGCCGTCGCCGATCCGCGGGGCCGGCTCGTCCCGGACGACCGGGGCCCGTCCTTCCGCGTCCCCTCCTGGGTGACCCCGCCCGGCTTCCTGACGCCGTACCTCGAAGCCCGCGCCGCCGTGGGCCTCGCCGACCTCCCGTACACCGTGGAGAAGGCGCTGCACTTCTCCAACGGCGGCGGGGTCTACCTCGGCCGCGACACCCGCACCGGCGAGCAGGTCGTCCTCAAGGAGGCACGGCCGTACGCCGGTCTGGCCGCCGACGGGGCGGACGCCGTGGCCCGGCTGGAGCGCGAACGGACCGCCCTGGAGCAACTGGCCGGGCTGGACTGCGTACCGGCCGTCCGGGACGTGTTCGAGGTCGGCGACCACCACTTCCTGGTCCTCCAGTACATCCCCGGCACCACCCTGAACACCGTCTTCGCCCGCCGCTTCCCGCTCGCCCGGCAACACCCGTCACCCGAACTGCTCGCCGAACACGCGGCCTGGGCGACGGAGTTGTACGAACAGGTCGAGCGCGCCGTCGAGGCGGTGCACGACCGGGGCATCGTCATCAGCGACCTGCACATGAGCAATGTGATGGTCGACGAGGAGACCTCGCGCATCGTCCTCCTCGACTTCGAGGCGGCCTCCCCGGCCGCCGAACGCCGCCGCCAGATCGTCGCCAACCCGGCCTTCGTCGCCCCGCCCGACCGGCGCGGCACCGACATCGACCGCTACGCGCTCGCCTGTCTGCGGCTCGCCCTGTACCTGCCGCTCACCACCCTGTTCGGCATCGACCGCACCAAGGCCGCCGGCCTCGCCCGGGACATCGCCCGCGTCTTCCCGGTCACCGAGGAGACGCTGCGGCCCGCGGTCGCGGAGATCCTGCGCCCTACGGGGGAGCCCGCTTCCCGGCCCGCTCCCGTCGCCGACCCCGACCCCGGCGACTGGCCGCGCAGCCGTGACGCGATGGCCCGGGCCATCACCGCCTCCCGCACACCGGAGCGCGAGGACCGCTGCTTCCCCGGGGACATCGCCCAGTTCGCCACCGCCACCGGCGGCCAGTCCTTCGCGTACGGGACGGCCGGAGTGCTCTACGCCCTCCACGAGACGGGCGCCCCGCCGTGCGAGGAGGCCGAGGACCGGCTCCTGCGGCACGCCAAGGACCCGGCGTCCGGCAGCCCGCTCGGCTTCTACGACGGGCTCACCGGCATCGCCTGGACCCTGCACCGGATCGGCCGCACCGCCGAGGCCGCCGACCTCCTCCGGATCATCCTCGACCAGCCCCTGGAGGGCCTCGCGCCCGGCCTCCACCACGGGTACGCGGGCATCGGCCTCGCCCTCGACGACCTGGCCCGCACCGCCTCCGCCACCGACGCCCCGGCGCTGTCCGCCGCGGCCGCCCGCTGCACCGCCCTCGCCGTCCGCGCGCTCGTCGACGGTCCGCCGTCGCCCCGCACCGGACTCCTGCACGGCGCGAGCGGCATCGCCCTGCTGCTGGTGCGCCGGTACGCGACCACCGGGGACGCCGCCCTGCTCGACCTGGCGGCCACCGCCCTGCGCCGCGACCTGGAACGCTGCCGGACCGGCGACGACGGCGAACTCCTCGTCGTCGAGGGCAAGCGGCTCATGCCGTACCTCGGTTCGGGCAGCGCCGGCATCGCGGCCGTCATCGACGCCTACCTGGCCCACCGCCCCGACCCCGCGCTCGAAGCGGCGGGCCGCGCCCTCCTGCCGGCCGCGCTCTCCGCCTTCTACGTCCAGCCCGGACTGCTCCGGGGCTCCGCCGGACTCCTGATGCACCTCGCGGCCACCCCCCTGTGCGACGAGGCCGACCGGCAGCGCGCCATCGCCCGCCACACCGAGCTGCTGGGCAGCCACGCCCTGGCGTTCGGAGACGGAATCGCCTTCCCCGGCGAGCAGTTGATGCGCCTGTCGATGGACCTGGCCACCGGGACCGCCGGCGTCCTCCTCGCCCTGGGCGCCGCGCTCGGCGGCTCCACCGGACTTCCCTTCCTGCCCGCCGCCCCGGCGGCGCACCCCGGCCGCGCGAGCGGCCCCATGGACCGGCCCCACCAGGGGTCGTAGCAACACACCGTTCAGCACCACCAACGTCCCCGAAAGGACACATCATGGCGCTTCTCGACCTTCAGGCGATGGAGACCCCGGCCGAGGACTCCTTCGGCGAGCTCGCCACGGGCAGCCAGGTCTCGCTGCTGGTCTGTGAGTACAGCTCCCTCAGCGTGGTCCTCTGCACCCCGTGACCCGCACCGGCCGGCCCACCGGTGAACCTCACCGGTGGGCCGGCCGGCCACGTTCCCCCAGAAAGGCCACCCCGTGCGGCTGCACCCACGCCCGGGCACGGAGTCCGGCACCCGGCGGCTCGCCCGGCAGCGCCCGGCGGCCCTTCTCGGGCTCCTCCTCTGCTCCACCGGCGGGGCGCTCGCCGCCCTCGCCCTGCCCGCAGCCCTCGGCCACACCGTCGACCGGCTCGTCGCCGGCGGCCCCGTGCCCTGGTCCGGGCTGCTGCTCTGCGCCGCCCTGACCCTCGCCGAGACCGGGTTCGACGCGGCGGCCGCCGTGAGCGGCACGAGCACCACCGCCCGGCTCACCGCCTCCCTGCGCACCCGCACCGCCGCCCGGGTCCTGGCCGCCGAACCCCGCCGCGCCCTCGCCCTGCCCACCGGCGACCTCACCGCCCGGCTCACGGCCCGCACCGCCGACGCCGCGTCCGCACCCGTCACCGCCGCCGGAGCCGTCGCGGGCGTCCTGCTCCCGCTCGGCGCGCTCGTCGGACTCCTCCTCATCGACATCTGGACGGCCACCGCCCTCCTGCTCGGCGCACCCCTCCTCGTCGCACTGCTGCGCGCCTTCACCCGCCGGACCGCCGACGCCGGGGCCGACTACCAGCGCGCCCAGTCGCTCATCGCCCACCGGCTCACCGAGGCCCTCGACGGCGCCGACACCATCCGCGCCGCCCGCACCGGCGCACGCGAGCACCGCCGCGTCCTGGAACCCCTGACCGCCCTCGCCGAACACGGCAGGCGCACCTGGGCCGTGTACGGGCGGGCCGTCGGCCGCAGCGGACTCCTGCTGCCCCTGCTCATGCTGCTGGTCCTCGCGGTCGCCGGACTACGGCTCCACGCGGGCGCGATCGGCGTCGGCGACCTGGTCGCCGCCTCCCGCTACGCGAGTCTCGCCGTCGGCATCGGTGCCCTGACCGGCGCCCTGGGCTCCCTCGCCCGCAGCCGCGCGGCAGCGCGGAGCCTGGAGCCGCTCCTCACCCTCGCACCGCTGCCGCACCGCGGCCTGGGCCCGGCGCCCGACGCCCCCGGACACCTCGAACTCCGGGACGTCGGCGTCGAACAGGACGGCGGCCCGCTGCTGACCGGCGTCCACCTGACCGTCCCCGGCGGCACCTCCCTGGCGGTCGTCGGCCGCTCCGGCTCCGGCAAGTCGGTGCTCGCCGCGGTCGCCGGGCGGCTGCTCGACCCGGACACGGGCAGCGTGCTGCTGGACGGCGTCCCGATGGACGGCATGGAACCGGCCCGGCTGCGCCGCGAGGTGGCGTACGCCTTCGCCCGCCCGGCCCTCCCCGGCGTCACCGTCGAGGACACGATCGCCTACGGGCCCTGGACCGCGTCGCCCGACGCCGTACGCGACGCCGCCCGCGCGGCCCGCGCCGACGGGTTCCTCGCGCTGCTCCCGTACGGCTACGCGACCCCGGTCGCCGACGCGCCGCTCTCCGGCGGCGAGCGCCAACGCCTCGGCCTGGCCCGCGCGTTCGCCCACCCCGGCCGCCTGATGATCCTCGACGACGCGCTGTCCAGCCTCGACACCGTGACCGAGCACCACGTCCGCCGCGCGCTCGACGCGCGGGCCGGGCACTGCACCCGGGTCATCGTCGCCCACCGGCTGTCCTCGGCCGCGCGGGCGGACCGGGTCGCCTGGCTGGAGGACGGCCGGATCCGCGCGACGGGCCGCCACCACGAACTCTGGGCGGACCCGGACTACCGGGCGGTCTTCCGCACGGACACACCCGCCGAGGGCTCCGTGCCCGCGAGCCGTACGCCCGTGACGCCGGCCGCCGGACCGGAGACCCGGTGAAGGCCGACGGCACACACCCCCGGCGCGACGCACAGGACGGCGCACACCCCCAGCGCGACGAGCGGCAGCACGGGGCGCATCCCCGGCGCGACACGTCGCTGCGTCGGGTCGGCCGTGAGGCCCGGCCCTTCCTGCGGGCGCGGACCGGTGCGGTCCTGCGGCTGGCCGGCTGGTCCCTGCTGGAGTTCGCCCAGACCTTCCTCGGCGGATTCGGGGTCGCCCGCGCGCTCGACGACGGCTTCCTCGCCGGACACCCCCCGACCGGCCTCCTCTGGCTGGCCGTCGCCGCGGTCGCCGTACTGCCCTCCGTGCCCGCCGCCCGCGGGGTGTTCGGCCGGCTCGCGGACCTGGTGGAGCCGCTGCGCGACGGACTGGTCCGGCGCGCCGTGTCCCGGGCGCTGTCCGGCGCGCTCGACCGCTCCGGCGATGTCAGCACCCGGTCCCTGTCACAGGTCACCCATCAGAGTGAGATCGCCCGGGACGGCTGGGCCGGACTCGTCCTGACGCTGCGCTCGTTCGTGTTCACGGCGGCCGGGGCCGTCACCGGCCTGTTGGCCCTCTCGCCCGCCCTCCTCCTGATCGTGCTGCCCCCGCTGCTCGTGGGAGCAGCCCTGTTCCTCGGCACCCTGCCGCCCATGGCCGCCCGCCAGCGCGACTACCTCGCCGCCGACGAGGCGTACGCCGCCCACGCGGGCCTGCTCGCCGCCTCCGTACGCGACATCGCCGCCGCCGGGGCCGCCGAGCGGACGGTGGCCGAGTCCCGGGCCCTCGCCGAGGCGCAGCTCGCCGCCTCCCGTTCACTGGCCCGCTGGTCGGGCGTACGCGTGCTGGCACTCGCGCTCTGCGGCCGGTTCCCGCCGCTCCTGCTGCTCCTGGGGGCGCCCTGGCTGCTGCGGAACGGGCTGACGCCGGGCGCACTGGTCGGCGCTCTGACCTACCTCACCCAGGCGCTCGCCCCCGCCGTCCAGGCGCTGATGACCATGCTGGGCACCGTCGGGGGCCGGCTCGTCGTGGTCCTGGACCGGTTCACGGACGCGCCGCCCCCGCCCGCCGAGGACCCGCCCCCGCCCGCCCGGAACGCCGTGCCGCCGCCGCGCGGAACCCCGGTCGCCGAACTCCACGAGGTCAGCTTCGCGTACGGGCCCGGCGCCCGGCCCGTCCTGGACCGGCTCTCCCTGACGATCGGGGCGGGGGAGCACCTCGCGGTCGTCGGCCCGAGCGGCAGCGGCAAGTCGACCCTGGCCGCCGTCCTCGCCGGGACCGAGCCGCCCACCGGGGGAGCGGTGCGGTGGCGGGGGCGCCCGGTACGCCCGGCCGACGCCCCCTCCGTACGCGTCCTGCTGCCCCAGCACGCCTACGTGTTCAGCGGCTCGCTGCGGGACAACCTCCGCTACCTCCGCCCCGACGCCCGCGACCGCGAGATCGTGGCCATGGCGGACGCGCTCGGCCTGGACGCGCTGCTCTCCCGGCTCGGCTCCCTCGACGCGGCCGTCGAACCGGACCGGCTCTCCCAGGGCGAACGGCAGCTGATCGCCCTGGGCCGGGCCTACCTCGCCGCCCCGCCGCTGCTGATCCTCGACGAGGCCACCAGCCGGCTCGACCCGGCCGCCGAGACCCGCGCCGAACTGGCGTTCGGGGCCCTGCCGGGCGCGCTCGTCGTCGTCGCCCACCGGCTCAGCTCGGCCCGCCGCGCCGGGCGGACCCTGGTGATGGACGGCCCGCGCACCCAGTGCGGCACCCACGGTGAACTCCTGCGCTCCTGCGCCCTCTACCGGGACCTGGCCGGTCTCTGGGAGCCGGAGGAACCGGAGCAACCGGAGGAACCGGAGGAACCGGAGGAACCGGGGGAGGCGGGTGAGCGGGGTGAGCGGGGTGAGTCGGGAGGGGGCGTCGGTTGCGGGCGGCGGGAAGAGGAGCGCGGCATCAGATCCATCCCGCCTCCTTCGCCCGCCTGATCGCGTCCAGCCGATTGCGCGCCCCGGATTTCCGTATGGCGGCGGCCAGGTAATTGCGCACCGTCCCCGGCGTCAGGTGAAGTCGGGCGGCTATCCCGGCCACGGTGTCACCCCCTTCGGCCATCGAGAGCACACTCAATTCCCTCGGCGACAGCGGCATATCGGCCACCTGGAGGAGGCTGAAGGCCAGCGACTCGTCGATATGCCGTCCGCCGTCCGCCAGTTTGTGCATCACCTCGGACAGGTCGTCCACCGGGCGGTACTTGTCGATGTAGCCGAGCGCTCCCGCCTCGTACGCCCGTCGCAGACCGCGCGGCCGGTCGCTGCAGGTGAGCACGGCGAGCGGAACCTGCTCGCCGTGCGGTGCGGTCATCGTCCTCACCTCGTCGAGGACGTCCAGCGCGCCCGGACAGTCGAGGTCGGTGAGGAGCACGTCCGGACACGGCCCGTCCAGTGCGGCGCGTATCGCCCCGCCCTCGGCGGTGCGGACGGCTATCCCCCGCCCCGTGCCGAGGAGCGAGGCCAACGACGCGCGCCACAACGGCACGGTGTGGACCAGCAGCACGGTTGTCATCATTCTGCCCTCAGCTTTTCTCTTCCGGCCCGCCCGACGCGGAGTGCGACGGGCTGTACGCATCCGGTGACGGGTGTCCAGTTGAGCGCATGGGCATTCGCGTACGCTGACAAACGGGCTGAATACCGCGCCCGTTGGGCGCGGAAGGGGGCGTTCGGATGTAAAGCGGGAGCGCACATCGCCCACGGACCCATCCGTCTCGCCACCGCGGGGCGACCGGTGGGCCGGTGGCAGGGAGGGCTCCGCGCATTCCCCGCCGTACGGCCGGTTCAGTTCAGCAGGGCGCGCGCGGCGTGGGCCTTGCGCCGGATGTTCTCGGCCGTCGTCGGCTCGATTCCCTCCAGGATCCCCGCATACTCCTCCATCTCCTCCGCCCCGCGCAGGAACTCACCGCGCTGGACCAGGAGCTGGGCGCGCTCGAAGCGGAGCCTGGCCGGATGCGAGGGCAGGAGCAGCGACAGCTCCACCGCCCACAGGGCCACGTCCGTGCGCTCGGGCCGGGCCGCCGCCCACGCCCGGACGTTGTTCAGGACCCGCAGGACGATCTCCAGCGGCCGCGCGGGCGTCATCATCGACGGCTCAAGCGCCGCCCCGGTGACCCCCGAGACCAGAAGCTCCGCGTCCTGGCCGGTCAACGGCGCGCCCCCGGCGAAGGGATCGGCCAGCACCAGGTGGTCCCGATCGCCGAAACCGACCACGAAGTGGCCGGGCAGCGCCACCCCGTACACCGGTGCGCCCGCCCTCCTGGCGACCTCGATCCAGACGACCGACAACAGGATCGGCAGACCCCGGCGGCGGCGCAGCACCTGCTGGAGGAGCGAGGAGTCCAGCCGCTGGTAGTCGACGGAGGAGCCGCCGAACCCACAGCGTTCGCCCAGCAGTTCGGCCAGCGCCGTCGCCCAGGCGGCGGGGGAGCGGGAGCCGTACGGCAGCAGGCCCGCCAGCCGGTCCAGCTCGATCTGCGCGGCGTCGATGCCGTACGGGTCGGGGACGGCCTCCCCCGGAGTCACCGGACGGACTTCGGCCGGGCCCACCGGTCCGGCCTCCGCGCCCAGCAGCAGGCACAGGAGGGCGAGGTCCGGCCGCTCGGACCGGGCCTCCTCGGCGAACCGCCGCCGCCGTTCGGCCGTTCCGGCATCCAGCGCGCTCATATGCGACCCATGTCCCTGTCCCCGCTCCTGTGCGTCGATCCGCCGGAGGGCCCGGCGCGGGGGCCACCGGGGCCCGTCATGCCGAGCGGTAGTGGTGGTAGCGGTGGTGGGCCGTGAAGCCCATGCCGTCGTACAGCGCCCGCGCCCCCTCATTGTCCTCCTCGACCTGGAGCCAGGCGGCCGAAGCGCCCTCGTCCAGCGCCCGGCGCGCCAGCGCGGCCATCACGGTGGTGGCGAGACCGCGCCGCCGCTGCTCCGGATCGACCTCGACGGCCATGAACCCCGCCCACCGCCCGTCCACGACACACCGCCCGATCGCGGCCGGCGCGGCGGCCGGATCCACGTCCGGATCCACGTGCGGGGCTCTCGTGTCCCCCGGCACCGTGGCGAACCAGACCGAAGGGCCGCTGCCCAGTACCCGCAGCACATGGGGGCCGGGGGTGGAGAAGCGCTGGTAGCGGGCGAGCCAGGCCGCGTCCGGTTCGCGGGTCAGGCGGACCGCCCGCACATCCGCCTCCAGGTCACCGACCGGCGCCAGCGCCGCGATCCGCACCTCCGCCGAGACCTCGCGCCGCCAGCCGCGCCGCTCCAGCTCCGCGCACAGCAGCTCCTGCGCGCCCTCGGCCCCGGTCGCCGTCTGGACGTACGCGGGCAGGCCCCGCTCCTCGTACCAGTCCCGCACCCGTCCGAGCGCCTCACCGAGCGGCAAACCCGGATCGCCGAGCGGCAGCGCGGAGTTGGCGCGCCGGGTGAAGCCCCCGGCGGCGCGCAGCCGCCAGTCGCCCAGCGCTTCGCTCTCCACGGGCTGCCAGGCGCGCGCGGTGACGGAGGCCAGTTCGACGAAGGAGGCGGCGGGTCCGCGACGGCGGGCCGGGGCGGCGGGAACGACCTTGCCCGCCACCACGGAGGATTCCATGATGTGGACGGATTCCGCGCTCTTCCGTGTGATGGAGAGCACACCGTTGTCCCATGATGTGAGCACTCCGACCACGTCGGTGAACTCCGCGCCCGCGCCCCCGCCGTCCGTCCGACGTCGGACGGACACGCGTTTGCCCACGTCAGCGGGTGTGATGCGGACTTCCAGCCGTCCGCCGATGGTGAATTCCACAGCTCTGTCCGCCCCTCCTGTTCGGATCGTGCCCGAGAACGGAGATACTAGAGGCGGGCATCGACGACGCCGCGCTCCCGCGCGAGAGCCAACGCCCTACCGAGGAGGAACGACAGCGTGACCTACGTCATCGCGCAGCCTTGTGTCGACGTGAAGGACAAGGCCTGCATCGAAGAGTGCCCCGTCGACTGTATCTACGAGGGCCAGCGGTCCTTGTACATCCACCCGGACGAATGCGTCGACTGCGGAGCCTGTGAGCCGGTCTGCCCGGTCGAGGCGATCTTCTACGAGGACGACACTCCCGAGGAGTGGAAGGACTACTACAAGGCGAACGTCGAGTTCTTCGACGACCTCGGCTCGCCGGGCGGTGCTTCGAAGCTCGGTCTCATCGAGCGCGACCACGCGTTCATCGCCGGACTGCCGCCGCAGAACCAGTAAGCGGCGGCACCACGCGCGCGGCCCCGGTCCCGTACGGCTTGTCACCGTGCGGGGCCGAGGCGTTTCCCCATGCCGCCGGGGCCGCCACCGGGCCCCGGTGGCGCGGGGGCCGTGACCGGGTTCCGGCAGTTCCGGAGCCGTCACCGCGCGTCTGTTCCGCCGCCCGTTCCGCCGCCCGTACGAGAACACCCGAGAAAGCAGAGCCCCGTGTCCGCAGTCTCCTCCCGCCTCCCGGTCTTCCCCTGGGACAGGCTCGCGCCCTACAAGTCGACGGCCCAGGCCCACCCGGACGGCATCGTGGACCTGTCCGTCGGCACCCCGGTCGACCCGGTCCCCGAGCTGATCCGGCGAGCGCTGGTCGCCGCCGCGGACAGCCCCGGCTATCCGACGGTGTGGGGGACCGAGGCCTTGCGGGACGCGCTCACCGGCTGGGTGGAGCGGCGGCTCGGCGCGGTCGGCGTGACCCATGCCAACGTGCTGCCGGTCGTCGGTTCCAAGGAGCTGGTGGCCTGGCTGCCGACGCAGCTCGGGCTCGGCGCGGGCGACAGGGTGGCCTACCCCCGGCTCGCCTACCCGACGTACGAGGTCGGCGCCCGGCTCTGCGGCGCGGAGCCCGTCGTCTACGACGACCCGACCGAGCTGGACCCGGCGGGGCTGAAGCTGCTCTGGCTCAACTCGCCCTCCAACCCGACCGGGAAGGTCCTGCCCAAGGACGAGCTGACCCGGATCGTCGCCTGGGCGCGTGAGCACGGCGTGCTGGTCTTCAGCGACGAGTGCTACCTGGAGCTGGGCTGGGACGCCGAGCCGGTATCGGTGCTCCACCCGGACGTCTGCGGCGGCCACTACGACGGCATCGTCGCCGTCCACTCGCTCTCCAAGCGTTCCAACCTGGCCGGATACCGGGCGGCGTTCATCGCGGGCGACGCGGCCGTCCTGGGCGAGCTGCTGCTCCTCCGCAAGCACGGCGGGATGATGACGCCCGCCCCCGTGCAGGCCGCCGCCGTCGCCGCGCTCGGCGACGACGTGCACGTGTCCGAGCAGCGCGCCCGTTACGCGGACCGGCGCCTCGCCCTGCGCGCGGCCCTGGAGTCGCACGGCTTCCGGATCGAGCACAGCGAGGCGAGCCTCTACCTGTGGGCGACCCGCGACGAGCCGTGCTGGGAGACCGTGGCGTACCTCGCGGAGCTGGGCATCCTGGTGGCGCCCGGCGACTTCTACGGCCCGGCGGGCGCGAGCTTCGTCCGGGTGGCGTTCACCGCGACCGACGAGCGGGTCGCGGCGGCGGTCAAGCGTCTGTCCTGACCGGAACCGTCGCCGCGCGGCGACGCGACCCAACGCGTCGAGGGCCTCGGGAGTGCGCACTCCCGAGGCCCTCGACGCGTTGACGG
>NZ_NTGZ01000223.1 GCF_002551245.1 Streptomyces sp. rh34
GACAGGTCGGGGGCGGCGGCGAGCGCGCGCCACGCCGAGGCCAGCCAGGCGGTGCGCGGGAAGACCGAGGGATCCGGCTGCCCCTGGACCAGGTCATGGACCGGGCGGGCGGCGCGCTCGGGGGTGCGCGGCCGGTGGACGGGGGTGACCGGGACGGCCCGCTCGGCGACCCGGGTCCCCGAGCCCTGCCGGGCGGCGAGCCACCCTTCGGCGACCAGTTCCGCGTACGCGTCGGCGACGGTGTTGCGGGCGAGGCCGAGATCGGCGGCGAGGGAACGGTAGGGCGGCAGCCGGGTCCCCGGGGCGAGCCGCCCGCTGCGCACGGCCTCGCGCAGCGCCGCCATCAGCAGGGCCCGGCGGTTGCCCGTGCCGGAGAGTTCCAGCGGCAGATCGCTGCCCAGGATCTCCGCGGAATTGACCCATGAATCCGTCATAGAAGTGCACCCCACACCCAGTCGCCTGTCGCTCTAGATTCGTACCCATGACGACGACGGAGATCAAGACGAACGACCGCGCCACCGCCCCCGCCACCACCGTCCGGAGCAACGAGGGGGCGGCCCGGCTCGACTTCGCGAAGAGCGCCCCGAAGGTCTTCCGGGCCGTGATCGGCCTGGACGCGGCGGCCCGCGCCGGGCTGGACCCGACGCTGGTCGAACTGGTCCAGATCCGCGCCTCGCACCTGAACCGGTGCGCGTACTGCCTGCACATGCACACCACGGACGCGCGGAAGGCGGGCGAGAGCGAGGAGCGCCTGCACATGGTCGCGGTGTGGCAGGAGGCGGAGCACTTCTTCACGGAGCACGAACGGGCCGCCCTGGCCCTGACGGACGCGGTCACCCGGATCGGGGACGCCGGCGTACCGGACGAGGTCTACGGCCGGGCGGCGGCCCACTTCGACGAGGAGGAACTGGCCCACCTGCTGGCCCTGATCCTCACGATCAACACCTGGAACCGCATAGCCCTGTCCACCGCCAAGCGCGCGGGCACGGACGAACGCTGAGCCCTCGGGCCGGGCACCCCCGGCCCGGACCCGGTGGCCACATCAGGTGGGGCCGGGGCCGGGCCCGCCTTCCGGGGGCCGGGCCACCGCCTCGTGCGCCGCCGTCAGGAACCGGCGTACGGCGTCCGTCTCCCGGGCGTCGAGCCCGCGCAGCACCGCGTCCGCGGCTCCGATGAAGGGCCCGAAGAACGCCCGTCCCAGCTCCACCGCCCGCTCGTCGACCGCCAGGAGCACGCGTCGCCCGTCGCGCGGGTCGCGCGTGCGCGTCACATGCCCCAGCCGCACCAGCCGGTCGACGACCGCCGTCGTCCCCGCGGAGTGCAGTCCGAGCCGCGCCCCGAGCAGGCCGGCGGTCGCGGCGGTCCCGGCCCGCTCGGCGTCGAGCAGACAGATCAGAGCCCGTACGTCGGTGGGGTGCATCCCGTTACGCGCGGCGAACTCCGCCTGTCGCAGCCCGAATTCGACGGTCACCTTGCGCAGCAGGTGGATCAGCTCGCTGTGTGCTCCAGGCCCGCCGTCCGGCTCTTCGGCCATGCCCGACCCTCCATATCTCTCGCTCAGCGAGATAATATCCCCGATGAGTCAGCCGAAGACGCCGACGAGAGGCCGTGCCATGCCGCCGTCCCACAGCACCGGATCCGCGGGAGCTCCGGGTGCCCGGCCCCCGTCCCCCTCCTTCCTCGCCGCCTACGACGAGGTCCTGACCGCATGCTGGCCCGAGGGAACCACGACCTCGCGCGTCCCCACCCCGTACGGCACCACGCACATCACGAGTCACGGCCCCGCCGACGCCACGGCCCCGCCCGTGGTACTGCTGCCCGGCGGCGGAGCGACCTCCACCGTCTGGCACGCACAGGCGGCCCACCTCGGCCGGAAGCGCCGGGTGCACGCTGTCGACCTGATCGGCGAGCCGGGGCGCAGTACGCGCGGGGAGCGCCCGATCCGCACAGTGGCGGACCTGACCGGCTGGCTGGGCGTGGTGCTGGAGGCACTGTGCGCCGACGCGGGTCGCCGGCCGGTGCTCGCCGGACACTCCTACGGGGCCTGGATCGCGCTCCACCATGCTCTCCACGCGGGCTCCCGGCACCTGGCCGGACTGGTGCTCGTGGATCCCACGCAGTGCTTCACGGGCTTCCGTCCCGGCTACCTCCTGCACGCCCTTCCCCTGCTGCTCCGTCCGACACCGCGGCGGGCCCGCGCGTTCCTGACCTGGGAGACGGCCGGGGCCGGGCTGGACGCGGACTGGCTGCGCCTGTACGAGGAAGGCACCCGGTTCCCCGCCGTGCGTCCGGTCACCGGTCCGCGCCCCGACCGGCAGGCTCTGCGCGGACTCGCCGTGCCGACGCTCGTCCTGCTCGCGGAGCACGGCCGCGCGCTCGACCCCGCCCGTACCGCGCGGGCGGTCGACCGTTCCCTGCCGGGCGCCTCGACGTGCGTGATTCCCGGTGCGACCCACCACACGCTGCCGCTGCACGCTCCGGCGGCGGCCGAGATCAACCGCCGTCTGGACGCGTTCCTCACCGGGCTCCCGGCGGAGTGACGGCGTCCGCTACCTCCCCAGCGCGTCCCGCACCGCTTCCTCGCTCCGCGCCACCACGGCCGTGCCGTCCTCGGCGGTGATGATCGGCCGCTGGATCAGCTTCGGGTGCTCGGACAGAGCGGCGATCCACCGCTCCCGTGAACCGGCCTCCCGCGGCCACTCCTTCAGCCCCAGCTCCTTCGCCGCCGCCTCCTGCGTCCGCGTGATGTCCCACGGTTCGAGACCGAGACGGTCCAGCACGGCCCGGATCTCCTCGGGCGAGGGCACGTCCTCCAGGTAGCGGCGGACGGTGTAGTCGGCCCCTTCCGCGTCGAGCAGGGTGAGGGCGCCGCGGCACTTCGAACAGGCCGGATTGATCCAGATCTCCATGGGGCCAAGGTTACGCGAGGGACTGCCGAAAGCGCCTCTGGCCAGGGGCGATTGTCAGTGGGGGGCAGTAAAATGGAGGGAGTTCGTGAGGGTTCCACCACGCTGCCAGGAGGATGCCGAATGGCTGTTGCCACAGTCACGACCGAGCCGCTCGACCGACAGCTCCCGATGCCCTTCCAACCGCCACTTCCCGCACCGCTGCCGAAGAAGCGACTGCCCGCGGGCCGCCCCCGCGAGTGGTACGTCTCCCACAACCGCCGCCTCAAGGCCATGCGCCTGGCCATCGCCCTGCTCGACAGCGGGGTCTACCAGCCCTCCAGCGCCGGCAACCACCGGATACGGATCACCGCCGAGCGCCTGGGCATCCACCCGCCGTCCGACACCACCTGCCGGATGGTCCGCGCCCTGATCCGCTACGGCCGCTGATCCGACCGGACCAAACCAGACACGACCAGGTCGGGTCAGACTGCCGATCGCCCTGTGCCCCCGGCCCGCTCGTCCGGCGGGGGCACAGGGCTGCCCCTCGCCCACCAGCCCCGGTAGGCTCCGGAACCCATGAAGCTACTCATCTCGGTCGACATGGAAGGCGTCTCGGGGATCGTCCATCCCAGCGAGACGAACCCCGAGCGCTACGACTACCAGCGCGGCCGGGAGTTGATGACGGCCGACGCGAACGCGGTCGTCGCGGGGGTCCTGGACGCCGACCCCACGGCCGAGGTGCTGGTCGCCGACGCGCACGGCACGTTCCGCAACCTCCTGCCGGAACAGCTGGACCGCAGGGCCCGCCTGGTCCGGGGCAAGCCGCGCGCGCTGAACATGCTCGCCGGTCTCGACGAGGGGACCGACGCGGCGCTGTTCGTCGGCTACCACGTCCGCGCGGGCGAGGGGCCGGGCGTGCTGGCGCACACCATGAACGGCGAGATCCTCGACGTACGGGTGGCCGGCCGCTCCCTGGGCGAGATCGGGCTCAACGCCGCCATGGCCGGCCACCTCGGCGTACCGGTCGTCCTGCTCAGCGGTGACGACGCGGCCTGCGCCGAGATGACCGACCTGGTGCCCGCGGCGGTCACCGTCCCGGTCAAGGAGGCCCTGGGCATGGCGGCCGCCGTGACACTGCACCCGGAGGAGGCCCGGGACCGGCTCCGCCGGGCGGCGGCGGACGCGGTGACCCGCCGCGCGGCCATCCCACCCCTGACGCTCACCCCCGCCCCGCTGGACGTGGAGGTCGACCTCGCGAGCCCGCACACCATCGACCTGGCGACCCTCGTCCCGGGCGTCTCACGCGCCGACGGCGCTCGTACGGTCACCTTCACGTCCCCCGACTACGCGACGGCGTACCGGCTGATCCTGCTGCTCGCGCAACTCGCCACGATCAAGCCCGCGTAGCCGAGCGGTCTCGCCCGAAAAACGCGTCGATCGCCGTACGGGAGACCTCTAGGGTGACCGGGTGACAACCCAGGTGATCGTGCTGAACGGCGGCTCCAGCTCCGGCAAGTCCGGCATCGTCCGCTGCCTCCAGGCGGAACTGCCGGCCCCGTGGCTCGCCGCCGCGATCGACGCTTTCGTCGATGCGCTGCCCGCGTCCCTGCGCACATCGGACGCGGGCATCGAGTTCGCCGAGGACGGCGGCGTGACGGTCGGACCGGAGTTCCGCAGGCTGGAGGCGGCCTGGCGCGAGGGGGTCGCCGCGATGGCACGGGCGGGCGCCCGGGTCATCGTCGACGACGTGTTCCTCGGCGGCCCGGCCTCCCAGGAACCATGGCGGAAGGCGCTGACGGGACTGGACGTCCTCTGGGTGGGCGTCCGTTGCGAGGGCACGGTGGCCGAGGCCCGTGAGGTCGCCCGGGGGGACCGCCCGAGGGGCATGGCCGCAGCACAGGCGGAGACGGTCCACCGGGGCGTGGTGTACGACCTGGAGGTCGACACGACCCACACGGAGTCCCTGACCTGCGCGAGAACCATCGCCGCCCGCCTCACGTAGCCGCACCACAACCACCACAACACCACACCACGGCCCCGCACGGGCCACCGAAACAGTGGAGAGCGATGACTGACCTGTGGACCGGCGAGAGGGTACGCCTGCGGGGCGTCGAACCGCAGGACTGGGAGGGCTTCCGGGCCCTGGCCCTGCACACGGTGGACGCCCGCAACGCCGACGTGGTCGAGCCGCCCCGCTCGGACGAGAGCTTCCGAGCCTGGGCCACCGAGCGCGCCGGCCGCACCCCGAACCCGGCCGCGTACCAACTGGTCATCGAGACCCGCTTCGAGCACGCCTTCGTCGGCGCGGTGTCGGTGGGCGAGACGGACGCCCGGGCAGGCCGCTTCCGTACGGGCATCGAGGTCACCCGGGAACACCGCCGCCAGGGCTACGCGGCCGAGGCCTCCGAACTGGTCCTCACCTACATGTTCGCCGAACAGCGCAGCCACAAGTGCGAAGTGGAGGTCTACGCCTTCAACGACGCCTCCCTGGCCCTCTACCGCACACTCGGCTTCGTGGAGGAGGGCCGCCTGCGCCAGCACGAGTTCTTCGCGGGCACGTACCACGACGTGGTCCTGCTGGGCATCACGGCGGACGAGTTCTGGGCGGGGCGGGCGCGGCCTTCGCTGCGGTGAGCGAGCCGGCCGAGGAGCCGCGCGGCGGCGTCCTCGGTAGCGATTTGTTCGTGGACGAGTCGCAGGCGCGGCAGCCCGCGGAGAAGGGCAGCGGCACCGTGCAGGGCCTCGCTCGCGCTCAGGATTCTCAGGATGAGGAAATACAAGTGACCAGCTCCGTGCCATGGCCGAGGGCCGCCGCCTCCAGAAGGAGGCAGCGGCCCTCGGCGTCCCTGGCACGGGTGAGCCCCGCCCGTGGTGTTCCTAGATGTCGAAGTACAGCTCGAACTCGTGCGGGTGCGGCCGCAGCTGGATCGGGGCGATCTCGTGCGTGCGCTTGTAGTCGATCCACGTCTCGATCAGGTCCGGCGTGAAGACGCCGCCCGCCTGGAGGTACTCGTTGTCCGCCTCCAGGGCGTCGAGCACGGCGGGGAGGGACGTCGGGACCTGCTGGACGTTGGCGTGCTCCTCGGGAGCCAGCTCGTAGAGGTCCTTGTCGATCGGCTCGGCCGGCTCGATCTTGTTCTTCACGCCGTCCAGGCCCGCCATCAGCAGCGCCGAGAACGCGAGGTACGGGTTCGAGGACGGGTCCGGGGCGCGGAACTCGACGCGCTTGGCCTTCGGGTTCGAGCCGGTGATCGGGATGCGCATCGCGGCGGAGCGGTTGCGCTGCGAGTACACCATGTTGACCGGGGCCTCGAAGCCGGGGACCAGGCGGTGGTAGGAGTTCACCGTCGGGTTGGTGAAGGCCAGCAGCGACGGGGCGTGCTTCAGGATGCCGCCGATGTAGTAGCGGGCCATGTCCGAGAGGCCGGCGTAACCCTGCTCGTCGTAGAAGAGCGGAATGCCGCCCTGCCACAGCGACTGGTGCACGTGCATGCCCGAGCCGTTGTCGCCGAAGATCGGCTTCGGCATGAAGGTCGCGGTCTTGCCGTTGCGCCAGGCGACGTTCTTCACGATGTACTTGAAGAGCATCAGGTCGTCGGCCGCGGCGAGCAGCGTGTTGAACTTGTAGTTGATCTCGGCCTGGCCGGCCGTGCCGACCTCGTGGTGCTGGCGCTCGACCTGGAGTCCGTTCTTGTCCAGCTCCAGGGAGATCTCGGCACGCAGGTCGGCGAAGTGGTCCACCGGCGGGACGGGGAAGTAACCGCCCTTGTAGCGGACCTTGTAGCCGCGGTTGTTCTCCAGGGCGCCGGTGTTCCAGGCGCCGGCCTCGGAGTCGATGTGGTAGAAGCTCTCGTTCGCCGACGTCTGGAAGCGGACGTTGTCGAAGACGTAGAACTCGGCCTCGGGGCCGAAGTACGCGGTGTCCGCGATGCCGGTCGAGGTGAGGTACGCCTCGGCCTTCTTGGCGATGTTGCGCGGGTCACGGCTGTACTGCTCGCCCGTGATCGGGTCGTGGATGAAGAAGTTGATGTTGACGGTCTTGTCACGGCGGAAGGGGTCCACCCGAGCCGTCGACAGGTCCGCGCGCAGCGCCATGTCCGACTCGTGGATGGCCTGGAAGCCGCGGATCGACGAACCGTCGAAGGCCAGTTCCTCGGCCGGGTCGAAGGTCGCTGCCGGGATCGTGAAGTGCTGCATCACCCCGGGCAGGTCGCAGAACCGGACATCGATGAACTTGACGTCGTTGTCCGCTACGTACTTCTGCACTTCGTCGGCGTTCTGGAACATCCAACTCCTCCTACTCCCGGCCCGGGAGGGACGGGGTTGAACCTCGTGGTGCGGCCAGTGCGGTGGCACACGCTGGACCCGACCATAGGCAGGCGTGATTTCTCGGGCGTGACCCATTTGTTTCGCCCAAGTTAACCGGGGCGGTGGCGGGCGGCATCTCCGCGACTGTTTCCGGTGCCCCGCCCGGCCGGGGGCAAACATGGGCGCAGTACCGTGGACGGGTGGACAACAGGCAAGCAATCGGATCGTGGCTCTCGGGGCCCCGCGCGGCCGCCGAGGAGATGGGCGCCGACTTCGGCTACCGGGGCAAGGGGCTCGGGCTGCCCGAGGAGGGGCCCGGCTCGGTCGCTCCGCTCGGCCGGCGCTTCGGGGCCCTCTTCATCGACTGGTCGCTCTGCATGGTGATCGCATACGGGCTGCTCGCTCGCGGTGACCAGCAGGCGGCGGGGAACTGGGCGCTCGGAGTCTTCCTCGTGATGAGCCTGCTGACCGTCGGCACCATCGGCTGCACGCCCGGGAAGCGCCTCCTGGGCGTCCGGGTGGTTGCCGAGGACGGCGGGCGGCTCGGGTTCGTGCGGGTCGTCGTGCGGACCGTCCTGCTCCTGCTCGTCATCCCCGCGCTGGTCTGGGACCGCGACGGGCGCGGTCTGCACGACCGGCTGTCCCGCGCCGTGCAGGTCCGGATGTGACGTCCCCGGTCTACGGGCGCGGAGGTGGCGTTCCCGGGGGCGGCCCCGGCCCCGAGGGCAGCACCGGCCCCGGCCCGGAGGGCGGCCCCGCACCGGCACCGGCGCGGTTGTGACGGCACCGCCACCGGCGTGAGAACGGGGCGGCCCCGGGACCGTTCACCGGTCCGGGGCCGCCCCGTCGTGTCTCCTGTGTCCGCCTCGGGTCAGCCGTGAGCGGTCAGCGCATCTTCCCGCCGCGCGGCATCCGCATGCCCTTGGGCATCGGGCCCTTCGGCAGCGGCATGTTGCTCATCAGGTCGCCCATCGCGCGCAGCCGGTCGTTGGTGGAGGTCACCTGCGGGCCGGTCAGGACGCGGGGGAGCTTCAGCATCTTGGTGCGGACCTTCTTCAGGGACACCTGGCCCTCGCCGTTGCCGACGATGATGTCGTGCACCGGCACGTCCACCACGATGCGGGCCATTTTCTTCTTCTCGGCCGCCAGCAGGCCCTTCACCCGGTTCGGGTTGCCCTCCGCCACCAGGACGATGCCGGCCTTGCCGACCGCCCGGTGGACGACGTCCTGGCTGCGGTTCATCGCCACTGCGGGGGTGGTGGTCCAGCCGCGTCCGATCCGGTCCAGGACGGCGGCCGCCGCTCCGGGCTGGCCCTCCATCTGTCCGAAGGCCGCCCGCTCGGCGCGTCGGCCGAAGATGATCGCCATCGCGAGGACGGCCAGGACGAAGCCCAGGATGCCCAGATAGACCGGGTAGCCGATCGCGAAGCCGATGCCGAGGAGGACACCGAACGTGACGATTCCGACACCCGCGACGACAAAACCGATCTTGCTGTCGGTCCGCCTGGTCATCTTGTAGGTCAGGGCGATCTGCTTGAGCCGCCCTGCGTTCTCGGCGCTGTCCGCGCCTTCAGTTTTTGCCTTCCTCGCCATGTATCGAAGTTTACGTGGCGTGGGAGCGACCTAGGAACGCTGGTCGGCCACGGCTTCCAACACGTGCTGGGCCTCCACCCGGTCCTTGGCGCGGCGGCGGTCCTCCAGGACGGCTGTCCAGGCGTTGCGGCGGGCGGTGCGCTGGCCGCTGCTCAGCAGCAGCGACTCGACGGCGCGCAGGGCGGTGGTGACGGACGGAAGGGCGCGGGCGCGGACCGGTGCGGCCTGCATCGTGGTGTTCCCCCTCGGAATGGACGCGCCTCCGGGGCGCGGAAGAGTGCGGGAAGCAGTGACGGCGGCGGCTGCTGGAGTCGCTGCCGCACGTGTACCCAGGGTTACTGTTTGGTGTTACCAGCGCATGACCGGGCGGTCAAACACCAATGAAGCCCTGATTCCGGCGCCGCGCACGCCGAAGCGGTCCGTACGCGTCCCCGACCTGCGGGGAGCGTCCGGACCGCTTCGATGATGCGGTTACTGCTCGGTATCGCTCGTGAGCGGATTCACACGGCCTGCGCGGCCGGGGTGCTCCCGGCGGCGGCGCCGCGCGCCTCCATCGCCTGCTGGAAGAGACGTCCCGCGCGGTACGAGGACCGCACCAGCGGACCCGACATCACGCCGGAGTAGCCGATCGCGTCGGCCTCGTCCTTCAGCTCGACGAACTCGTGCGGCTTCACCCAGCGCTCGACCGGGTGGTGCCGCACGGAGGGGCGCAGGTACTGCGTAATCGTGATGAGCTCGCAACCTGCGTCGTACAGGTCCTGGAGCGCCTCGCTGACTTCCTCGCGGGTCTCGCCCATGCCGAGGATCAGGTTCGACTTGGTGATCAGACCGGCCTCGCGGGCCCGGGTGATGACTTCCAGGGAACGCTCGTAGCGGAAGCCGGGGCGGATCCGCTTGAAGATCCGCGGCACCGTCTCCACGTTGTGCGCGAGCACCTCGGGGCGTGAGGAGAAGACCTCGGCGAGCTGCTCGGGCTCGGCGTTGAAGTCGGGGATCAGCAGCTCGACCTTGGTCGCGCCCGCCTCCCGCTCCGCGGTGAGCGTGTGGATCTGGCGGACGGTCTCGGCGTACAGCCAGGCGCCGCCGTCCTCCAGGTCGTCGCGGGCGACGCCGGTGATGGTGGCGTAGTTCAGGTCCATCGTGACGACCGACTCGCCGACCCGGCGGGGCTCGTCACGGTCCAGGGCCTGCGGCTTGCCCGTGTCGATCTGGCAGAAGTCGCAGCGCCGGGTGCACTGGTCGCCGCCGATGAGGAAGGTGGCCTCGCGGTCCTCCCAGCACTCGAAGATGTTGGGGCAGCCCGCCTCCTGGCAGACCGTGTGCAGCCCTTCGCCCTTCACCAGCTGCTGCAGCTGCTTGTACTCGGGGCCCATCTTCGCCCGCGTTTTGATCCACTCGGGCTTGCGCTCGATGGGGGTCTGGCTGTTCCGGACCTCCAGGCGCAGCATCTTGCGCCCGTCGGGTGCGACAGCGGACACTCCGGCTCCCCTTTGCTCTCTGCTGCGTTGGATTCGCGTCGGGTTCGCGTGGGATGCGCGAGCGATGCGCGAGGGACTCGCTTTGGATTCTTTGGCGAACACCAGGGTACGCCCGTACATCAAACGGCCTCGACCCTGCCCAACCTGCGGCCGACGGGGCCTATTCCCCGGCCGGTGGCAGCGGTCGGGGCTACTGGCCGGTACGACCGACAGGCCCTAGGCGGGGGCCGGGGCCGCGTCCTTCGGCCGCTCGACCACGCGCGGCGCGAGCTCCGCGTTCTCCAGGATGTCCCGCAGGTGCTTCTCGGCGACCGGCAGCACCTCCTCGATGGTGATCTCCCGGCCCAGCTCGGCTCTGAGGGACGTGACACCCGCGTCGCGGATGCCGCACGGCACGATCCGGTCGAACCAGGTGTTGTCCGGGTTCACGTTGAGGGCGAAGCCGTGCATCGTGACGCCCTTGGCGACCCGGATCCCGATCGCGGCCAGCTTGCGGTCCTCGCGGCGCTGGCCGGCGTTGGACGGGGCGTACTCGGGGCCGTTCAGCCGCGGGTCGAACTCCTCGTCCTGGAGCCTCGGGTCGAAGTCCAGCGAGAGCCCGCCCAGCGCCTGGCGCTGCTCGACCGGGTCGCCGAGCACCCAGACGCCGCTGCGGCCCTCGACCCGGGAGGTCTCCACGCCGAAGTCGGCGGCCGTGCGGATCAGCGCGTCCTCCAGCCGCCGGACGTGCGCCACGACGTCGACCGGGCGCGGCAGCTTCTGGATCGGGTAGCCGACGAGCTGCCCGGGGCCGTGCCAGGTGATCTTCCCGCCGCGGTCCACATCGATGACCGGGGTGCCGTCCAGCGGACGCTCGTTCACCGCCGTGCGGCGCCCCGCGGTGTAGACGGGCGGGTGCTCAAGCAGCAGGCAGGTGTCCGGCACCCGGTCCTCGAACCGGTCCGCGTGCACCTCGCGCTGCTTCTGCCACGCCTCCGTGTATGCGACGGCCTGTTCGCCGAAGCCCAGACGGACGAACCGCAGTTCGCTCACCGATGCCTCCCTACGTGGGTCCCGCGCGCCCGGAGGGGTGTCCCCGGGCGACGGCACCCTGCACTGATCGCGCCCGCATCCACTGTACGACCGTCGCCCGAACAGCCCCCCGGCAGGTTCGGGCGCGGGTCCGGCTGCAGGTCCCGGGCGGTCCGGCCCGGTCAGGTCTGGTCCGGGCCGGGCCGTCCACGGACCGGACGTTTGCGTCAGCTCCGTCCGGAATCCTCACACGATCGGATGAACGTGGAGCAAAGGGTGGCTGTGACCGCCCCGGTGGCCGCTAAATTCGCGCCGTTCCCATGAGGGCTGCCCGTCCGGCCCCGAAGGCAGGAGACCGTACAGCTGATGTCGGAACGACCCCCGCAGCGCACGCCCAACCGCCGACTCGCCTCACTCATCGCGGAAGCCGGGTTCTCGCACGCCGGTCTGGCCCGCCGGGTCGACCAGCTCGGCCTCGAACACGGCCTCGACCTGCGGTACGACAAGACCTCGGTCACCCGATGGCTCCGGGGACAGCAGCCGCGCGGCACCACGCCCGCGCTGATCGCCGAGGTGTTCACCCGGCGGCTCGGGCGGCGGCTCTCCGCGCAGGACCTCGGGCTCGACGCCTGCGCACCCGTCTACGCGGGTCTGGAGTTCGCGGCCAGCCCCGCCGAGGCGGTCGACATCGTCAGCGGCCTCTGGCGCAAGGACTCCGGCACTCACATCGAGCTGCGCAAGATCGCCTTCACCCCGGCCGGCCTCGTCGTCCCCAGCCGTGACTGGCTGATCGGCCGGGCCGACGAATGGGTGGCCCGGGACGGCGGCGCCGCCCGCCGGGCCGGGGGAGAGGCCGGGGCGCCCTCGCC
>NZ_NTGZ01000224.1 GCF_002551245.1 Streptomyces sp. rh34
CTCCCACCGGCCCCCGCCCGTCCGCCACCTGTCCGCCGTCCCGACCCGCCCACCGTGCGCCTGGCCTCACGGGGAAGCCTGGTCAGGGGGCGGGTGAGCTGGCAGGATCGCGCGCATGTTCCACGCTCTGTCCCGATTCGGCCGCCGGCGCACTCTGCAGACGGGCGCCGTCCTCGCGGTCGTGCTCGGGCTGCTCGCGTGGTGGTTGCAGCCCCAGGGGGGCGAGGGGGACCCGAGCGGGTCGCTCACCTTCTCCACCGGAGTGCCCAGTGGCGTCTACCAGCGGTACGGGGAACGACTGGAGGTCGCGCTCGCCAAGGACATGCCGGAGGTGTCCATACGGCTGCGGACCAGCGAGGGATCGCAGCAGAACCTCGCCCGGGTGGCGACGGGCGACGCGGACTTCACCATCGCCACCGCCGACGCCGTGGCCACCTATCTGCGCGACGGCAGGCCGGGAGCCCAGCGGCTGCGCGGCTGTGTCCGGCTGTACGACGACTACGTCCAGCTGGTCGTCCCCCGCGACTCCGATGTCCGGACGGTCTCCGACCTGCGGGGCAAGCGGGTGGGCGTCGGCCAGGAGGGCTCCGGGGTGCGGCTGGTCGCGGACCGGCTGCTGGCTGCGGCGGGGCTCGATCCGGCCGACGACATCACACCGGTGCCGGTGGGCATCGACACCATGCCCGTACGGCTGACCCAGGGCCGGCTCGACGCGTTCTTCTGGTCGGGCGGACTGCCGACCGCGGCCGTGCAGGAGCTGTCGCAGCGCTTCGACATCCGGCTGGTGCCGCTGGAGGCCGATCTGGTCGCGAAGCTCCAGGCGGCGACCGGCCCCACCCGCTTCTACCGGTCCGCCATGATGCCCGCCGACGTGTACCCGCAGGCCCAGCAGGGCCAGGCGGTGCCCACGGTCGCCGTCGCCAACCTGCTCGTCACGACCGACCGTACGGACGCGGCCATGACCGAGGCCTTCACCCGGACGGTGATCAACAGCCGGGACCGGATCGGCCGCGAGGTCCACGCGGCGCAGTTGGTGGATCTGCGGACCGCGATCTACACGGATCCGCTGGACGTGCACGACGGGGCCAAGGACTACTACCGCTCGGTGAAGCCGTAGGCGGCGCTGCCCCGGGGGTGTGCTGCCGATGGCGACGCAACCGGGGGTGGTGCTGCCCGGAGGGTGTGCAGCCCGGGGTGGTGCTGCCCGGGCGGTGCGCGGCCCGGGGCCGCGCGGCCGTAGGAGTCCAGCGGCCCTTGCCGTTCAGCTCCCCGGCAGGTCGCGGGGGACCGAGACGGTCACCCGCAGGCCGTGCGGTTCGTGGTGCTCGTACGCGATCGAGCCGCCGCCCGCCGCGAGCAGCACCCGGGAGATGGAGAGTCCCAGGCCCGATCCGCTGACGTTCTGGTGGCGGGTGCTGCGCCAGAAGCGGTCCCCGACCCGCTCCAGCTCCGCTTCGGTGAGGCCAGGGCCCCGGTCGGCCACCACGACGGTCGTCACGAGGGCTCCGGCGGCGACGGTGACGGTGACGTCCTCTCCGGCGGGGGTGAACTTCAGGGCGTTGTCGATCACCGCGTCCAGGGCGCTGGAGAGCGCGACGGGGTCGGCCCAGGCGGTGGCCGCCGGGGCCCCGTCCAGGGTGAGGTTCACGCCCTCGCGCTCCGCCATCGGGCGCCAGGAGGCGACCCGCTCGGCGGCGAGCGGAACGATGTCGGTCAGCTGGAGGTCCGCCTCGGCGTGCTCGGCCAGCGCGAGGTCCAGGAGGTCGTCGAGAACCCGGGCCAGCCGCTTGCCCTCGGTGCGCACGGCCGCGATCTCCTCGCTGTCCTCGGGCAGCTCCAGGGCGAGGAGCTCGATGCGCAGCAGCAGGGCGGCGAGCGGGTTGCGCAGCTGATGCGAGGCGTCGGCGACGAAGGCGCGCTGCTGCTCCAGCACGTCCTCGACGTTGTCCGCCATCTCGTTGAAGGAACGGGCCAGGCGTCTGAGTTCCGGCGGCCCGGCGGAGGCGGCGACCCGGGAGCGCATCCGGCCGCCGGCGATGTCGTGGGTGGCCGCGTCCAGGGTCCGTACGGGCAGCAGGACCCAGCCGGTGAGCCGTACCGCGGCGCCGACCGCCACCAGCAGCGCCAGAGCCTCACCGAGACCGATGAACAGCCACGTCCGCAGGATCCGGGACCGCATCTCGCCGGTGGGCGAGTCGAGGACGACCACCGCGACCACATCGCCGTCGCGCACGACGGGCGAGGCGACGACGACGCGGCCGTCACGCCAGGGCCAGATCTGCGGGGGGTCGTGCGAGCGGCGGCCCAGCAGCGCCTCGTTGAACGCCGTGCGCCCCTCCCCCTCGACGGGCAGGGCCCAGAAGCCGGGGGCCTTGGCCAGGGCCCGGTCGTCCCGGAAGAAGACGCCGGCGCGGATGTCGTAGACCGAGGCGTAGAGCTCCAGGTCGGTCTGGAGGGTGCGGCGGCGCTCCTCACTGTCCGGGGAGGTGTCGGTGATGGACTGCGCCAGGGCGGCGAACCGTGCGGTGTCGTCGATCCGGTCGATCACCAGGCGCTGCTGCTCGGCGGCGGCCACGCTGATCGCGAGCGGGAAGCCGAGGGTGAGCAGCATCGCGGCCATCAGGACGATGAGCAGCGGGAGCAGACGGGAGCGCACCGGGAGACGTACCCGCCGGTTACGCGGACGGCGCGACGAGCCGGTAGCCGACGCCCCGCACGGTCTCGATCAGGGCGGGCAGCCGCAGCTTGGAGCGCAGGGAGGCGACGTGGACCTCCAGGGTGCGTCCGGTGCCCTCCCAGCTGGTGCGCCAGACCTCGCTGATGATCTGCTCGCGGCGGAAGACGACGCCGGGGCGCTGGGCGAGGAGGGCCAGCAGGTCGAACTCCTTGCGGGTGAGCTGGACTTCGGCTCCGTCGACGCTGACCCGGCGGGTCGGCAGCTCGATGGCGACCGGTCCGAGGCGCAGGGAGGCGCCGGAGGCCGGGGCGGTGTCCTCGCCGTTGGAGGTGCGCCGGGCGACCGCGTGGATACGGGCGAGCAGCTCGCCGGTGTCGTACGGCTTGGTGACGTAGTCGTCGGCGCCGAGGTTGAGTCCGTGGATGCGGGAGCGCACGTCCGCGCGGGCGGTGACCATGATCACGGGGGTCGCGGTGCGTTTGCGGATCTTCCCGCACACCTCGTAGCCGTCCTGGTCGGGCAGGCCGAGGTCGAGGAGGATCACCCCGAAGGGCTCCTTCTCGGCGGGCAGCAGCGCGCGCAGGGCCTCCTCGCCGTTGCGGGCGTGCACGACCTGGAATCCGTGCCGGGCGAGCACGGCGGACAGGGCCGCCGCGACATGGTCGTCGTCCTCGACGAGCAGCAGTCTCATGGCCCTCCTCTCCGTGTCCCGGGATCGTTCGCGTCGCCGCTCCCGTTCGCGCCACCGTCGCACGGCGTCACCGGGTAGAGCCCGACATTAACCCGCGCTTCATCCGCGAGATTCCCCGAGAGCCCCGATGAGACTTCCCGTTCCGCGACGTCGCACGTCTTCCTCGCTCAAGGCATCCACGCCGATGAACGGCACACCAGTCAAGAGCCTGCCGGTTACAGCAGGGTTTCCGTTATGCACCCGGTACGCCCCCGGGGCGGCCGGGGCGTCCTGTTCACGCGGAGTGTCCGGTTGCCGCCGGATCGTTATGCTCAATTTCCGCTCAGATGTAATGACGCTGGTAGCACTGCGTCATTACTGTCCTTGTTCAACCGAGGAGGACGGAGCAAGAAGCCGATGAGCGGAGTTTCAGTGACCAAGGCCGCCGAGGATGCCGCACCCGCGGCGAACGACCTGGTCGTACTGAGCAACGTCAACAAGCACTTCGGCGCGCTGCATGTGCTCCAGGACATCGACCTGACCATCGCCCGTGGCGAGGTCGTGGTCGTCATCGGGCCTTCCGGGTCCGGCAAGTCCACGCTGTGCCGCACGATCAACCGCTTGGAGACGGTCGATTCGGGAGCGATCTCGATCGACGGCAAGCCCCTGCCCCAGGAGGGCAAGGAGTTGGCCAGGCTGCGTGCCGACGTGGGCATGGTCTTCCAGTCGTTCAATCTCTTCGCACACAAGACGGTGCTGGAGAACGTCATGCTGGGCCAGGTCAAGGTCCGCAAGGCCGACAAGAAGGCGGCGGAGGAGAAGGCCCGGACCCTGCTCGACCGGGTGGGCGTCGGCGTACAGGCCGACAAGTACCCGGCACAGCTCTCCGGTGGCCAGCAGCAACGCGTCGCGATCGCACGGGCGTTGGCGATGGACCCGAAGGTCATGCTCTTCGACGAGCCCACGTCGGCGCTCGACCCGGAGATGATCAACGAGGTCCTGGAGGTCATGCAGCAGCTGGCCCGGGACGGGATGACGATGATCGTCGTCACCCACGAGATGGGCTTCGCCCGTTCCGCCGCCAACCGCGTCGTGTTCATGGCCGACGGGAAGATCGTCGAAGAGGCGACCCCCGACCAGTTCTTCAGCAACCCGCGCAGCGACCGGGCCAAGGACTTCCTGTCGAAGATCCTTCACCACTGACGACAACGACCTACGACCTAAGGATTGTTCACATGAAGCTCCGTCAGTCCGCCGCTGTCGCGGCCATCGCCGTCCTTGCCCTGACCGCGACCGCCTGTGGTGGGAAGGAGGGCTCCGCCGGTGACAAGCCGGGCGGCACGAAGCCCGGTTCCTCCGAGGCCCCCGCGCTGCCCACGTACACCGCGGCCAAGGACGTCGACCTGGACTCCCCGGTCTTCAAGAAGGCCAAGGACCGCGGCAAGCTCGTCATCGGCGCCAAGGCCGACCAGCCGTACCTCGGCTTCGAGGACCAGTCGACCAAGGAGCGCTCGGGCTTCGACATCGAGATCGCCAAGATGGTCGCGGCCGACCTCGGCTTCTCCGAGAAGCAGATCGAGTGGAAGACCGTCGACTCCGGCGTCCGTGAGACGGCCATCTCCAAGGGCCAGGTCGACTACTACGTCGGCACGTACACGATCAACGACGAGCGCAAGAAGCAGGTCGGCTTCGCCGGGCCGTACTACAAGGCCGGCGCGGACCTCCTGGTGCGCAAGGACGAGAAGTCGATCACCGGCAAGGACGCGGTGAAGGGCAAGAAGGTCTGCTCGATCGTCGGCTCCACGCCGCTCCAGGAGATCAAGAAGCCGGAGTACGGCGCGAGCGTCGTCGAGCTGGCCAAGTACTCCGACTGCGTCCAGCAGCTGCTGACCAAGCAGGTCGACGCCGTCACCACGGACGACTCGATCCTCAAGGGCTACGCGGCCGCCAACTCCGGCAAGCTCAAGGTCGTCGGCGACCCGTTCACCGACGAGCCCTACGGCGTCGGCCTGAACAAGGACGACAAGGTGCTCCGCGAGGCCATCAGCAAGTCGCTGGAGGAGCGCGTCAAGGACGGCACGTACAAGAAGATCTACGAGGCCACGCTGGGTCTGTCCGGTTCGGACTACGTCGAGCCGCCGGCCATCGAGCGTTACTGACGCCGTCGGCCGTCGTCCAGCGGGCTCCGGCCCGCCGTCCGACGGCCGGCACCCCGTCAAACCGTCACGACGCCCCGCGAGTGACCCAGGCGTCCCATACGCCACCGCCGTCCCGGCATCCCCGGGGACCGCGGGCGTACGGGGCGCCCCTTCCCCTGCCCTGATGCCGCTGACCGCCGACGCGGAGACCTCATGAACGTACTGCTCGACAATTTCCCAGAGTTCCGCGACGGCTTCATAGGAACCGTGTCGATCACCGCCGTCAGCTCGGTTATCGCCCTGGTCCTCGGTGTGCTCATCGCCGGATTCCGGGTCTCGCCGGTGCCGCCGCTGCGGTACTTCGGCACCGCCTGGGTGACGCTGATGCGCAACACCCCGCTGACACTGCTCTTCCTGATCTTCTTCTTCGTCGTGCCGGAGATCCTCTTCCCGGGGATGAGCCCGTTCGTGCTCGGCTCGCTGGCGCTCGGCTTCTACACCTCCTCGTTCGTGTGCGAGGCGGTCCGCTCCGGCATCAACACCGTGCCGCTGGGCCAGGCCGAGGCCGCGCGCTCCATCGGCATGACGTTCGCCCAGACGCTGCAGATCGTGGTGCTCCCCCAGGCCACCCGGACCGTGATCCCGCCGCTGAGCAGCATCTTCATCGCGCTGACGAAGAACTCCGCGATCGCCGGCGCCTTCAGTGTCGCCGAGCTGTTCGGCTGGCAGAAGCTGATGAGCGACCGGGGCTACGACATCGTCCCCGTCTTCATCTGGGTGGCCATCGGCTACCTGATCGTCACGTTTACCATCAGCGGCCTCTTCCGGCTGCTGGAGCGTCGCATGGAGGTCGCCCGATGAGCGCCAGCGTTCTCTACGACGCCCCGGGTCCCAAGGCCGTCGTCCGCAACCGGATCTACGCGGTCGTCGGCAGCCTCGCCATCGCGGCGCTGATCGCGATCAGCATCATGCGGCTCGCCGACAAGGGGCACCTCGCCCCCGCGATGTGGGACATCTTCAACTACACGGGCATCCGGCAGAACATCGCCGACGCCCTGCTCGCCACGCTCAAGGCGTTCGGTCTCGCCGCGATCGGCTCGCTGGTTCTCGGCGTGGTGCTGGTGGTGGCCCGCCTCTCCGACCACAAGCCGGTCCGCTGGGCGGCGACCACCTTCATCGAGCTGTTCCGCTCGCTCCCGCTGCTGATCACCATCTACGCCATCTGGGTCGGCTTCCTCACCGACTACTCGATGTGGGCACTGGCCGCGGGTCTGTCCGTCTACAACGGCTGCGTCCAGGCCGAGGTGCTGCGGGCCGGCATCAACTCGGTGCCCAAGGGCCAGAGCGAGGCGGCGTACGCGCTCGGCATGAGCAAGACGCAGGTCATGGTCAGCGTCCTGATGCCGCAGGCCGTCCGGTCGATGCTGCCGACGATCATCGGTCAGCTCGTGGTGACCCTCAAGGACACCTCGCTCGGCTTCATCATCCTGTACCCGGAGCTGCTCCAGACCGCGCGTCTGATCGCCTCCAACACGCAGGTGAACGGCCAGTACCCGTACGTCTCGACGATCGCCGTCATCGGCACGCTCTACATCGCGATGTGCCTGCTGCTCTCGGCGCTGGCGACGTGGATCGAGAAGCGCGGCCGCCGCGCCAGGACCGGCATCAAGGTGGCGCCCGGCGCCCCGGCCGCCGGCATCCCCACGGTGGAGACCGTTCCCGGCCCGGACGCGGGGGGCGCAGGGGGCGCAGGCCCGACGGCCGACGGTGCCGGTGTGACGAAGGACTGACCGTCCCGGGCCCTTCCCGGCCCCGACGGGCAGCAGCATTCGAGGCAGCGGCGCACGCGTCGCTGCCTCGGTCACTTGACGCAAGCACCACCAGTGGGTTGCATACGTTCTGTGATCACGCACCCGGCTTCCTATGCCACGTTCCGCATGACCGTACGGGCCGGAGAGTACGAGCCGTGGACCCGGTGATCGTCGTCGGCGCCGGGCCCGTCGGCCTGACGCTGTCACTGGCCCTCGCCGCCCAGGGCGTCCCCTCGGTCGTTCTCGACGAGGGACCCGGCACGGAGGAGCCCCGCCCCGCCCGCACGGTCGTGCTGCGCGAGGACACCGCCGGCCTGATGGGCCGCCTCGGCTGCCGAGAGCTGGACCGGGTCGGGCTGCGCTGGGCCGGGTGGCGTTCGATGCGCCGGAAGCAGCTGGTCCGGAACGTGCCGCTGAGCGGGGGGCGGCGGGACGACGAGGCTCCGCTCACCGGGCTCCTTCCCGCGCCGCTCCATGTTCCGCAGCATGCGCTGAGCGCCGCGCTCCGTGCGGCGGTGGCCAAGGCTCCGCTGGTCCAACGGGTGCCGATGAGCCGGATCGACACCCTGGAGCAGGACCCCGACGGCATCACGGTGCACACGAGGGAGCCGGACTCGACCTGGTGGCGCGGGAGCTATCTGGTCGGCTGCGACGGCGCCCGGTCGACCGTGCGCAAGCTGCTGGACATCCGGTTCCCCGGCCGTACGGCGGTGGAGCGGCATGCCGTCGCCGCGCTCCGGGCCGAGCTGCCCTGGCCCGACGAGGCCGTCCTGCACCGGCAGCCCCCCTGGCGGACCGGGGGCGCCGAGGTCTCCGCCCGGCCGCTGCCGGACGGCGTCTGGCGGCTGGACTGGCTGCTGCCGCCGCGCGGCGAACTGGTCACCCCCGAAGCTCTGATCACCCGTATCCGGGACACCCTGGCCGGCTGGTGCGGCGAGACACCGGCGTACGAACTGCTGGACACCGGCGTCCACACGCTCCACCACCGGCTCGCCCGGCGCTGGCGCAAACAGCGCGCCTTCCTGGCGGGGGACGCGGCGCACCTGCTGGGCGCCGTGGGCACGCAGGGACTGGACGAGGGGATCCGGGACGCCGAGAACCTGGCCTGGAAGCTGGCCCACGCCTGGCACCACGGCCCGGCCGAGCATCTGCTCGACAGCTACCAGGCGGAGCGCCGGGCGGCGGTGGCCTCGCGGCTGCGCGCCGCCGACCAGTCGCTGCCGATACTGCGCGGCGGTGGCGGCCTGCGGACCCTGGTCCCGGGCGCCGCACGCGGCCACGACACCCTGCTCGCCGACGGCCATCTGGGCTGTGGAGCCCTGGGTGCGCCCCCTTCGTACTCCCACTCCCCCCTTTCGCCTCCGCACACCGAGGCGCACACCGTCGTCGGTACGCCCCCCGGTGCGCCGGTCGCCGACGTGACGGTGACGGCGCCGGACGGAGCGACGGCGCGTCTGCGGGAGCGGCTCGGGCAGGGTCATCCACTGGTGGTCCTGGTCGCGCCCGGGACCGGCGTCTGGGACCGGCGGCACTGGCAGACCGCGGGCGTCATGCCCCGCCTCACGGAGGCCGTGGCGGCGCTCCCCGGGTCGACGGAGCTGCTCGTCACCGAGAGCTACCCGGGGGCATCGGCCCACACCGTCCTGCTGGTCAGGCCGGACGGACACCTGGTGGCGGCCTTCGGCGGCGTACGGCCCTCGGAGCTGTTCACCGCGGCACGGGCCGCTCTGGGCGGTGCGCCCCGCGAAGCGGAGGAGCCCGTGGAACCGGGGGACGGCGCGGACGAACGAGGTGCGGGGCGCGAGCAGCGGCCCGGGGCACGGGTCCACGCCGACGGGACCGCCGGGCTCCCTTGATCGATTGACCGTCACGGGCGCGCGTGGTGTACTCCAGCTCATGACCGACACCGATGTGCGCCTGTGGCGGAGGGTCCATATGGACCTCGTCCGTTACGCGGGCTGCGTGTGTCGCCCGTCCTGCTGAATCGCCCAGCCCTGCCGGTGCGTGCCGTTTTCCGCACGGCCGGAACCCCGCGCGAACTCCCAGGACGGTCCTCGTGTCTTCCCCTCGCTCCGCCGTACCCACGGCTGCCGCTGTTCCCTCCCCTTCCGCCCCCGTGGACGGGGGCTCCCCAACCACCTCCGCCGCACCGACGGTCGCGGAGCTGATGGACTTCGTCCGCAGCACCGCTCGGGACCAGGCGCTCATCGCCTCGCTCCCCCTCGATCCGGAGGGCCGCACCTGGACCCGGCTCGACGGACCGGGCGGCAGCGAGGCGTGGCTGATCGGCTGGCCGCCGGGCACCGGCACGGGCTGGCACGATCACGCCGACTCGTTCGGTGCGTTCACCACCGCGGCCGGCACCCTCAAGGAGCACTCGCTGGCCGTGCGGCTGCCCACCGACGGCTGGAAGACGCTGGAACTGACGGACGGGGTGGACCGGTCGAGGAAGTTGGCGACCGGTCAGGGCAGGGCCTTCGGGCAGAACCACGTCCATGAGGTCCTCAACGAGTCCGAGGTCGCGCACGCGGTCTCCGTCCACGCCTACTACCCGCCCCTGCCGCGGATCCGCCGGTTCAGCCGCACCGGCGCGGTGCTCCGCCTGGAGCAGACCGAGCGCCCGGAGGACTGGCAGTGAGCGAGGCCCGGAACACGAACCGGGACGAGGCCGTGCCGGACACCCCGCCGCCCGTGGGCATCGACGAACTGCTGGAGCGGGTCAGGGCCGGCTACGACCGGATCGGCCCGCCCGAGGCTGCCGCGGAGGCCGGAGCCCTGCTGGTGGACATCCGGTACGCGGCGCTCCGCGACCGGGACGGACTGATCCCGGGCGCGCTGGTCGTCGAACGCAACGAACTGGAATGGCGGCTCGACCCCCGGGGCAGCCACCGCGCCGCCGAAGCGGTCGGCCACGACCTCCAGGTCGTCGTCATCTGCAACGAGGGGTACGCCTCCAGCCTCGCGGTCGCCTCACTGCGGCAACTGGGACTGCACCGGGCCACGGACCTGATCGGCGGCTTCCAGGCGTGGCGCGGCGCGGGACTCCCGGTCACCTCCACCTGACACCCGGGAGCTGACGCCGGGGAATGACACCCGGGAGCTGACGCCTGACACACCCGGCACCTGAGCCCGGCTGTCAGGCGTCAGTCCCGTTCGGACGTCACGCACCCGAACGCCACGTTCCACTGGAGCAATCGCCGCGCGTAACCGACATTCGCCTCACACAGAGGACCGAAATGTACGGAGATGACGCACTCATGGCGACCGCTCTCCTCACCCCCGACCAGCTCGACGGCCAGGCCTCCCGGCTGCACGACACCCAGGCGTGGCAGCAGATCGTCACCGGCTGGGAGCACACCGCCCCCGAGCCCTACGAGCCCGTACCCACTCCGGCGGAGCCGCCGTCCGCAGGGCCCTTCGACTGGCGGACCCTGCTGTCCGTACCCGTGGACGGGCTCGTCGACGACACCCTGCGGTCGCTGCCCGCGGCGCCCCCGCACGAGCGCCCGCTGCCCGGACGGCTGGGCGCGATGCTGCCCGACCGGGTCCACCTCTGGCGGCGGGTCGGGCAGGGCGACCTGCGCCCATCGACCCACCTCGGCTACGCGCGGCAGATCCTGGCCGAGTGGGGCTGGCAGAACACCCCGTACCGGCTGCGGAACGCCCGTGGCGCACGCTGCGTCTGCGGCGCTCTGATCTCCGCGCACCGCCTCGGCTACGGCTCCCTCGACACCGTGGACCGGGCCGGCGCCTGGCTGATCACGGAGCTGCGCGCGCAGGGCTGGCCCGGACTGATCGGCCCCTGGAACCGCCGTCCCGGCCGCACCGCCGCGGACGCCCTGGCCCTCTTCGACGCCACCATCCGCCGCGCCTCCCTGGCCGGACAGTGACCATGGACCGCTGACCGTCGGCAAGCCGGCAGCCGGGTACCGGCCGCCGCTCCCGAACCGCTCCGCAGGCACCGGGCGCCCCCGGACCGCCCCGGGCGCCACCGAAGATCTCCGGGCCCTCGACGCCAGAAAGGCTCGTCGTCAGAAAGGCTCGTCCAGGCCTTCCGTGTCCTCGCCCTCCTCCTCCAGCGCCTGACGCACCACCCGCAGGGCCATGCCCTCCCCGTATCCCTTGCGTGCGAGCATCCCCGCCAGGCGGCGCAGCCGCTTGTCCCGGTCCAGGCCCCGCGTGGAGCGGAGCTTGCGGGCCACGAGCTCGCGCGCCGTCTCCTCCTCCTGATCCGGGTCGAGCCGGCCGACCGCCTCGTCGATCACGGCGGACTCCACGCCCTTCGTCCGCAGCTCACGGACGAGGGCGCGGCGCGCGAGCCCCCGGCCGTGGTGCCGGGACTCCACCCATGCCCCGGCGAACGCCGCATCGTCGATCAGCCCGACGTCCTCGAAGCGCGCGAGCACTTCCTCGGCCGCCTCGTCCGGGATCTCCCGCTTGCGCAGGGCGTCCGCGAGCTGTTTGCGCGTTCGCGGCGTCCCGGTGAGCAGCCGCAGGCAGATGTTGCGCGCCTGCTCGACCGGGTCACGCGGCTCCCCCTTCTCGGCCCTCGACGAGGAGGGGGAGCCGCTGCTTCTGGTGCCGGAGCGGGCACGGCGGCCCACCCCTTCGCCGAATCCGCTCCCGGCTCCCGCTGCCCCGCGTGAGCGGCGCCCGGGCCGCGCCCCGGCACCCGTCTCCGGCTCGGCGGGCCCGTAGTCGGGTTCAGGGGCGTCGCCGGGCTCGGCGGGGCTGCCCGGCCACTCCGTACGACGTGTCACGGCCTAGCTCTTGGCCGCCGCGGTCTTGGCCGGCTTGGCCTTGGCACTGTCTCTTATACACATCTCTGATGGCGCGAG
>NZ_NTGZ01000225.1 GCF_002551245.1 Streptomyces sp. rh34
GCCCTCAAGTGGACCGCGTGGCCGGCGGTGCCGGTGGCCCTCGCCCTGCTCGCCACGGCTCCTGGGGGCGACGGCCGCCGGGGGAGCCGCGCCGCCCTGCGCTGCGGGCTCGTCGCCCTGCTCACCGCCGCCACACTCGTCCTGCCCGCCGCACTGCGCGACCCGGGAGCCTTCCGGACCCATGTCGTCGACTTCCCCCTCGGGCTCAGCGGAGCGGTCTCGTCCGCCGCGAGCCCGCTCCCCGGCCATCTGTTCGCCACCCAGGTCCCCGGCGGCCGGACCCTGGCCCTGCTGCTGCTCGGGGTGAGCGCTCTCCTCCTCGCCGTCTCCCTGCTGGTCCGGCCCCCGGTGACGGCGGCGGCCGCCGCCGCGCGGCTCGCGCTCGGACTGCTTCTGGCCATCGCGTTCATGCCCGCGACCCGGTTCGGCTATCTGGTGCACCCGTTGGTCCTCGCGGCCTGGGCCCTCGCCCGACCACCACTCGCCCACCCCTTCCGCGTACGGGAAGGGGTGCGCGAACGCGTACGCGAGCCCTCGTACGCGGAATCGTGCGCCAACGGAAGCAGGCCTTCCGACGACGCGTCGCCGCACCCTCGTGGTGACCGATGACCTCCCACCGCGTCAGGGTGGCGTCGAGACCTTCGTCCATGTCCTGACCAGCCGGGCCCCACGGGCTCCGTCGTCGAGGCATGGGAGGCGGGAGCGCGCGTACGACACGCTCGCCGGACCGCTGACCCCGTGACCGGCGTGGCACGGGGGCGGCGAGCCGGGCAAGCTGGAGGCGGACAATCCCGCGGCCTCCGACCCGGCCCCGCGGGACGGCCGGATCGGACAAGGACCGTGATCATGACCGGTGGCACCCGCGAGGGCATCGACCTCACCCGCGTCCTGCACGCCCCTCAGCAGCGGGTCTTCGCCGCCTGGACCTCACCGGAGGACTTCGCCGCCTGGTACGGGGGCGAGGCGGACGTCCCCCTCGACCGGGTGGCCATGGACGTGCGGCCCGGCGGCACGTGGAGCCTGGTCATCATGATGCCGGGCGTGGAGATGCCCTTCCACGGGATCTACCGCGAGGTGAGCGAGCCCGACGGGCTCGTCTTCACGCTTCTGGACGCCTCCGCGCCCGAGGACGCCGAGGGTGAGATCGTCACCGTCACCTTCAGCGACCTCGGAGACGGGACCACCGAGCTGGCGTTCCAGCAGCGCGGCGGCAACCTCACCCCCGAGCAGTACGCGGCGGCGGAGGACGGCTGGGAGGCCTTCTTCGACGCCCTGGCCGCCCGGCTCGCCACCCACCCCTGAGACTCGCCACCCACCCCTCGGACCGCCGGGGCACCCGTCCCCGTGCCTCCGGGAACGGCCGGCGGTTCACTTCGTCAGCGGAAGCGCCGCCAACTCCGCGATCACCCAGGTCAGCGGGGCGAACAGGGCCAGCAGCGCACCCGCCCGCAGCGCCGTCGCCCGGCGCAGCGTGGCGGTCGGAGCGCCCATCCTGAGCAGTGCCTCGACCGTGTGGGCGCGGGCGTGCTTGGCCTCCAGCGCCGAGGTCAGCAGCGTCGCCGTCGTACAGCCGAGGACCAGCGCCGCGCCGAGTGCGGTGAGCGGGCCGTACGGTCGCTCGTCGCCCCCGTACAGCGCCGAGGCGGCGATCGCCGCTGACAGCACCGCGCAGACGACCCCGAGCGGGCGGCCGATCCGGCGCGCCTCGTTCATCAGGACCCGCCCCGCCAGCAGCCGTACGGCCCCGGGGCGCACCGCCTGCAGCACCCGCCCGCACAGGTGGGTCAGGCTCGGTCCTGCCATCGCCAGGCCGGCCGCGGTGAGCGTCCACCCGATCAGCACCGCCACCGGGGTGGAGTCGTACCGTCCGGGCAGCGGGAACGCGCTCCCGGTCGCGCCCCGTGAGGCGACCGCCTCGACGGCGAGCCCGGCGGCGACCAGCGCGACGCCCCAGGGGAGCCCGGCCGGAGCCAGGGCGGGCTCCGGCAGCTCCTCGGAGCCGAAGGCGTCCCGGGCCGGGTCGGGACGCGAGCGCAGCGCCAGCGCGCTCGCCGTCGACGCGGCCACCGGCACGAGCGCCAGCAGCATCAGCGCGGCGGCCAGCGGCAGCGGACTGCCCGCGCCGAGGAACTCCGCGGCGCCCCCGTCGAACGGCATCCCGGTGAGATCGCCGCGCAGGTGCAGGAAGAAGAGCAGGGCCACCATGGAGCCGAGCGTGGTGGAGACGGCTGTGGAGACCGCGGCCAGCGCGGACAGCCGGACCGGGCCGAGGCCCAGGGAGGAGAGGCCCGGCCGGGGCCGGGTGCTCGGGTCGGTCCGGGCCACCGCCACGGCGAACTGCACGGTGGCGGCCAGCGGGACGAAGCACCACAGCAGCCGCAGCACCGAACCGGCGGACGCGGGGTGCGCGGCGGCGTACCCGAGGGCGCACAGGAGGAGGAATCCGACGCCGGCCGATGCGGCGGCCACCAGCAGCCGCCGGACCAGGACGAGGGGATGCGAACCGCGGGCTAGACGGAGAGCGAGCACGCCGCGCGGCCCTCCGCTTCCGGTTCCGCGGGCAGGACGCCGGCGGCGACGCGGCGGCCGTCCAGCAGCGCCACGGTCCGGTCGGCGAGCGCGGCGACCTCGGCGTCGTGCGTGGCCAGCACCACGGTGATGCCGTGCGAGCGGGCCGCCGTGGTCAGGGTGCGCAGCACCTGGGTGCGGTCCGCGCGGTGCAGGGTCGCGGTGGGCTCGTCGGCGAAGATCACGGTCGGCTGTGCGGCGAGGGCCCGGGCCACGGAGATCCGCTGGCGCTGTGCCTGGAGCAGGGCGTGCGGCCGCTTCTTGGCGAAGGCGGCGATGTCCAGGCGCTCCAGCCACTCGGTGGCGGCCTTCCTGGCGGCCCGGTGCGAGACGCCGCGCAGCAGCAGGGGCAGCGCGGCGTTCTCCCAGACGGTCAGCTCCGGGACCAGCTCCGGATCCGACGCGATCCAGCCGAAGCGCTCCCGGCGCAGCTGTTCGCGGACCCGGGGGGCCATGGTGTGGACGGGGACGCTGTTGAACCACACCTCGCCCTGCTGGGGCACCAGCCGGCCCGAGAGGCAGTGCAGCAGCGTGGTCTTCCCGCTGCCGCGCGGCCCGGTCACAGCGAGGATCTCGGCGTCCCGGGCACCGAGGGAGACACCGCCGAGACCGGGCGATCCGTTGTGGGAGTGGTGCAGGGAACGCGCCCAGATCACGTCGTTGTCCGGCGGGGCCACCATGGCGTACACCTCGGTTCAGGTCAGATTTCCTGTTCCCCCGTACGAGGGAACGAAGACGCGGCCGATCGGTCACTCGGCACCGTAGAGAGGCGGACCGGTGTGGGCGCACAGCACGCGGCCCGGATACGCCCCTTCTCACTCGAAGGGGCGTATCCGGGCCGGAGAACCGTATGAAATGACCGCCGGTGGGTGATCAGCCGGTGGGCCTGGTGTCGGTCAGAGCTTCGTCCAGGCCTCCGTGAGCACGGCCCGCAGGATGGACTCGATCTCGTCGAACGTCGACTGGTCGGAGATCAGCGGCGGGGCGAGCTGGACGACCGGGTCGCCGCGGTCGTCGGCCCGGCAGTACAGGCCGTTCTCGTACAGCGCCTTGGAGAGGAAGCCGTACAGGACGCGCTCGGTCTCCTCGTCGGTGAACGTCTCCTTGGTGACCTTGTCCTTCACCAGCTCGATGCCGTAGAAGAACCCGTTGCCGCGGACGTCGCCGACGATCGGCAGGTCGTGCAGCTTCTGCAGCGTCGTCAGGAAGGCGTTCTCGTTGTCCAGCACGTGCTGGGTGAGGTTCTCGCGCTCGAAGATGTCGAGGTTGGCGAGGCCCACCGCGGCGGAGACCGGGTGGCCGCCGAAGGTGTAGCCGTGCAGGAAGGTGTTGCCGCCCTCGTAGAACGGCTCCGCGATCCGGTCCGAGACGATGCAGGCGCCGATCGGGGAGTAGCCCGAGGTCATGCCCTTCGCGCAGGTGATCATGTCCGGCACGTAGCCAAACTTGTCGCACGCGAAGATGGTGCCGAGCCGGCCGAAGGCGCAGATGACCTCGTCGGAGACGAGCAGCACGTCGTACTTGTCGCAGATCTCGCGGACCCGCTGGAAGTAGCCGGGCGGCGGCGGGAAGCAGCCGCCCGCGTTCTGCACGGGCTCCAGGAAGACGGCCGCGACGGTCTCGGGGCCCTCGAAGAGGATCTCCTGCTCGATCTGGTCGGCGGCCCAGCGGCCGAAGGCCACCGGGTCGTCGCCGAACAGCGGGGCGCGGTAGATGTTGGTGTTCGGCACCTTGTGCGCGCCGGGGACCAGCGGCTCGAAGGGGGCCTTCAGGGCCGGGAGGCCGGTGATGGACAGCGCGCCCTGCGGGGTGCCGTGGTAGGCGACGGCACGCGAGATGACCTTGTACTTGGTCGGCTGGCCCTTGAGCTTGAAGTACTGCTTGGCCAGCTTCCAGGCGGTCTCGACGGCCTCGCCGCCACCGGTGGTGAAGAAGACCTTGTTGAGGTCGCCCGGGGCGTAGTCGGCGAGACGCTCGGCCAGCTCCACGGCCTTCGGGTGGGCGTAGGACCACACCGGGAAGAAGGCGAGCTCCTGTGCCTGCTTGTACGCCGTCTCGGCGAGCTCGTGACGACCGTGACCGGCGTTGACCACGAACAGGCCGGAGAGACCGTCCAGGTAGCGCTTGCCCTTGTCGTCGAAGATGTACGTTCCCTCGCCACGCACGATGGTGGGAACGGGCGCGTTCTCGTAGTCCGACATGCGGGTGAAGTGCATCCACAGGTGGTCGTACGCGGTTCGGCTGAGGTCCTTGCTCACGGCTATCGGGTTCCCCACATATAGGTCTGCTTCTTGAGCTTGAGGTAGACGAAGCTCTCGGTGGAGCGCACTCCGGGAAGGGTCCGGATGCGTTTGTTGATCATCTCCAGCAGGTGGTCGTCGTCCTCGCAGACGATCTCCACCATCAGGTCGAAGGAGCCCGCGGTCATCACCACGTACTCGCACTCGGCCATGGCCGACAGGGCTTCGGCCACCGGGTCGAGGTCGCCCTCGACGTTGATGCCGACCATCGCCTGGCGCCGGAACCCCACGGTGAGCGGGTCCGTGACGGCGACGATCTGCATCACGCCCTGGTCGAGCAGCTTCTGGACGCGCTGGCGCACAGCCGCTTCGGAGAGGCCGACGGCCTTGCCGATCGCGGCGTACGGACGCCGTCCGTCCTCCTGGAGCTGCTCGATGATTGCGAGGGAGACGGCATCGACCGCTGGCGGTGATCCGTTCCCGGTCCTGGAGTCTGCGCTGCGACTGGCCACGCACCCACCATGCACCGCTCCTCGTCTGTCTCGCAACCCCGGATCGATGAAATTCGTTGTCTGGGTGCCCGGATCTAACTGAATCCGAAGTTGAGGGCGAGTGGGTATGTCGAAAGCGTCACCGGAACGATTAGGGTGGTCATCTCACCCATCGGACAGCCGACAGGAGGGGTGGTTGTGACCACCGAGGTGCGCCGTCTGCGCAACTACATCAACGGAGAGTTCCGGGACGCCGCGGACGGGCGGACCATCGATGTGGTCAGCCCGGTGACGGAAGAGGTCTACGCAACCTCGCCGCTCTCCGGCCAGGCCGACGTCGATGCCGCCATGAAGGCCGCCGCGGCGGCCTTCCCCGCTTGGCGTGACACCACGCCCGCCGAGCGCCAGAAGGCCCTGCTGAAGATCGCGGACGCCTTCGAGGAGCGGGCCGAGGACCTGATCGCCGCCGAGTCGGAGAACACCGGCAAGCCGCTCGGTCTGACCCGCAGCGAAGAGATCCCGCCGATGGTGGACCAGATCCGCTTCTTCGCGGGGGCCGCACGACTCCTCGAAGGCCGCTCGGCCGGCGAGTACATGGAGGGCCTGACCTCCATCATCCGCCGCGAGCCGGTCGGTGTCTGCGCCCAGGTCGCCCCGTGGAACTACCCGATGATGATGGCCGTATGGAAGTTCGCCCCCGCGCTCGCCGCGGGCAACACGGTCGTCATCAAGCCGTCCGACACCACCCCGGCGTCGACCGTGCTGATGGCCGAGATCATGGGCCAGATCCTCCCCAAGGGCGTCTTCAACGTCCTGTGCGGAGACCGGGACACCGGCCGCGCCATGGTCGAGCACCCGACCCCGGCGATGGCCTCCATCACCGGTTCGGTACGGGCGGGCATGCAGGTCGCCGAGTCCGCGGCCAAGGACGTCAAGCGGGTCCACCTGGAGCTCGGCGGCAAGGCGCCCGTCGTGGTCTTCGACGACGCCGACATCGCCAAGACCGTTGCCGGCGTCTCCGAGGCCGGCTTCTTCAACGCGGGCCAGGACTGCACGGCCGCCACCCGTGTCCTGGTCCACGAGTCGATCCACGACCAGTTCGTCGCGGCGCTCGCCAAGGCCGCAGCCGACACGAAGACCGGGCAGCCGGACGACGAGGACGTGGCGTACGGCCCGCTCAACAACGCCAACCAGCTGAAGCAGGTCACCGGCTTCATCGAGCGGCTTCCCGCCCACGCCAAGGTCGAGGCGGGCGGCCACCGGGTCGGTGACAAGGGCTACTTCTACGCCCCGACCGTCGTCTCCGGTCTGAAGCAGGACGACGAGATCATCCAGAACGAGGTCTTCGGACCCGTCATCACCGTCCAGTCCTTCACCGACGAGGAGCAGGCCGTCGCGTACGCCAACGGCGTCGAGTACGCGCTCGCCTCCTCGGTGTGGACGCAGAACCACTCCCGCGCCATGCGCATGTCCAAGAACCTCGACTTCGGCTGCGTGTGGATCAACACCCACATCCCGCTGGTCGCCGAGATGCCGCACGGCGGGTTCAAGAAGTCCGGCTACGGCAAGGACCTCTCCGCCTACGGCTTCGAGGACTACACCCGCATCAAGCACGTCATGACGTCCATCGAGGACTGACCCTCTCGTTGACGCCGTGCACGGCCCCGGGCTTCGGCCCGGGGCCGTTTCCGTCGCCCTCTGTACAAGGTGTGCGGGGCGGGCCCGCCCCGCTGGACGCTTGGTCCATTGTCCGCGCGAGCGCCGACCGGCATTCTGCGCGGGTGCGAGCGATCAGGAAGAACCCCATGTCCCGCCGTTCCCTGCTGCGCGCCCTCGGGGCGGGAGCGGCCGGCGCCACGCTGGCCGGCTGCGGGGTGCCCGCGGCCTACGTCGAGCCCGGGGACCGGGCCGGACGCGACAGCTCCGCCACCGATCTCACGCTGCACTTCGCCAACTGGCCGCTCTACATCGACACCGACGACGACAACGAGTCGAAGCGGCCCACCCTGGACGCCTTCTCGGAGCGGACCGGGATCTCCGTCACGTACACCGAGGAGATCAACGACAACGACGAGTTCTTCGGGAAGATCAGCCCCGCGCTGATGAACCACCAGGAGACCGGCCGGGACCTGATCGTCATCAGCGACTGGATGGCCGCCCGCTTCGTCCGGCTCGGCTGGGTCCAGGAGATGGACCGCGCGAGGCAGCCCAACGTCGCCACGTACCTCGACCCGCTGCTGCGTGACCCCGCCTTCGACGAGGGACGGCTCCACAGCGTCCCCTGGCAGTCCGGGATCACCGGCATCGCCTACAACCGCAGGAAGCTCGGCCGCGAGGTCCGGTCCACCGCCGACCTGTGGGCGGACGACCTCCGGGGCCGGGTCACCCTGCTCTCCGGGCTCGACGAGTCGTTCGCCCTGCTGATGCAGGGCAACGGCGTCGACATCACCCGCTGGACGGCCGACGACTTCCACGAGATCTGCGAGCAGACGCAGAAGCGGGTCCGCTCGCAGCACATCCGCCGCTTCACCGGCAACGACTACATCAAGGACCTCGCCACCGGCGACGTGCTCGCCTGCCAGGCGTACTCCGGCGACGTCATCCAGCTCCAGGCCGACAACCCCGACATCGAGTTCGTCGTCCCCGAGGAGGGCGCGGAACTGTGGGCGGAGTCCCTGATGATCCCCAACCTGGCCCGCCACAAGCGCAACGCCGAGCGGCTGATCGACCACTACTACGACCCCGAGGTCGCCGCCGAACTCGCCACCTGGGTCAACTACGTCTGCCCCGTGCCCGCCGCCCGGGACGTCCTGGCCTCCGCCAAGGACGAGGAGACGGCCGCACTCGCCGAGGACCCGCTGATCTTCCCCGACGGCGCGATGCGCGAGCGGCTCGCCATCGCACGCGACATCACCTCCGAGGAGCGGATGGGCTTCGCCAAGAAGTGGAACTCCATCGTCGGCTTGTGAAGCGCGACATCGCCGGAGGCGCGGGGGCAGGCGGCCACCGCGATCCCGGTGCCCGTCCCGGCGGGCGCCGGACGCTCCCGGCCCGCGGCCCGCGCAGCCGTGCCGACTCGCCCGGGAAGCGCATCAGGGCTTCCGGGCCACCACCCCGAACTGGGCGACCTCCGGCTCCCGCGGGTTCGTACGCCAGCGGGAGCAGGAGACGATCCCCGGCTCCAGGATCTCCAGACCGTCCAGGAAGGAGGCGCACTCCTCCCGGCCGCGCGCGGTGATGGGCGGTGTGGCGTTCTCGTTCCAGAAGCGCATCGCCGCCGTGTTGCCCTCGCCGCCCAGCTCCAGCGTCGGGTGGGTCAGCACCAGGTGGCTGCCCGAGGGCACGGCCGCCATCAGCGTCCGCACGACGGACCGCGCCTCGTCCGTGTCCAGCACGAAGTTCAGGATGCCGAGCATCATCACCGCGACCGGCCGCCCCAGGTCCAGGGTGGGCTCGGCGGCCCGCAGGATCTGCTCCGGGCGGTGCGCGTCCGCCTCGACGTACTCGGTCGCGCCCTCCAGCGAGCTGGTCAGCAGGGCACGGGCGTGGGCCAGCACGATGGGATCGTTGTCCACGTACACGATGCGCGCGTGCGGCGCGGTGTGCTGGGCGATCTCGTGGGTGTTGTTCCCGGTCGGCAGTCCGGTGCCGATGTCGAGGAACTGGTCGATGCCCACGTCGCCGGCCAGATGGCGCACCACCCGGCCGAGGAACGCCCGGTCCGCGCGCGCCACTTCACCGATGCTCGGGTACATCCCCGTCACCCGGTCGCCCACCGCCCGGTCCACCGGGTAGTTGTCCTTGCCGCCCAGCCAGTAGTTCCACACACGGGCGTTGTGCGCGACGTCGGAACGTATCCGGGCGGTGGCCGCCTGCGGTCGGGGGTCCATCACGTCTGCTCCTCCATCACATCTGCTCCTCGATGCCCAGGGCCCGGCGTCACGGTGCGGCGGCGGGCGGTGCGGGGCTCCCCATCATGCCGGACCGATCAAGAGCCGCCTCGGCCGGGCGAGTTGGCCAGCAGTCGGTGCAGCGTGTCGATCCGGTTGGTGGTGATCGAGTCGACGCCCCGCTCGACCAGCCGGCGCATCGTGCGCTTCGTGTCGGCTGTCCACGCGGAGACGAGCAGCCCGTCCCGGTGCGCCCGGTCCGTCAGCTCCCGGCTCACCAGGCCGAAGCGGTAGTTCAGCCAGCGCGGCCTCACCGCGGCCAGCAACTCCGGACGCGGCGGCGCCAGCGTGGTCCAGGTCAGGGCGATCTCGGCGGACGGATCGGCGGCGCGCACCCGCAGCATCGCGTCCGCGCTCGCGCAGTAGTACGCCCGCTCGCCCGCCCCGCACTCCCGGACCGTCCCGACGATCTTCTTCACCGAGGTGTCCGTGGAGCCGGGCAGATCCACCATCACCCGGTGCGCCCCGACGGCGAGCAGCGCCTCGCGGAGCGTGGGCACCCCGCCGCGCGTCAGCTCCTTCAGCTCCGCGAGGTCCAGCCGGTCCAGCCGCCGGTCGTGGCCCCACAGCCGCTCCAGCGTCGCGTCGTGCAGCAGGACGGGCACCCCGTCGCGGGTCACCCGCACATCGATCTCGACCGCGTCCGCCCCCCGTGCGAGGGCGGAGCGGATCGAGGGCAGGGTGTTCTCGCGCGCGAGATACGGATCGCCGCGATGTCCCACGGCGGTGACGCTGGTGACGGTGTTGGCCATGGGGCCATTGTCGACGACCGGGTCAGCGGCCGGGCGCCCGGAGCCAGTTCGTCGTGTAGGTGTCGATCTCCTCGGCCAGCTTCCGCTTGCCCGCCGGGTCGAGGAACGAGGCCTCCACGGCGTTCTTCGCGAGCTCCGCGATGCCACGCTCGTCGAGCTCCAGCAGCCGGGCGGCCACCGCGTACTCGTTGTTGAGGTCGGTGCTGAACATCGGCGGGTCGTCGCTGTTGACGGTCACCAGCACGCCCGCCGCCACCATCTCCCGGATCGGGTGCAGCTCGATGTCCGTGACCGCGCGGGTGGCGATGTTCGACGTCGGGCAGACCTCCAGCGCGATGCGGTGCTCGGCGAGGTGCTCCAGCAGCCTGGGGTCCTGGACGGAGGTGGTTCCGTGGCCGATGCGCTCGGCGCGCAGCGCGGTCAAGGCGTCCCAGATCGTCTGCGGCCCTGTGGTCTCCCCGGCGTGCGGCACCGAGTGCAGGCCCGCCGCGATGGCCTGGTCGAAGTAGGGCTTGAACTGGGGACGGTCCACCCCGATCTCCGGCCCGCCGAGGCCGAAGGAGACCAGTCCATCGGGCCGGTGCTCCAGCGCCAGCCGGACGGTCTCCTCGGCCGACCGGAGCCCGGCCTCGCCCGGAATGTCGAAGCACCAGCGCAGGACGACGCCCAGCTCGGCCTCGGCCGCCCGGCGGGCGTCCTCTATGGCCTCCATGAACGCGGCCTCGGGGATGCCCCGGCGGGTCGAGCTGTACGGGGTCACGGTCAGCTCCGCGTACCGGATGTTCTGCCGGGCCATGTCCCGCGCCACCTCGAAGGTGAGCAGCCGGATGTCCTCGGGGGTGCGGATCAGGTCCACCACCGAGAGGTAGACCTCGACGAAGTGCGCGAAGTCGGTGAAGGTGAAGTAGTCGGCCAGCGCCTCCGGGTCCGTGGGGACCTTGGAGTCCGGGTGGTGGGCGGCCAGCTCCGCGACGATCCGGGGCGAGGCCGACCCGACGTGGTGGACATGGAGTTCGGCCTTGGGCAGCCCGGCGATGAAGGGATGCGGATCGGTCATCAGAAATCTCCCGTTCGGCGTGACGTCGGCCGGGCGTACCGGCCCCACCGATCATCGCAGGCGGGGTCCGGGGCCGTCGGGCCTGGCCGTAGCATGACGGGACCACGATGGGGGAGGCCCATGTCAGACAACACAGAGCAGCCCGGGGGCGGGGCCGCGCCGCGCGATCCGTGGGCACCGCCGGACGGCAGGGTGGAACTGGGCAAGCCGGGTGCGCACACGCCGCCGCCCGCCCCGGTCCACAGCCAGCCGACCGTCACGTCGATGCCGAGTGCCGGGCCGGCCGCGGGGGACGGCACCGGGCCGATACCCCGGCCCGGAGGCTTCGGGCCCGCGCCCTCGGACGTACCGCCGCCGCCGATCGGCCCGAACCTGTCTCTTATACANTGTATAAGAGACAGGCGGGGGACGGCACCGGGCCGATACCCCGGCCCGGAGGCTTCGGGCCCGCGCCCTCGGACGTACCGCCGCCGCCGATCGGCCCGAACGGCCCCGGCCACGCGGCCCCGCCGTCGGCCCCCGCGCACTACGGCTACCCGGTTCCGCCTCCGCAGCCGTACGGCGGCTACCCGGGCTACGGCGCCTACGGAGCAGGTCCGGTCGGCTGGGTCCCCGCGCCCAACAACGGTCTGGGCACGGCCGCGATGGTGATCGGCATCATCTCGGTGGTCGGCTTCTGCATGTACGGCGTCAACATCATCCTCGGCATCCTCGCGCTGATCTTCGGCATCATCGGCCTCGGCCGTGCCAAGCGAGGCGAAGCCACCAACCGGGGCATGGCGCTCGCCGGGGTCATCCTCGGCTCCGTCGGGATCGTCGTCGGTGCCGCGGTCCTCGGCCTGTTCATCTGGGCCGCGACGAGCTCCGACAGCGACAGGGACAGCGACTACAACGACAGCTACGACGACCCGTTCGCCACGTCGCTGGTCGTCGAGGACCACCGCTAGGCCCGGTCGTCGAACTGCCGCATGCAGGGCGGCGTCCGGCACGCACGCAGGCTCGCTCGCGTGAATGCCGCGCGCCACCGGCCGGGCAGGGACCGCTTCCCGCCCGGCCGGGTGCCGT
>NZ_NTGZ01000226.1 GCF_002551245.1 Streptomyces sp. rh34
GCTCTGGGCTGCTCGTGCCCGGCCCGCGCCACCGCACCCGGGCCCGGCTCGGCCGCGACCCCGCTCGCGTGGTCCGGCCTCCCGCGGTCGGATCCGCCGACCTGGAGCGCGCGGTGCCGGACGTCGTGGCCGGTGCCATGCCCCGCGCGGTGCCGGACGTCATACCCGGCACGGTGCCCGGTGTGCCGGGTCTGCGGGGCGGCGGGCACCGAGGCGGCTCCGGTGACGGCGGGCGCGAGGCTCCGGGAGGCCGGAGCGGGCGCGGCACCGGTCGCCGAGGCGGCGCCGCCGACCAGGGTGAGAACGGTGAGGACCAGCGCGGCCAGCACACACCGCACCCGGGACGCGTTCGGCCGGGAAGGTCCCGGGGGCGGCGTCACCTCGGTCGGCCGAATGGCTCGGGCGACACCGTCCGATGGCGGAGCACGGAGCTGAGGATCTGTCCGGCGCCGCGGACGACCGTGGTGGACGGGTCGTCGGCCAAGCGCACCCGTGTGCCGAGGCAGCGGGCGATGCGCTCGGTGACATCGGCTCGCAGCGCGCCGCCGCCCGCGAGCACGGGGCCCTTGCGCAGGGCTCCGCGGATCGCGCCGTGCCGGTCGTGCCGCCACATGGACGTGATCATGTCGAGCACCGTGCGGACGAGGACGGCCGACAGGTTCGCCGGATCGAGGCGGTCGAGGTCGTCGAGTCCGCTCTCGGCCTGCCGGGCGTCGGCGACCAGGCCGTTGACGAGGAGCGTGACCTCGGTCAGCTCGGCTCCCATGTCGACGACGAGGAGAGGGCCCGTCTCCCTCGGACCGGCGTACGCGGCAGCGGCCCGGGCGCTGCTGAGAACCAGGACGCGCGACGTCCCGAGCCCGGCGAGCAGAGCGCGCGCCGCTGTGCGGTGTTCGGCCCCGGCGAGTACCGGGTGACTGAGAACGATCACGCTGTCGCTGCGGTCGGGGCCCAGGGCCGCGTCGGCGATGCGGCCGAGCAGCCGGCCGCAGGACTCGGCGTCGACGATGCGCCCGCGCCGGACCGGCCGCTCGTCGCCCCCGTGGGAACCGGAGCCGGGGAACGGGTCGAGGACCAGTCCCCGGCCGGGCACCCAGGCGCGGGTGCGCGAGCTGCCCAGGTCCAGGGCCAGCCCCCGGGCGGCCGTGGGGACGCCCGGGGGCTGGCCCTGGGCGCGTAGCTGCTGGTGGTGCGTCCGGAAACCTCCGTGGAAACGCCCCGCCCCGAACGCCCCGGCACCGCTCCCGTCACGAAGCGGTCCGGGGCCCTTCCCCCATGGGCCCGCACCCGGGCCGAGCGGCCCTCGCCACTCGCCGGGCACGGAAGTGAGCGGGCCGCGAACGGCCGGGGCCGACGTGGCCGGAGGAGCCGCGGTCAGGGCGGGTACGGCCGAGGCAGGAACGGGCGGGGCAGCCACCGCTCCGTCAGGTCCCCCGAATCCGTCAGGTCCGTCAGGGCCTCCCGGTCCGCAGGGGACGGGAAACCTTCGGCCCGGGGCGGCGTCACCGGATGACGGCGGGACGGCGCGACCCGGTCGCTGTCCGTCGTGCACAGAACGCATCGTCCCTCACCCCCGGCCGCCCATCGCAGCCGCCCACGCACCCGTCGCCCCACTGATAGCGAGGCACGACCGAGCCATCACTATGCAATACGGGGTGGTGGAACGCCACTTCCTCGCTGATTCACAGGCGCGCCGATACACCGTGTACGGCAGTCACCGGCTCAGCTCTCCCCCTCCGCCGCCGCCAGGAAGGCGCCGACCAGCTCCGCGAACTCCTCCGGCACCGCGATCCGGACCCCCAGTTCCTCGGCCTTGGTGCGCTTGGATCCGGCCTTCTCCCCGGCGACCAGCAGACTCGTGCGCTTGGAGACGCTGGAGGACGACTTGCCACCCGCTCGCTCGATCAGCTCGTTCATCTGGTTGCGCGACAGCTTCTCCAGCGCTCCGGACATCGCGCCCGTGACCACCACGGTCATCCCGGCCAGGGGCAGCGAGCCGCTTCCGGCGTCGCCGTCGGCCTCCGCGTCCGCGCCGGCCGCCTCCTCCGTACCGGGCTCCGGGGGCGGAGTCGCGCCCGGCTCCGTCATCGTCACCCCGGCCGCGATGAGCTTGTCGATCAGCGGTGCCAGCTCCACCAGCTCGGCGACCACCGCGGCCGCCTTCTCCTTGCCGATGCCGTCGACCCGCTGGAGCGTCTCCGCGTCGGCGGCGACGATCCGGTCCATCGTGGCGAAATACCGCGCGATGCGGCGCGACATGGAGCGCCCCGTGCCCCGTACGCCCAGGGCACAGAAGACCCGGGACAGCGGCCGGGTCCGGGCGGTGTCGATGGCCGCCAGGAGGTTGTCCGTGGAGGTCTCGCCCATCCGGTCGAGGGTGAGCAACTGCTCCCGCTCCAGAGTGAACAGGTCCGCGAAGTCCGCGACGAGGCCCGCGTCGACGAGCTGGACGACCCGTGTGGAGCCGAGGCCCTCGATGTCGAGCTGATCGCGCCCCGCCGCGTAGGAGACGGAGGCGACCAGACGGCAGTCGCGGCCCCGGGTGCAGCGCCAGCGCTGCTCGGTCGTGTCGATGTCGGAGCCGCACTGCGGGCAGCACTCGGGGAAGGCGATGGGCGTCTCGCCGCCGGTGCGCAGGTGCACCACCGGCGCCTCGATGCGCGGGATGATGTCACCGGCCTTGTAGACCATGACCTGGTCGCCCAGCCGCAGGTCGCGGCGGGTGATGTCGGCCGGGTTGTGCAGGGTGGCGTAACCGACGGTGGAGCCGTCGATCTCCACGGGTTCGAGGACGGCGCGCGGCGCGATGATGCCCGTGCGCCCGACGTTCCACTCGACGGCCAGCAGGCGGGTGATCTTCTCCACGGCGGGCAGCTTGTAGGCGATGGCCCAGCGGGGCGCGCGGGTGCCGGAACCGGCCTCGCGCTGGTCGGCCGCCGAGTCGGCCTTGATCACGATCCCGTCGATGCCGAACGGCAGCGAGGCGCGCAGGGAACCTATCCCGTCCACCCGCGCCTGGACCTCCTCGACCGTCCCGGCCCGGAGCGGTGCGACGTCGGTGCCCGCGGCCGTGTGCACGCCGAGGCCGGCGACGTACGCCAGGACCTCGCTGTGGGGCAGCTCGGCGAGGGTCCCGGCGAGCTCTCCGGAATCGGGCAGTGGCAGCGCGCCGTAGGCGAAGAAGGTCGTCTCCACCCGGTAGGCACGGTCCTTGGCGCGCAGCGTGCCCGCCGCCCCGTTGCGCGGGTTGGCGAAGGGGGCGCCGCCGTGTTCCGTACGGATCGCGTTGCCCTGTTCGAACTGCTCGTTCGTCATGAGGATCTCGCCGCGCACCTCGAGGGTGACCGGGGCGGCCAGCCGCTCCGGCAGGCCGACGACGGCGCCCGCCGCGTGCGAGACGTCCTCGCCGGCCGTGCCGTCGCCCCGGGTGATGAGGCACTCGAACCGGCCGTCGCGGTAGCGCGCGGCGACCGCCAGCCCGTCGAGCTTCGGCTCCACGCTCCACGCGGTCACCGGCCTGCCGATCCGGCGCTCCAGCGACGCGGTCCAGGTCACGAACTGCTCCGGCGAGAACACGTTGTCCAGCGAGAGCATGGGCACCGTGTGCGGCACGTCGCCGACGGCGGCCCCGCCCGCGACCTTGCCCGTCGGCGAGGCGGCGAGCACCTCCTGCGGGTGGTCCGCCTCGTACGCGGCTATTCCGCGCGCCAGCCGGTCGTAGGCGTCGTCGTCGAGCGCGCTCTCGCCCGTGGCGTAGTACGCGGCGGCGGCGAGGGAGGCCTCTTCCACCGCGGCGGCATAGGCGGCGGCATCGGCGAGCACAGCAGCTGAGTTCGTCATGGCCACCATTCTTCCGCCCACCACTGACAACGCCCGGACGCCCGCGAACCGGCCCGCGCCCTCGTGACGGCGCGCCAGGATTTCCCGGCCGAGCGGGAACGGCTGCCGGGCACGGGGCGGGGCCCTCGGCCGAACGGGGCGGCCGGGCGGCGGGTATAAAGGGCTCCATGACAGCCGAAGTGCCGCAGCCCGTACGCCCCGCGACCTTGGAGGACGTGGCGGCGGTGGCCGGTGTGTCACGGGCGACGGTGTCCCGGGTGATCAACGGGGCGACGACGGTGGATCCCGCCCTGCGCACCGTGGTCGAGGAGGCGGTGGCGACCACCGGTTACGTGCCCAACCGGGCCGCCCGCTCGCTGGTGACGCGGCGCACCGACTCGGTGGCCCTGGTCGTCTCGGAGCGGGAACGGCGGCCGATGTCCGAGCCGTTCGTCGGCCGGATGTTCTCCGACCCGTACTTCGGGCGGGTCGTCAGCGGGCTGCTGGAGGTGCTGCGCCCGGCGGGCATCCAGATGGTCGTCATGCTGGCCGACGACGAGGCGTCCCGGAGCCAGTTGCTCTCCTATCTGCGCCACGGCCATGTCGACGGGGTCGTGCTGATCACCACGCACGCCGACGACCCGCTTCCCGGGCTGCTCCAGGAGACCAGGATGCCCGCCGTCCTCGCGGGCCGCCCTCACCGTCCGTCCCCGCTGGCCTATGTGGAGGTGGACCAGCACGCCGGGGCGCGGCTGGCGGCCGATCACCTGGCCGCGCTGGGCCGACGGTGCATCGGCACCATCGCGGGGCCCCAGGACATGCCCGCGGGGCAGGTGCGGCTGACCGGTTTCCTGGAGGCCCTCGCCGCGCACGGCATCGACGACGTGGCCTGCGCCGAGGGGGACTTCACGCATCTGGGCGGGGCCGCGGCGATGCGGCGGCTGCTGGCGGACCGCCCCGGCCTCGACGGGGTGTTCATCGCCTCCGACCTGATGGCCCTGGGCGCGCTCCCGGTCCTGCTCCGGGCCGGGCGCGAGGTGCCGTCCGACGTGGCGGTGGTCGGTTTCGACGACAGCAGTGCGGCGGCGGCCTGCGACCCGCCCCTGACCACGGTCCGGCAGCCGGTGGAGGAGATGGCCGCGGAGATGGCCCGGCTGCTGCTGAAGCAGATCGGCGAGCCGCGCGGCCCCTCGCCTTCCGTGCTCTTCCCACCGACGCTGGTACGACGGCAGTCGGCCTGATCCAGCGGCAGGCGGCCTGATCCGGCGGCGGGACGGCCTGCCGGAGGGCGGCCCGCCGGTCAGGCCGTCGCACCCGGCGTGTCCGGCACCGGGGCATCGCCCGGGAACGGCTCGTCCGCCAGGCCCGCCCCGCCGAAGCCCTCGACCCGCACCGGTACCTGGGGGCCGGAGGACTCCTGGAGCCAGCGGGTCAGCACCCGGTGCACCGCCTCGGCGCCCACCAGCCCGCCGCCCGGCGGCGTGGGTGCGCCCTCCGCCGTCTCGGCGGCCACGATGTCGAGCGGGTCCGTCAGTCCGCGCGGCCAGAGCAGGAACGGCCGGGACTGCTCGCCGCCGAGCCCACCGTGCGAGCCGACCTGTTCCTCGAAGGCGTGCACGGTCCCGGTGGCCGGGTCGTAACAGGAGTTGACCATGACGTCGGCGACGTGCGGGAAGGTGTCGGTGCGCCGTACGGCGGATGCCGCCCCGACGCCGAAGACCGCGAGCGGGCCCTCCCCGTCCGTCAGGTCGGCGACGGGCACCTCGGCCCCGCCGGGCCCGAGCACCACGGAGCCGCGCTCCCCGCAGCGGACGAGGAGGAAGCCGATCCCCGGGTGGTTGGCGAGCGTGGAGAGCAGCGCCGGGTGGCGGCGCTCGATCTGTTCGCGGGAGGCGCGGCCCTCGATGTCGGGGAAGGAGATCAGCCCGAGGTTGCCGGAGGCCAGCACGATCGGGTCGGAGAGCTTGGCCGGGTGCTCGGCCTCCTGGCCCTCGACGGGGCGATGCAGCGCGATCCGGACCGCGTCACGGGCCTCGGAAGCGCTGCGGGAGCGCTGGGCCCGGCGGGGCACCGGCAGTCCGCAGCCCGCCCGGACGAGCTCCTTGAGCGTGAGCCCGTACTTTCCCGCGAACGTCTCCCCGGGGCTCTGGCCGTGGTCGGAGAGAAGCACGATCCGGTAGGCGCGCGGCGTGTGGTCGGCGATCTTGGCGATCAGGGCGAGGGAGCGGTCGAGGCGTACCAGGACCTTCTCCGCGTCGCGGCTGTGCGGGCCGGAGTGGTGGGCGACCTCGTCGTAGGCGACGAGGTCGGCGTAGACGGCGGTGCGTCCGGCGAACATGTCGCCGAGGACGGCGGCGGCGACCACGTCGCGCTCCACGACGGTGGCGAAGGCGCGGATGAAGGGGTAGAGCCCGCCGCGCTTGATCCGCGGGGTGACCTTCCGGGCGCGGGCCCGGGTCGACTGGCCGATCTCGCGGAAGACCTCGGCGACGAACGAGAGCGCCGTACGGGTGGCGTTGGCCGGGTCGGAGAAGTAGGCGAAGTATCCGGCGCGGGAGCGGCGGCCCTTGCCGCGCCGGGCGGCCATGGAGAGCACCAGGGCCAGCTGTCCGGCCCCGCCGCTGAAGAGGTTGCCCCGGCTCGCGCCGTCGACGGTGAGCAGACCGCCGTCGCGGGTGCGCTCGATGGCCCGGCGCTGCATTTCGAGGGCGCTCGAGGGGCGGCTGGAGACCATGACGGTGCGGGTCTCCTTCTCGTACCAGCGGAACGCGGGCACGTCGTGGTTGCTGCCGTGCAGGATGGCGAGCTGGCTGGCGCCGGTCTGGCTGGACCAGTCGGTGCGCCAGGGGGTGAGCCGGTGCCCGGAGGAGTCGGCGAGCCAGCCGGCGACGGTCGGCATGAGGCCGTCGGCCGCGGCCTTCACCAGGACGTCGTGGCCGACTCCGTCGAGCTGGAGGAAGACGGTGCCGGGCGGTCCGTCGCGGCCGGGTTCCGGCTGGCCCGGGGAGCGTCCGCGCCGGCGACGCCGGTCGGCGAGCCGGGACAGCCGACGACGGTAGGCCTCGTCGTCCCGGACGGCGAGGGCGGTGGAGGTGGCGGAGGCGACGGCGGACATCACGGCGGCGACGACGACCGCCGTCTCCGGGTCGGCCGCGCCGCGCCCGTCCGGGATGAGGCGCAGCGCGATCAGCAGCAGCGAGCCGTTGAGGAAGAAGACCAGGGCACCCAGGACGAGCGCGGGCACGATGAGCAGAGCCCGCACGAGGACGGGCCAGACCAGGGCCGACAGGAGGCCGAAGGCGCCCGCGCCCCAGGCGGCGGTGAAGGCCGTCTTGGTGATGGTGTCGCCGTCGTCGGCCTCCAGCTGGAAGTCGGGCAGGGCTCCGGCCAGGACGAGCATGGTGAGGGTGGACACCGCCCAGACCACGATCACCCGCATCAGGGCTCTGCCCGCCGTACGCCACTTCCCGTCACCCACGCCGGTCCACCTCACGCCCTTCCGCCCCCGGGGCCCCGGTCGTCCGGAGCCCGCGCTTCAGCTTTTCACAGCCCCGGCGCCGGTCAGCGGCTTCGGCGGGAGGCTCCGAGTCCCGGCGGGACGGAACGGGGGGCGCATAGGCTCGTACCGGCAGCGCACCCGGGTACGGGCCGCGCGCGCCGCGCCGGGACACGGTCACGGCGCCCCGGCGCCCCGCGCCCCCGGGTCATGAGGCCACGGGATCGCGGGACCACGGATGTACCGGATGACGGATGACGGGGATCGAGCGAGGAGGCCGAGGCGCCGGTGGAGATCACCTGGTGGGGTCATGCCACCTGCACGATCGAGGACTCGGGGGTGCGGGTGCTGACCGACCCCCTGTTCGTACGGCGTTTCGCGCATCTGCGCCGCCGCCGGGGCGAGGTGCCGCCGCCGCGGGCCGCGGTCGCCGAGGTGGTGCTGGTCTCCCATCTGCACTCCGACCATCTGCATCTGCCGTCGCTGGCCCGGCTGGCGCCCGGGAGCCGGCTGGTCGTGCCGAGCGGGGCGGTGGCGGCCGTGCCGGGACTGCGGATGCTGCGGCGGATGCGGCAGCTGCACATCACCGAGGTGAGGCCGGGCGACACGGTGCGGGTCGGCGAGGTGCGGGTGCGGGCGGTCCCCGCCCTGCACGACGGGCGGCGACTGCCGGTCGGGCCGCACCGCGCGCCGGCGCTCGGGTATGTGATCGAGGGCGAGGCCCGGACGTACTTCGCCGGGGACACGGGCCTCTTCGACGGGATGGCCGACGCGGTGGGGCCGGTGGACGTGGCGCTGCTGCCGGTGGGGGGCTGGGGACCCTACCTGGGGCACAGCCATCTGGACCCGGCCCGCGCCGCCGAGGCGCTGACCCGTCTCGCGCCGAGGTCCGCGGTGCCGGTGCACTACGGCACGTACTGGCCGATCGGGCTGGACGGGGTGCGCCCGCACGAGTTCCACGCGCCGGGTGACGAGTTCGTACGGCATGCGGCGAAGCGGGCGCCCGAGGTGACCGTGTATCTGCTGGGACACGGCGAACGCGTCAGACCGGAGGCAGGCCGGTGATCCAGGAGATCCAGCAGGCGGTGCGGGAGCTGCCCGCCGAGTCGACCCAGCAGGCGATCGGCTATCCGACACTGTTCGCCCTGGTGGCACTGGGGTCCTTGGTGCCGGTGGTGCCGACGGGGGCGCTGGTGAGTTCGGCGGCGGTGGTGGCTTTCCACCAGACGTCGCCGCTCGCCCTGCTCTTCGTGTTCCTGGTGGCGTCGGCCGCCGCGTTCCTCGGGGACGTCTGCCTGTACTGGCTGGGGCAGCGCGGGGTCCGGTCGAGAAACGGCTCGAAGTGGCTGGGGGCGATCACCCGCCGGGCCGCGCCCGAGCGGCTGGCCCGGGCGCAGGAGAAGCTGGCTGAGCACGGTGGGACGGTGCTGGTGCTGTCCCGCCTCGTGCCGGCCGGCCGGATTCCGGTGATGCTGGCGTGCCTGCTGGGCGGGATGCCGTTGCGGCGGTTCGCCCGGGGCGACGTTCCGGCCTGCCTCGCCTGGGCGGCGACGTACCAGTTGATCGGCATCCTGGGCGGTTCGCTGTTCCCGGAGCCGTGGCAGGGAGTGGTCGCGGCGGTCGCCCTGACGCTGCTGATCAGCGGGGTTCCGGCGCTGTGGCGCAGGCTGCGGTCGCGGTTCGGCCAGGGGACGGGCGACGCGACGGGCTGAACGTTCTGCCACCGACACGACGGACAGAACGTTCTGCCACCGACGCGGGCGGCCGTGACACGACGCCGACGCCCCGGAGCCCGGCTCCTCCGCCGGCTCGGGCTTCCCGGCAACCGTGCGACCGTGGTCAGCGCAGCGCGCCGAACACCGCGGCGAAGCCGTCCAGCGCCCGCGCCACATGGGCGAGCTCCAGCGGCTTCGCGGCGGTGAGGGACTCCGTCCGCTGCCGCGGCGTGGCCCCCAGCAGCGGTCCGGTGCCCAGGCGTACCCGCAGGGCGCCCAGCTCGTCCCCGAAGCGGTGTCCGCCCGGGGCCGGTGCGCCGAGCCGGTCGGTGAGGTACTCCTCCAGCTCCATGGAGTCCGTCACGCCCAGGTCCGCCAGCCGGGAGCGCAACGGGCCCAGGTCGGCATAGAGGTGACGGCCCGCCTGCGGGGGGCGGGCCAGCGCGCCGGAGCCGAGGACCGCGCGGTGGGCGGCGGCGGCGACCTCGGCCTGGAGCGCCGCGGCCCCGCGGATCCGCTCGCGTACGGACTCCGGCTCCCCCAGGGCGTGGGCGGCCGCGTGGGCGACCGGAGCCGCGACGAGGGCGCCGAGCGCGGTGAGGATGTCCAGGGCGCGGGCGTGCCGGACGGCGGCCCGGGCGGTGTCCGGGAAGCGGGCGACGGCGACCGGCCAGGCGGCCGGTACGAGGGCTCCGGACAGGTCGCTGATCACCGTGACGTCGTCCGGGCACATTTCGGCGGGGCTGAGCAGGACGGTGTCGCGGGGCCGGTGCACGGTGTCGCGCCAGGTCTCGTCGCTGATGATGTGCAGCCCTTCGCCGACCGCCGCTTCGCAGGCCTCGCGGACCAGCTCGGGCGGGGCGACGGTGGCCGTCGGGTCGTCCACGACGGACAGCAGCAGCAGTTTCGGCCGGCCGCCCTCGGCACGGACCCGGCGGACGGTCTCCATCAGGGCATACGGGTCGGGTACGCCGCCGCATTCGGCCGGGGTCGGCACGTGGTAAGCGGGGCGCCCCAGCAGCCGGGCCTGCGGCATCCAGGCGGCCGGGCAGGGGCGCGGCATGAGGACGTCGCCGCCGTGGGCGCCGATCAGGGCCAGCAGGAGCGGCTGGGCGCCGGGGGCGGCGGCGATGCCGCCCGCCGTACCGTGCAGTCCGCGCCGGTCCCAGTAGCCGCGGGCCGCCTCGCGCAGGACCGGCCCCCCACCCGGGGGTTCCGGGCGGGTCCGGTCGGAGGCGGCGGCGAGGACGGCGGCCAGTTCGGGGAGGACCGGAAGGCCGGGGTCGGGGGCGGGCGGCCCGTAGCGCACGGGGCCGTGGTCCTCGTGCGCGGGTGCGTGGTCCTCGGTCCCGTGCATCCGGCCCTCCTCCGCCACTCTTCGCTCGGCGTCCGCGGCGCCTCCGCCGCGCCGCCCGGGAACATCGGCTCCGGATCCGGGTTCTCCGGCTTCGCTCTCCGGGTCGACGGCCTCCGACACGTTGAGTCGACGACCGCTGGCTTCTTTATACGGAGGTTCCGGGCGGCCCGCCCGCCCAGTCGCGCGCCCCCGCCGGGGCGGTCGCCGCGTGGGCTGCTCCGCCGGTCGGTGTGGGAACCCGTGGCCGGGGTCTCAGCGCGCCTGCTGGTTCAGCGTGGCCCGGCCGGGTATTCGCTGAGCCATGTCCTCACCGAGAACCTCATCCGCCACCGCCACCGCCACCGCCGCCGCTCCCGCCGTCGCCCGGTTGCGCGGCTGGCTGCAGGAGCGGGACCTGGCCGTCTTCCGGAGCGTCGCGGACCGGCACTGGCCGGGCGCCGATCCGCTGCTGCCGCGGCTGAGCCGGAGCGCCAACCACGGACTGCTCTGGTTCGGCGCGGCGGCCGGCATCGCGGCCCTCGGCAGCAGTGCGCGCTCGCGCCGGGCCGCGCTGCGCGGGGTGGCGTCCCTCGCCGTGGCCTCGGCGGCGATCAACACGGTCGGCAAGGGCGCGGTGCGCCGCGAGCGGCCGGTGGCGGACCTGGTGCCGGTGGTCCGGCAGCTCAAGCGGCAGCCGATCACCACCTCCTTCCCCTCGGGCCATGCGGCGTCGGCGGCGGCCTTCGCCACCGGGGTGGCCCTGGAGTCCAAGGGCTGGGGCGCGGTCGTGGCCCCGGTCGCGGTGGCCGTGGCCGCCTCCCGCGTCTACACCGGGGTCCACTATCCGAGCGATGTGCTGGCGGGTGCGGCGCTCGGCATAGGAGCCGCGTTCGCGCTGCGCGGGGTCGTGCCCACCCGCGGCCAGCTGCCCGCTCCCGGCCGTCCGCCGGGCGAGGCCCCGGCGCTGCCCGCCGGGAAGGACCTCGTCGTGGTGGTGAATCAGGAGTCGGGCACGGCCACCGCGACCGCGCAGCTGGTGCGCGAGGCGCTGCCCGCGGCGGAGGTGGTGGAGGTGGATCCGAAGGAGCTGTCGGACGCGCTGGAGAAGGCGGCGGGCCGGGGCCGGGCGCTGGGCGTCTGCGGGGGCGACGGCACGGTGAACCTGGCGGCCTCCGTGGCGGCGACGCACGGGATGCCCCTGGCGGTCTTTCCCGGCGGCACGCTCAACCACTTCGCCTACGACCTGGGCATCGAGACCGTCCACGACACCGCCGCCGCTCTCACCGCGGGCGATGCCATCCGGGTGGACCTCGGTCGCTTCCGGCCGGGGCCCAAGGGTGCGGACAGGGCGGACGGGTATTTCCTCAACGCCTTCTCGCTGGGCGTCTATCCGGAACTGGTGCGGACCCGGGAACACTGGTCGCCGCGGATCGGCGGCTGGCCTGCGGGCGTGCTCGCGGCGTGCCACGTGCTGCGCGGGAGGCGACCGTTGGAGGCCGAACTCCAGGGACGCAGGAGGCCGTTGTGGCTGCTCTTCGTCGGCAACGGACTCTTCCAGCGGGTGGGCCCCGCCCCGGGACGCCGGCACAACCTGGCGGACGGGCTGCTGGACGTCCGAGTGGTGCACGGCGGCCGGACACCGGCGTTGCGGCTGCTGGCGGCGGCGGTGGCCGGACCGCTGACCCGCTCCCCCGCCCATGCCGCGGTGCGGCGGAGGCGGGTGCGGATC
>NZ_NTGZ01000227.1 GCF_002551245.1 Streptomyces sp. rh34
CGTCACCACCGGCCCCGCCGCCACGGGCCCCGAGGCCGAGCCCGCCGCCACGGGCCCCACCACCGGCCCCGGCGGAACCGTCACCCGCATCGGCGGCACCTTCGCCCCGCTCCGCAGCAAGGCACCCGGCTGGTCGCAGAACACCGTGCGGGTGACCATCCGGCCGTTCGCCAGCCTCGCGCGGGTGCGGTGCAGGTAGCCGTGGGTCTCCAGCTCGCGCAGGGCGGCGGCGATCGTGGTCTCGCCCTCGGCGAAGCGGGCGGCGAGCGCCTTGATGCCGACCTGGGACCCGGCGGGCAGCGACTGGATGTGTACGCCGATCCCGATCGCGGTGAGGGAGAGCCCGTCGTGCTGCGCGAGGTGGTTGCCGACGATCGTGAAGCGGCTGGTGTGCGGGATCGCGAGCTGGATGATGCCGGAGGACGGCAGTGGTCCGGGAACCTCCGCCAGGGCGCGGGCGAGGGCGATATCGTGCTGGGTAGCCATCGGGAAGCGTCTTCTTCCTTGGTGGTCAGGTCCTCGCTCGGGATTGCCGTCCCGGCGGGGGCCGTCTCATGTCTGGGGTTGTGGTCAGCGTGAGCATATGCCTGCCAACCCATCCGAAATCCACACCAGTTGGCGAATCTCACCCATGTGGGTGACCGGGCCCTCCTGCGGTTGACCACCGGGATCGGGTGGGGTCGGGTTGGGTACTTTCTCTTGGTTCTTTGGGTAGTTGACGTCGTGGCCCACCGAGTCGCGGTGGGCCACGACCCGGTCGGCCTCCACCGGGTCGTGGCGCGCCACGACCCGGTGACCGGCATCGCGGCGGGCGGCTCCACCCTGGCGCTGCGGGTGCGCGGTCGTCGACGTCAACTCCGGGCGGCGGCAGCCGTTTGCGGCGAAAACTCCTGACACCGGCACCACCGGTCGGCACACTGAGTACATGGATGCTCACCCGGAGAAATCGCCGGATCACCTCACGATCAACGTCACCCGTCACGACGACCCGGTCGCCGAGGTCACCGAGGCGGACACGTTCGCCTCGGTCCGCAAGTACCCGAACATCGTGGTCCGGGGGCCTCTGTTCGGGCTTGCCGAGCAACGGCGTGGCGACCGGCCGCGCTGGCGGCTGCTGGGTGAACTGGACTGCGGCTTCCCGCAGATGGCCCGGGACGAGCTCAACTCGCTCCTGTGGTTCAGGGCGAGGGACGACACCGACGACCCGGCGGTGCGGAGGTCGCTGCTGGACGCCGTGGCGCGGCTGGAGGTCGAGGCGACCGACGAGGTGTCGGCGGACGGCGTCCGCTACCGGGTCGTGCGCGCCGACGAGTTCGCCCGGATCGGCGGCGACCGTCTGGAGCCGCCCCGGGCCACCGACCCGGACGACGACAGCTGGGACCTGGACGCCCCCGACCCCTGCCGGACCGAGGGCTTCGTGGTGGACCACGCGGCCGCCGTCGGGCTGACCGAGGGGATCGACCGGGCCGGGCTGCTGGGGCTCTCCTACACCGCCGCCCGCTTCCCCGAGGACGTACGGGCCGACTCCCGGCGGGCGTTGACCACCCACCCCGGGGTCGTGCTCCTCCCGACGACGTTCCGGGTGGTGGAGCGGAAGGAGTTGACCTGGTCGATGGTGACCGGGCAGTACTCGACCCCGCAGGGCGCCCGCCGCGCCCTCGTCCACCATCTCACCCGGCCCGTTCCCCAACTGCCGGATCTGCCGGACATGCCGGAGCTGCCCGCCTGGATGAAGGTGGACGAGAAGGAGGCGGCCCTCCGCACGCGGGCCGCGAAGAAGTTCACCGCGCGCCGGAGGCCCAACGAACTCGTGCTGCGGGGGCGTCGGTTCGAGGTGGTCCGGGTCGAGCGCGTGATGCGGATCGGGCCGGACGGGCCGGAGAAGTCGCGCCCGTCCGACGTGGACGACTACGGCCCCTCCCGGATCCATCCCCGCATGGACGAGAAGGGGAACATCACCCACGGCTCGTAGGCGGCTCCGGCAGACGGAAGAGGGGCGCCGGGCAACAACCCGGCGCCCCTCGACGACTCCGCCCGCAGCCTCAGTTGCCCTTGACCGTGACCTTCTCGTCGTTGTTGAGCTGCTCCACCAACTGCTTCACCTTGGCCTTGTCCCAGACCAGGTTGCCGTTGACGCTGCCCGAGATCGGCATGTTCATCGACGTCCCGTCGCCGCCCGTGACGCCCTTCATCGCGAAGAACATGTTGCCCAGCGCCCAGAGCGACATGTCCTTGTCCACGATCAGCGTGTCCAGGCCCGCGCCCATCGTCGGGTACAGCTTGAACGGGTTGATGATCGTGGACGGGGTCGCCGTCTGGCTCGCCAGCGCCGCGAGGAACTTCTGCTGGTTCTTCGTACGGTCCAGGTCGCTGCCCGCGAACGCGTACCGCGTCCGGACGAAGGCCAGGGACTGCTCGCCGTTCAGCGTCTGCTTGCCCGCCTGGAAGTCGGCTCCCGACTTCTTGTCCTTGAAGGCCTTCGGGATGTCCAGCTCGACCCCGCCGATCGCGTCCACGATCTTCGCGAAGCCGCCGAAGCCGATCTCGACGTAGTGGTCGATGTGCAGCCCGGTGTTGAACTCCACCGTGCGCACCAGCAGTTCGGGGCCGTCCTCGGCGTAGGCGGCGTTCAGCTTCACCTGACGGCCGGCGGCCGGGAACATCTTCCCGGATTCGGAACCCTTGAACGAGGGGATCTCGACGTTGGAGTCGCGCGGCAGCGAGATCAGCGTCGGGCCGTTGGAGCCGTCGTGCAGGATCATCATCGAGTCGGTCCGCTTGCCCTCCGCGGAACCGGTGCGCAGCCGCTTCTTCTCCTCGGCCGACATGCCTTCACGGCTGTCCGACCCGACGATCAGGTAGTTCGTGCCGTCGCCGGACTCCGGGCGCTCGATGACCTTGGCGAGGTCGACCTCGCGCTTCAGCTTCGAGTCGGCCCAGAAGTACGTCGAGATCGAGACCGCGAGCACCACGACCACCAGGGTCACCGCGCCGAGCTTGATCCGGCGGCCCCAGTCCGGGGCCGGGCGGCCCTGGACGTGACCGCCGTCACCGCCGCCGCGACGACCGCCACCGCCCCGGCCGTCGGATCCGCCGCCCGAGCCGTAGACCTGGCCCGTGTTGTAACCGCTGTCGTACCCGGGGTCGGGGCTGTTGCCGTAGCCGCCGTCCTGGTAGCGGTCGTCGTGTCCCTGGCTCTGCGGCGGCACCTGCGGCCTCTGCGGCGGCACCGACGGCCTCTGCGGGGCGGGGCGGCGCTGGATGTGCGGCATCGCCCGCGCACTCTCGGGCTGGGGGCTGGCGCTGCCCCGCCCGTAGCGCTCGCTGCGGTCGCCGGTCCGTCGATCGGGCCAATCGTTCATCCGCACAGTGTGCCGTCCCGGCCCACAGGTATTACAGGGTGTAAGGGAAATCGCACCGGGGCTGTTGCGAACCTGATGCATTCTGCGGGATCCGGGCCCCCGCATAAGGTGGACTGTATGACAGATCAGGCCACCCGCCCGGAGGACGAGATTCCGGGCAAGCCGACCGCGGCGTCCCGGACCACCCTCAGCCACATCATGACCGGCAGCGACACCAACCTCCTCGGCACGGTGCACGGTGGCGTGATCATGAAACTGGTCGACGACGCCGCGGGCGCGGTGGCCGGCCGGCACTCCGGCGGTCCCGCGGTGACCGCCTCGATGGACGAGATGGTCTTCCTGGAGCCGGTCAGGGTCGGCGACCTCGTCCACGTACGCGCACAGGTCAACTGGACCGGCCGCTCCTCGATGGAGGTCGGCGTCCGGGTGATGGCCGAACGCTGGAACGAGTCGACCCCCGCCCAGCAGGTCGGCAGCGCCTACCTGGTCTTCGCCGCCGTCGACGGGGACGGCAAGCCGCGCCGCGTACCGCCGGTGATCCCCGAGACCGAGCGTGACAACCGGCGCTACCAGGAGGCGCAGATCCGGCGCACCCACCGGCTCGCCCGCCGCCGCGCGATCAAGGAACTGCGCGAGAAGCGCGCCGCCGACGGCATCGACGACTGAGCCACCCCGACGGTCACCGGCGACGACCCGGTCACCCGTACAGCCACCCCCGTACGGTCACCGGTGACAACCAACCACCCCGTACGGCTACCGCGTCAGGGCCACCGGGTCAGGGGCAGACCACCTCGTCGCCCCGCACCGTGGAGAACTCGCCCGTCTCCCGGCTCTCCGCCCTCACCCGCTGCACCTTCGTGAAGTCCGAGCCCACCGTCACCCTCATCTGTGGGCCCTGGCCCTTCACCGCCTTCAGTTCGCTCCCGGGCAGGGCCGTGGCCAGGGACTTCGCCGACCGGTCCCAGCGCGGGTCGTACTCCACGAGCGTCCGCTCCAGGTCCCGCACCTCCCCGTTGAGCGGGGCCTCGCTGGTGGCGAACCCGGTGGCCCGCAGCGCCGCGTCCACCGTCCGGCCGAGGCCGTCCTTCGGGGTCCCGTTGTAGACCTGCACCCGGACCTGCTTCGGCGCCACGTCCACGACCGTGGCCGGAGGCTTCTTCGGACCGGCCGCGGGCTGCGGCTTCGACGGGGCCAGCGGCTTGTCCTCACGCAGGGCCCGGAACAGCTCCTTCGCCTTCTCCGCGTCCCACCGCACCGTCGAGCCGATGCCCTCGACCGGGAAGCTGGGATCGCCGATGGGGACGGAGGCGAACTCCGACGAGGCCGGCCCGAAGTCCTTCATCGCCTTGCCGAGCGCCAGCATCTGCTGCGTACCGAAGCCCTTGTCGGCCCGGACCGAGCCGAGCGCCGAGGCGGCGACCTGCTGGAACTTCACCGGGTTCAGCAGCACCCCGCTGCTCGTCGCCTGCTTGATCAGCGCCGCCACGAACTTCTGCTGGCGTTCCATCCGGCCCAGGTCGGAAGCCACATCCACATGGCGCGAGCGCACGTACTGGAGCGCCTGGCCGCCGTCCAGCTCATGGGTGCCCGCGGGGAGGTCCAGACCGGTGTACGAGTCCTTCATCGGCCGCGCCGTGCAGATCTTCACCCCGCCCACCGCGTCGACCGTCTTCATGAAGCTGGTGAAGTCGACCTCCAGATAGTGGTCGATCTTGACCTTGGTCATGTTCTCGACGGTCCGCACGGTCAGCGTGGGCCCGCCCTCCGCGTACGCGGCGTTCAGCTTCACCGGGTGGCTCTCGTGGCGCTTGCCCGTGGTGCGGTCGGTGTGGGCGGGCATCTCGGCGTAGCTGTCCCGGGGGAGGCTGACGACGCTCGCCCGCTGCCGGTCGGCCGACAGATGGACCAGCATGATCGTGTCGGTGCAGTGGCAGGGCGCGCCGCCGAGCCTGTACTTCTTCTTCTCGGCCTTGGTGATCGTGTCCCGGCCGTCGGTGCCGACGAGCAGCAGATTCGTGCCGTGGCCCCCCTGGGGGCGGTTCTTCATGTCCTTGAAGGGATCGACCCGGCCGATCCCGTTCTCCAGGCTGCTCACCACCGCGTGACCGATCCCGCCCGCCCCCAGCACCAGCACCGACAGGCCCGTGGCCACCCGCATACCCCAGCGCGGCCGCTCGTCCTGCTTGCGGCGGCGGACCGGCCGGGTGCCCTGGGGCAGGCGGCGTCGCGGGGGAGCGGGGCGCGGACGCGGCGGGCGCTGCGGTCGTTGCGGTACGGGCACGGGGGAGACACCTCCGGGGTGCAAGGGAGACACCTCTGCGGTGCAAGGGGACCATCGCACGGTAGGCCCATACGATCTCCGCCCCGGCCCGCGACCCGGCGGCGCGCACCGGTATCCCCCATTCGCGGTAACGTGGCGGCCGAATAAGGCCGCCTCCCGGGGCGCCCGCCTCCCGCGGTGCGACACCCCCGGCGCCCCCGAGGAACCACCCGAGGACCACATGTCTGCCGCGCAGTACCCCGCCGTCTCCGTGATCATGCCGGTGCTCAACGAGGAACGTCATCTCAGGAACTCGGTCCGGCACATCCTGGAGCAGGAGTACCCCGGCGAGATGGAGGTCGTGATCGCGCTCGGCCCCTCCGCCGACCGTACGGACGAGATCGCCGCCGAACTGGTCGCCGAGGACCCCCGGGTCCACACCGTGCCCAACCCCACGGGCCGCACCCCCGCCGCCCTCAACGCGGCGATCAAGGCCTCCCGCCACCCCGTCGTCGTACGGGTCGACGGCCACGGCATGCTCTCGCCGAACTACATCGCGACCGCCGTCCGCCTCCTGGAGGAGACCGGCGCGCAGAACGTCGGCGGCATCATGCACGCCGAGGGCGAGAACGCCTGGGAGGACGCCGTCGCCGCCGCGATGACCTCGAAGATCGGCGTCGGCAACGCCGCCTTCCACACCGGCGGCCAGGCGGGCCCGGCCGAGACCGTCTATCTGGGCGTCTTCCGCCGCGAGGCCCTGGAGCGGGCCGACGGCTACAACGTCGAGTTCATCCGCGCCCAGGACTGGGAGCTGAACTTCCGCATCCGCGAGGCCGGCGGGCTGATCTGGTTCTCGCCCGAGCTGAAGGTCCAGTACCGCCCGCGCCCCACGGTGAAGGCCCTCGCCAAGCAGTACAAGGACTACGGCCGTTGGCGCCACGTCGTCGCCCGCTACCACTCCGGCTCGATCAACCTCCGCTACCTGGCCCCGCCGACCGCCGTCGTCGCCATCGCGGCGGGCCTGGTCCTGGGCGCGGCCGTCACCCCGTGGGCCCTGATCGTCCCGGCCGGTTACGTGGCCGCGATCGTCGCCGGGTCGCTGCCCGCGGGCAAGGGCCTCTCGCTGAAGGCCCGCGCACAGATCCCGGTGGCGCTGGCGACGATGCACATGTGCTGGGGCTTCGGCTTCCTCACCAGCCCCCGTTCGCTGGCCAAGCGGGTCATCGCGAGCCGCCGCCCGTCGATGACCGGCAGCAGCGAGACCGTCTGACCCGGGGGCGTACCGCCCGGCAGCCGTACGGAGAAGGGCCCCACCGCTCGGGCGGTTAGGGGCCCTTCGTGTACCGCGCGTGCCGGTCCGGCGTCACCAGGTGTAGCTCGGGTTCACCTTCATGCAGGCCTTGTCGTCGTCGCCGTTGAGGGCGCCCGCCGACTCCGGGGTCTTCTCCTTGCCCTTGGACACCGGGTAGGCCCCGTCCTCGCGCCAGTCCGCGCCCACGGCGAGCGAGATCCCCGAGACGTCCGTGGACTTCTTCACCTGCGACAGGGGAACCCCGAGCGCCTTGGCGACCGCCTGCGCGTCGCCCTCCAGATCCGCGCTCGGATACAGGACGGCGGTCCGCGCCGCCCCGGTCACGTCGCCCGGGTCGACGGTGGTCTTCGCGAAGCCCGCCTCCTTCAGCTGGTCCGCCACGTCACCGGCGCGGCCCGAGGCCGGCCCGAGCGCGTCCGTGGCGGTCCCGTTCCGCACGGCGACCGCGATCTCACCGACCGGCGCCGACGGGTCCTTCGTGGCCTCCGGCTTCTTCCGCTTGGAGGCCTTGCCGTCCAGCGGGATGTCGTCGCGGACCATCCGGAACAGCTGCTCCGCGTCGCCCGCCTTCGGGTAGACACGGCCGCTGTTCGTGCCGGTGCCGTACACGTTGGGCATGGTCGACATCGTGATCCGCTTCGTGGGGACCTTCTTGAACTCCTCGGCCAGGTCGTAGAGCTTCTTGACCGTGTCGAGGTCCTTGTCGACCGTCAGCGCCTTCGTGGCCGCCTCGGCGAGGTTCATCAGTTTCGCCGGGTCGGTGAGCTTGGTCCCCTTGCGCAGCTGACGCACCATCGCGTTCATGTACTGGTGCTGGGCCTTCGCCCGCCCCAGGTCGGTGTTGTCCTCGAAGCCGTACCGGGTGCGCAGCCACTGGAGGGCCTGCTCGCCCTTGACGTAGGTGGTGCCCTTCTCCAGTTTCAGCCCGGAGCCCTTGCCGTCCCGGCCGCGGGAGTTGATGTTGGCGTCGACGCAGACCGGGACGCCGCCGATCGCGTCGGCCATCGAGACCACACCGGCGAAGTCGATCATCATGAAGTGGTCGATCCTGATGCCGGTCAGCTCGTACCAGGTGGCCACCGTGCACCCCGGACCACCGCGGCCCAGGCTCTGATTGGTCTGCACGTCCGCGGTGCTGGCGGGGAAGACCTCGCCGTCCGGGGCCGTGCACTTGGGCATCTTCAGCATGGTGTCGCGCGGCATGCTGATCACCGAGAGGTTGCTGCGGTCCGCGGAGATGTGGAGCAGCATCTGTACGTCGGCCAGCGGCGGTGCGCCGAAGGTCTCCTTCGCCCCGCCCAGCTTCTGGTTGGCCTTGGAGTCCCGGGCGTCGGAACCGATGAGCAGGATGTTGAGCGGGGTCTGTCCGGCGGCGTTGGCCTTGTGATCGGCCATCTGCTTGTCGCCGAGGGTCAGATCCTCCTTCTTGATGTTGCCGTTGAGATACTCGTAGTAGAGATAACCGGCGCCGCCGGTGGCGAGTATCAGCAGGGCGAGTACGGAGGCGCTCCAGCGCAGCACGCGCCGCTTGGCGCTCTTGGGCGCGCGGCGGCTGCTGCGCCCCCGGGAGCCGCCCCGGCCTTTCGACGCCCGACGGCGGCCGCCCTCCGGCCGCTCGCGGCCCCCCGGCCCCTCGCGGCCCCCCGGCCCCTTGCCGTCCTCCGGCCCGTCACCGTCCTCGTGCGGGCTCTCGTCCCAGCCGAGTTGATCGGCGCGGCGGACGCGTGACCGCGTCCTCTCCCCGGGCGTGCTGCTCCGTCCCACCGGACCCCCCATGCTGTTCAGACTTCCGCTGTGGCGCGGTGACCCGGTGTCACTCGGCGCATACCGCCTTGTCGGCGCTTGCCTTCTCGATGTCCTTCGGCGGCTTCGCCGGTCCGGTGATGAGCTGTCCCGCGCCCTTGAAGTCCGCCCCCAGCGTGAGCACCATCGCCTCAAGTCCCACGGCGTCGGTGGTGCCCTTCTTCATGGCCGTTGCGGGCAGCCCCATCATCTCGGCGAGCGCCCGGGCCTGATCGGCCTGGTTGGGCGCGTACTCCAGTGTCGTCTTCTTGATCTTCTCGGGTGCGTTGGCCTTGTTGGTGGACTTCAGCACCCCCTGCTCGTTCTGGAGCCAGGTGACCGTCGAGCCCGCAGCGCCGGCGATCTCGCCGCCGTTGAGGACGTCCACGCGTACGTCGGCGGCCTCGGCCTTCGGGCCCTTGAGCAGGGCCGCCTGCTTGCCCTTGGCGGCCTTCTCCTTCTGCTTCACCTCGGTCAGCGAGGTGTCGGAGCGCATCATCGCGAAGAGCTGCTCGCCCTTGACCGGGTCCACGACCACCGTGACGGGCTTCGGCTCGGCCGGGTTGTCTATGACCGGCATCGTGAGGAAGCTGATGTTCTTCGTGTCGACCTTGCCGATCTCCTCGGCCAGCGTCATCAGCTTCTTCGCGTCGCCGATGGCCGTGTCGACGGTCAGCGCCTTGGTGGCCGCGTCGGCCAGCGAGTACAGCTTCTTCGGGTTGGTCAGGGTGTCGCTCGACTTCATCTCCCGGATCATGGAGCCGAGGAACTGCTGCTGCACCTTGATCCGGTCGAGGTCGCTCCTGTTGCCGAAGCTGTCCCGGGTGCGCAGCAGGGCCAGCGCCTGCTCGCCCTCCACCTTCGACTCGCCCTGGGGCAGCTTCAGATGCGACTTCGGGTCGTCGACCGGCTTCGCCATGCAGACCTTGACGCCCCCGACCGCCGACGTCAGGGCCTTGACCGCGTTGAAGTCGACCATCATGAAGTGGTCGGGCTTGAGGCCGGTGATGTTCTCGACCGTCTTCATGGTGCAGCCGGGGTTACGGCCGTTCTGGCCGAGGCTGGTGTTGAAGCGCACGTTCGGGGTGCCGGGGATGACCGTGGAGGTGCCGTCCGGCTGCTTCGACTCGCACTCGGGAATCTCGGTCACCAGGTCGCGCGGGATGCTCATCGCCGTCGCGTTGGTCCGGTCCTCGGAGACGTGGAACAGGATGGTGGTGTCGGCGTGGCCCTCACTGCCCTTGTCGCCGTACCCCTCGTTGCCCTTGCCGGTGCGCTTGTCGGTGCCGATGATCAGGATGTTCATCGGGCCGTCGGTGACGACGTTCTTGCTGCCGGCGTCGCCCACGTCGATGGCGTCGATGTTCCCGTTGAGCTTCTGGTACACGACGTACGCGGTGAGCGAGGTGCCCACCACGACGAACGCCATCACCCCGCCCGTCCACAGCAGCGCCTTCTTCTTGCGCGACTTCCGGGGCTTGCGCTTCCGGCGGCCGGCCGCCGGCGGTTCGGCGGCTCCGCGCCCCCCCTGGGAACTGCGGCGGCTGCGCTGACCGGGCACCTGGCGAGGCCCCTCCGGGGCGGCCTCGCGCTCACGCGAACCGGAACCGCGGCGTCCCGAACCCTCGCGGGCCGAACCGGTCCGGGAGTCGCCGCGGCGTCCGGTCCCTTCGGCCGTAGCCGTACGCGAAGAGCTGCTCGACTCCCCAGTGGAGTGGTCCAGTCGCAATTCGTAATTACCGGTGTGCGGGTTGAGTACCCACTGGTCGGCGGGGTCGATATCGTCCGCCCGTCCACGACTGTGCGCGTCCACGGTTGCCTGCGTCCTCCGTCGGTGCCACGCGAGGCGCCCTCCCCCGGCAAGGCGCTCGTTCCTTCGCTCCAGCAGTGCACGACCTGACGGCCGGAAGCACCGGATCGCGTCACACTATCCGGCCGATTCCGCGTCGAGCGACGTGCGTGACATATTCCACGCCCCTTACAACCGGGCATTCTTCCCATTAGGCGTCGATTGTGTTCTGTGTCTTGGCAATTGCTTTACTGCTTGCACAGGTCGTCCGCCGCACTCGAGCCCGAATAGGTGGGTGTGGGCGTCGGGCTCTCGGACCCCGTGTCGTCCGGCTTCCCGTCCTGCCGCCCTTCCTGGTCCTGCTGTGCTTCCTCCAGTTCGTCGGCCGGGACCACGGCGACGGGCCGGTCCTCGCGGAGTTGCTTGAACAGGTCGTCGGCGTCCGGTTGGATCAGTTCGTCCCGGTTCGCGTTGTTGCGGTACGGCTGCCGGGGCACGGTCAGGAACTGCACCTGCTCGGTCGGCACGTTGCGCATCCCGCGCACCAGGTCGTACAGGTCGCGCAGCGAGTTGAGCCCCGGGTCCGTGGTCAGCGACTTGGTCGCCGCGTCCAGCACCGGGTAGAGCCGCGTCGGGTTCAGCAGGACGCCGTTGCTCTGCATCTTGTTCACCAGAGCGCCCAGGAACTGCTGCTGGCGCTCCATGCGTTCGGTGTCGCTGCCGTTGCCGAGGGTCTTGCGCGCCCGTACGTAGCCGAGGGCCTCCTCGCCGTTCAGCGTCTGCCGGCCTGCCGGGAGCTCCAGGTGCGCGTCCTTGTCGTCGATCGGTTCCTTGAGACAGATCTCGACCCCGTCCACGGCGTCGACCATGTCCTTGAAGCCGTTGAAGTCGACGACCATGTGGTGATCGACGCGGATGCCGGTCATCCGCTCCACGGTGCGGATCGTGCAGGCGGTGCCACCGACCTCGAACGCCGTGTTGAACTGGGTGAACCGCTCCCGCGTCTCCTTGTCGTCCGCGGTGCGGCAGGCGGGGATCTCCACCATCAGGTCACGGGGGAGGGACACGGCCGTCGCGCTCTTCCGGTCCGCCGCGAGGTGCAGCAGGATCGTGGTGTCGGAGCGCTGGCTGCCGCCCTCGTCCCGGCCGTACTCGCTGTTGTCCCCGGCCCGGCTGTCGGACCCGATCAGCAGGATGTTCTGGGCGTCCATGACGACCGGGGTCGGCCGTTCCTTCTCGTACGCCTTGAGCTCGGCGGCGGCGCTCGTGTCGGTGGTGATGTTCCCGTCGAGCTTCTGGTACACCCACCAGCCCACGCCCGCGGCCACGAGCACGAGGAACGAGGCGGCGAGGGCGGTCCAGCGCAGCCAGCGGCCCCTGCGGCCGGCGACGGTGCCGCCTTCGGGCCGGTCGGCCCAGGCTCTGTCTCTTATACACA
>NZ_NTGZ01000228.1 GCF_002551245.1 Streptomyces sp. rh34
GGGCGGCGGCCCGGCTCGGGCCGGGGCACCGCCCCGCGTCGTATCCGCCGTTGGGCGGCGGCGAATTGCCCGAACGGGTCCGGCGGACGCTCACCGACCGGACCACCTGGCGGCTCGCTCTCTGGCTGCCCCTCCAGACACTCTTCGGCATGGGGCTCGGCTACCTCACGATGATCCTCTGGCCCGTCGCCCTGCTGGTGGACGGCGTCGCGCTGTCCGTCGTGGGGCTGGTGGACCGGCGGCGGGCCGACGAGTACGGCATCGAGCCGCCCGAACGGCCGGGCTGGGCACTGCGCTGGCACCCGGTGCTGGCCGACCTCTCGGCGGGCTGGACCATGGCCCTGCTCGCCCCGCCGCCCGCCGCCGAACTCACCGAGCGGATCGCCCACCTCACCGAGAGCCGGGCCGGCGCGGTCGCCGCGCACGGGGCCGAACTGCGGCGCATCGAGCGGGACCTGCACGACGGCGCCCAGGCCAGGATCGTCGCCCTGTCGATGCGGATCGGGCTCGCCAAGCAGCTCCTCGACCGCGATCCGGCCGCCGCGCGGGCCCGCCTGGACGAGGCGCAGGACGGGGCCGAAGCCGCGCTCGCCGAGCTGCGTCACGTGGTGCGCGGCATCCACCCGCCGGTCCTCACCGACCGTGGACTGGCCGGTGCGGTACGGGCGTTGGCCGCCGATGTCGCCGTACCCGTCACGGCGGACCTGGGCGGGGTGGAGGACGGGCGGCGGCTGCCCGCCGCGATCGAGGCCGCCGCCTACTTCGTGGTCGCCGAGGCGCTCACCAACATCAGCAAGCACAGCGGCGCCACCGTCGCCCGGGTCCGCGTCGACCGGCCCCCCGGCGTCCTGCGGGTGACCATCGGCGACGATGGTCACGGCGGCGCGGACGAACGCGCCGGCAGCGGGCTGGTGGGCATCCGGCGGCGGGTCGCCGCACTGGACGGCACCACCCGCGTCAGCAGCCCCGCCGGGGGGCCGACGGACATCGAAGTGGAGCTGCCGTGCGGATCGTGATCGCCGAGGACAACGCCCTCCTGCGCGAGGGCCTCGTCCTCCTGCTCACCAGCTCCGGACACGAGGTGGTCGCCGACGCGGCGGCCGGCCCGGAGATCCTGCCCGCCCTGCTCGAACACCGCCCGGACGTCGCCGTCCTGGACGTACGGCTGCCGCCCACCTTCCGCGACGAGGGGCTGCGGGCCGCGCTCGCCGCCCGCGCCGAACTGCCCGGCCTGCCGATCCTGGTCCTCTCGCAGTACGTCGAGGAGACGTACGCCGCCGAGCTGCTCGCCCGGGGCGCCCGGGGCATCGGCTACCTGCTCAAGGACCGGGTGGGCCGGGTCGAGCAGTTCCTGGAGGCCCTGGACCGGGTGGCGGCGGGCGGCACCGCGCTCGACCCGGAGGTCGTCACCCAGCTCCTCACCCGCACATCGTCGGCGGGCCCGCTCCAGAGCCTCACCGCCCGCGAGCGCGAAGTCCTGGAACACATGGCGCAGGGCAAGGCGAATGCCACCATCGCCGCCGAACTCACCGTCTCCGAAAGGGCGGTGAGCAAGCACATCGGCTCGATCTTCGCCAAGCTCGGCCTGGAACCGGACGACGGCACCGTCCACCGCCGCGTCCTCGCGGTGCTGGCCTACCTGGAGGGCCGGGACGGGTTCACCCCGTGAGAGGGCGGCGCCGGGGGCGAGCGGGTCAGACGGCCGGCTGGAGCAGGTCCCAGCGGTTGCCGTAGAGGTCCTCGAAGACCGCGACCGAACCGTACGCCTCGTGCCGGGGCTCCTCCAGGAACCGCACCCCGGCCGCCGTCATCCGGGCGTGGTCGGCCGCGAAGTCCTCGGTGTGCAGGAAGAAGCCGACCCGGCCGCCCGTCTGCGCCCCCACCGCCCTGCTCTGGACCTCGTCCTTCGCACGGGCCAGCAGCAGCCCCGTGCCGGGCGCGGACCCGTGCGGGCGCACCACCAACCAGCGGGTGCCGTCGCCCCGGTCGGTGTCCTCCACCAGCTCGAAGCCGAGCGCGTCGCGGTAGAACGCGAGCGCTTCGTCGTAGTCGCGGACAACGAGGGTGACCAGGGCGATGTGGGACATGGCGGGGCCCTTCCACGGGTACTGAACCGGTACCGCACAGGGGCTGAACGGGTACCGCACGGGTCAAGTTATACGTAACACTAACGCTTCCGGGCCCGGCCCCCGCACAATGCCCGGCATGGACATGGACGTGGACATCCTGGACGGCACGACCACCGGTGGCCGCACCGCGCTGACGGACCGGGCCCGCGCCCTCGCGCACACCGGCGGACGACGGGTGCTGGGGATCGCGGGCCCGCCCGGGGCCGGGAAGTCCACCCTGGCGGAACGGCTGGTCGCGGCCCTGGACGGACGCGCGGCCCTCGTCCCGATGGACGGCTTCCACCTCGCCGCCGCCGAGCTGGAGCGCCTCGGCCGCGCCGGCCGCAAAGGCGCACCCGACACCTTCGACGCGGCGGGGTACGCGGCCCTGCTGCGGCGGCTTCGTGCACCGGACCCGCTGCGCGCGGTCTACGCCCCGGCCTTCGACCGGTCGCTGGAGGAGCCGGTCGCGGGTTCGCTGCCGGTCCCGCCGGACGTCCCGCTCGTCGTCACCGAGGGGAACTACCTGCTGCTCGACGAAGGACCATGGGCCCCGGTACGCGCCCTGCTGGACGAGGTGTGGTTCCTGGACGTCGACCCGGAGGCCCGGGTGCGCCGGCTCGTCGACCGCCATGTCCGTCACGGCAGGCCCCGGCCCTACGCGCAGGAGTGGGTGGCCCGGTCCGACGAGGCGAACGCCCGGCTGGTCGAGCGGAGCCGGGGCCGGGCGGACCTGATCGTGCGCCTCTGACGCGCCGGGCGCCGGCACCGGCCCGCCGGGGCGCTCCCGACGCCCGGCACACTTCGGCAAGCCGGTCGCGCACGCCCCGCCGGGCGGGCAGGATGCTGTGTGCCGTGTCGCACTGCCAGGAGGTCTTGATGTCCACCCCGAGCTCGTCCGCCCACCAGCCCGCCCCGCCGCCCTTCACCGCCGACGACTACCGGGCCCGGATGGCGCGCGCCGCCGAGTCCGCCGCCGAGGCCGGGCTCGCCGGGGTGATCGTCGCGCCGGGCCCCGACCTCGTCCACCTCACCGGCTACCGCCCCGTCAGCACCGAACGCCTCACGCTCCTCGTGCTGCGGGCCGGCCAGGACCCGGTCCTGGTGGTCCCGACCCTGGAGGCCCCCGACGCGGCGGCCGCCACCGGGGCGCCCGCCCTCACCCTGCGGGACTGGACCGACGGCAAGGACCCGTACGCGGTGACCGCCCCGCTGCTGGACGCCGAGGGCCGCTTCGGCGTCAGCGACAACGCCTGGGCGATGCACCTGCTCGGCCTGCAGCGGGAGCTGCCGGGTACCTCCTACACCGCGCTCACCGAGGCGCTCCCGATGCTCCGCGCGGTGAAGGACGCCGCCGAGCTGGAACGGCTCACCGCCGCGGGGGCCGCCGCCGACGCCACGTACGAGGAGATCCTCAAGGTGCGCTTCTCCGGCCGCCGGGAGGTCGACGTGGCCACCGATCTGGCCGCGCTGCTCCGCGAGTTCGGTCACTCCCAGGTCGACTTCACCGTCGTCGGGTCCGGCCCGAACGGGGCCAACCCGCACCACGAGGCGGGGACCCGCACCATCGAGCGCGGCGACATGGTCGTCCTCGACTTCGGCGGCCTCAAGCACGGCTACGGCTCCGACACCTCGCGTACCGTCCACGTCGGCGAGCCCACCGCCGAGGAGCAGCGGGTCCACGACATCGTCCGCGAGGCCCAGCAGGCGGGCTGCGCCGCCGTCCGGCCCGGCGTCGCCTGCCAGGAGATCGACCGGGCCGCCCGCGCGGTGATCACCGAATTCGGCTACGGCGAACGGTTCATCCACCGCACCGGCCACGGCATCGGCGTCACCACCCACGAGCCGCCCTACATGATCGAGGGCGAGGAGCAGCCGCTGGTGCCCGGCATGTGCTTCTCCGTGGAGCCGGGCATCTACCTCCCGGGCCGCTTCGGCGTCCGGATCGAGGACATCGTCGCGGTCACCGAGGATGGCGGGCGGCGGCTCAACACCACCGCCCGCGAACTGGCCGTCGTCGAGTAGACGGCCCCGCGGCAGCCTCCCCTCGGCCCGGTCGTCGCGCGGCTCCCGGTCACGGAAGCGGTGCGGGACGCCGTACGGGCAGGGCGGAGGGCGGGCGCTGTCGCGGAGGCTACGAGGTGAAGTCCACGCGAAGGCAAGCACGTTGACGGCGATCGGGGAAGCTCAGTCGTCGGCCAGCACCACGCACGACTCCGGCGGCAGACGCAGTACCCCGTCCGCGCCCGGGGCCTCCACCGGCTCCCAGGCCGCCAACACCCGCCCACCGGACCGGCGGTGGCGGCCGGATCCCAGCGGAACGGCGGCCGGCTTGTCCGCGAGGTTCACCGCGATCCGCAGATCGCCCCTGCGGTACGCCAGCCAGCGCGCGTCCTCGTCGAACGCCGTCTTCACCGAGGCCAGGTCGGGATCGTGTAGATCGGGCAACGTGCGCCGCAACGCGATCAGTTCGCGGTACCAGGCGAGCAGCCGTGCGTGCGGTTCGCGTTCCGGCTCGGCCCAGTCGAGGCAGGAACGGTCCCGGGTCGCGGGGTCCTGGGGGTCGGGGATCTCCTCCTCGGCCCAGCCGTGCGCGCCGAACTCCCGCCGTCTGCCCGCGCGTACGGCCTCGGCCAGCTCCGGGTCCGTGTGGTCGGTGAAGAACTGCCAGGGGGTCCGCGCCCCCCACTCCTCGCCCATGAACAGCATCGGGGTGAAGGGGCCGGTCAGCACGAGGGCGGCGGCGCACGCCTGGAGTCCGGGGGACAGCGAGGCGGCCAGCCGGTCGCCGAGCGCCCGGTTGCCGATCTGGTCGTGCGTCTGCGCGTAGCCCACGAAGCGGTGGGCCGGGGTGCGCGTCACGTCGACCGGTCGGCCGTGGGTGCGGCCCCGGAAGCTGGAGTAGGTCCCGTTGTGGAAGAACCCGGACGTCACCGTCTTCGCGAGGGCGGCGAGCGGGGCGCGGGCGAAGTCGGCGTAGTAGCCCTGGGACTCGCCGGTGAGCGCGGTGTGCAGGGCGTGGTGGAAGTCGTCGTTCCACTGGGCGTGCAGGCCGAGGCCGCCGGTCGGACGCGGGGCCGTGGTGCGCGGGTCGCACAGGTCGGACTCGGCGATCAGCCCGAGCGGCCTGCCCACCTCCACGGCCAGCGCGTCGACCGCCGCCGACAACTCCTCCAGGAAGGTCAGCGCCCGGGTGTCGGCCAGCGCGTGCACCGCGTCGAGCCGCAGCCCGTCGAGCCGGTAGTCGCGCAGCCAGGACAGGGCGCTGCCCAGCAGGAACGCCCGCACTTCGTCGGAGCCCGGAGCGTCCAGGTTGACCGCCGCGCCCCACGGGGTGTGGTGGGAGTCGGTGAAGTACGGACCGAAGGCGGGCAGGTGGTTCCCGGACGGGCCCAGGTGGTTGTGGACGACGTCCAGGACCACCCCGAGCCCCAGCCCGTGCGCCGTGTCGACAAAGCGCTTCAGTCCCTCGGGTCCGCCGTACGGTTCGTGCACCGCCCACAGCGAGACGCCCTCGTACCCCCAGCCGTTGACGCCCGGGAACGGGCAGACGGGCATCAGCGACACATGGGTGACGCCCAGCTCGGCCAGATGGCCCAGCCGGGCCGCCGCCGCGTCGAAGGTGCCCTCGGCGGTGTACGTCCCCACGTGCAGCTCGTACAGCACCGCGCGGTTCAGCCGCCGCCCCGCCCACGACTCGCGCCAGGCGTACGCCTCCTGGTCGACGACCGCGCTCGGCCCGTCGGGGCCGTCCGGCTGACGCCGCGAACGGGGGTCCGGGAGCAGGGGGCCTCCGTCCAGCCGGAACCCGTAGCGGTCCCCGTCCGAGGCCTCCGCCTCGGCCGTCCACCACCCCTCGCGTCCCGCATCGCGCTCCATCGGGCACCGGACGTCCGCCGCCTCCAGCACGACCGAGTCCGCCTCGGGGGCCCACACCTCGAACTGCATCCACCACTCCTCGTCCCTGGGCGGGGCGCGCGGCCGCCCGCGGGCGGGCTCCACGATCCACGCGACAGGCTCTGTTGCCGCCCGCCACCGGCGATTAAGGTCTGGTCCTGATCATTGCCCGGCGAGGTTCCGCTCATACAGGTTCTGCTCACACGTACTGGTTCTGCTCATACGTACGGCTGCTGGAGGCCGCGATGACCCTGCCGATGTTCCCTCCCGGCTTCCTCTGGGGAGCCTCCGCCTCCGCCTTCCAGACCGAGGGGGCGGTGGACGCGGACGGCAAGGGCCCCTCCGGCTGGGACGCCTTCGCCGCGCTGCCCGGCCGCATCAAGGACGGCGCCGACACCACCCTGGGCACCGGCTTCCACGCCCGCTACCGCGAGGACGTCGCCCTGCTGGCCGGTCTCGGCGCCGACGCCTTCCGGTTCTCCGTCAGCTGGCCCCGCGTGGTGCCCGGCGGCAGCGGAGCCGTCAACGCCGACGGGCTCGACTTCTACGACCGGCTCGTCGACGAGCTCTGCGCCCACGGCGTCACCCCCGCCCCGACCCTCTACCACTGGGACACCCCGCTCCCGCTGGAGGAGGCGGGCGGCTGGCTCGACCGGGACACCGCCTACCGCTTCGCGGAGTACGCGGGCATCGTCGCCGAACGCCTCGCCGACCGCGTCCCCATGTGGATCACGGTCAACGAGCCGGCCGAGGTCACGATGCTCGGCTACGCGCTGGGCGAGCACGCCCCCGGCCGCACCCTCCTCTTCGACGCCCTGCCCGCCGCCCACCACCAGCTCCTCGCCCACGGCCTCGCCGTCCGCGCCCTGCGCGCGGCGGGCGCGGACAACATCGGCGTCGCGCTCTCGCACGCCCCGGTCTGGACCGCCGGGGACACCGACGAGGACCGCCTCGGCGCGGAGCTGTACGACACGCTCACCAACTGGCTCTTCGCCGACCCGGTCCTCACCGGCCGCTATCCGGACGAGAACCTCGCCGCCCTGATGCCGGGCCCGGTCGCCGACGACCTCAAGGTCATCTCGACCCCGCTCGACTGGTACGGCGTCAACTACTACAACCCCACGCTCGTCGGAGCGCCCGGGCCCGAGGCGCCGGCCACCTTCTCCGGCTTCACGATGCCCGCCGGACTCCCCTTCGGCATAAGGGAGATCGAGGGATACGAGAAAACCGGTTTCGGCTGGCCCGTCGTCCCCGAGGGGCTGACCGAGATCGTCACCGCGCTCCACACCCGCTACGGCGACCGCCTCCCGCCGCTGTACATCACCGAGAACGGCTGCGCCCTGGAGGAGCCCCACGCGGACGACCGCCGCATCGCCTACCTGGAGAGCCATCTGACCGCCCTGCGCGCGGCGATGGACGCCGGGGTGGACGTACGCGGCTACTTCACCTGGTCGCTCACCGACAACATCGAGTGGACGGAGGGCGCCTCGCAGCGGTTCGGCCTGGTCCACATCGACTACGAGACGCTGACCCGTACGCCCAAGCGGTCCTACGCCTGGTACCGGGACCTGATCCGGGCGCAGAAGACGCAGAACCGGAATCCGGCGGTCGAAAGGGCTTACGCCACGCCCCCCGAGTGATCGATACTTCCCGCCATGGTCGCTTCATGGTGGTCCCGGGCCCAACTGGGGATCTTCGTTCACTGGACTCCCGCATCCGTTCCCGGCTGGGCCCCGCCCTACGTCCCCGCCGCCGAACTCCCGGCGGCGGGCCGGCGCGCGCCCCTGGGCTGGACCTCGTACGCGGAGTGGTACGAGAACGCGCTCCGCTTCCCCGGCTCCCCGGTCGCCGCCCACCACCGCACCACCTACGGCACCCGCCCCTACACGGCCTTCGGCCGCGACTTCGAGGACGGGCTCGCCGGCTGGGACCCGGCCGCCTGGGCCCGCGCGTTCCGGGAGGCGGGGGCCGGATACGCGGTCCTGGTCACCAAGCACCACGACGGGTTCTGCCTCTGGCCCTCGGAGACGAAGAACCCGCACCGCTCCGGCTGGCACACCGCCCGGGACGTGGTGGGCGAGTTCGCCGAAGCCGTACGGGCCGAGGGCCTGCGCTTCGGCGTCTACTACTCCGGCGGGCTCGACTGGACCTTCGACGACCGGCCCATCGGCACCGCCGCCGACATGTTCTCCGCCGTACCGCGCGGCAGCTATCCCGCCTACGCCGACGCGCAGCTGCGGGAGCTGATCCGCCGCTACCGGCCCGACATCCTCTGGAACGACATCGCCTGGCCCGCCTCCGCCGGCGAGATCCGCTCACTGGTCGACTTCTACCGCTTCACCGTCCCGCACGGTGTCGTCAACGACCGCCTGCTGCCCTACGCCCCGCACTGGCGGGGCCTGAACCTGCCGGGAGCGAAGGCGCTGTACAACTGGTGGGACCGCCGGACGGTGGCGCAGGGCGAGGGCTTCGTCCCGCGCACACCGCCCGTCTTCGACTTCCGCACCCCGGAGTACGCCCGCTACGAGGGCTCCGACCCGTACGAGATCACCCGGGGCGTCGACCACAGCTTCGGCTACAACCGGGCCTCGGGGGCCGATGCCTTCATCGGCCGCGAGGCCCTCACCTCACTGGTCCGCGACACGGCGGCCGACGGCGGGAGGGTCCTGCTCAACGTGGGGCCGCGCGGCGAGGACGCGACGATCCCCGCCGAGCAGCGCCTCCGCCTGGAGTGGCTGGCCGAGGAGGCCGGGGCCCTCACGCCAGATGGACCCATTCCTGGGTGACCGGGTACCCGGCGCGGGCGAACGCGGCGGCCATCGGCGCGTTCCCCTGGTCCGTCGCACCCGCGACGAACTCGGCGCCCCGCTCGACCAGGAAGCGCGTGCACTCCACCAGCAGGTCGTAGCCGTAGCCGTGCCCGCGCGCCTCGGGGACGACCCCGATGAATCCGACGCACGGCCCCGACGGGTTGTGCGCGGGCACCTGAATGCCCGCCACCTCGCCGTCCGGCGTGTACGCGAGCTGCCACCACTCCCGCGGTGAGGGGCACCAGTGGAAGAAGTCCAACTCCTCCTGCGCCGCCGCCTCCAGACCTCCGGGGCCCTCGATCGCCTTACGGGCGTGAGCGTCCAGCGTGACGGAGTGGACCCGGCGCAGGACGTCGAGGATCACGGCGTCGTCCGGCTCCGGACGGAAGGTGAGCCGGCCCGTCCGCTCGGGCAGTGGGCAGTCGGGGGTCCACCGATAGCGGTAGCGCTCGACCAGCGGCTTCATGCCGGCCGCCGTCGCGGCGGCGACCCGCGCTTCGACGGCGGTCCGCACCGCCGGGTCGTCCCGCCAGCCGGCGGGCGCGATCAGCTCGTACTCCTTGTCGAACGGCGCGCGGCGCAGGAGTTCGGCGCCCGCCCCCGCCTCCCCGTCCGCGAAGTCGAACCAGTTGAGCACGACGGGCTCGGTGTCGTCGGGCCCGCCCCACCAGGCGGCCCTGGCGATCACGGTGTTGTCGCGCAGGGCGACCCAGGACCAGTCGGGGCGGTACTCGCCGCCGTCGGCCGTCGAGGTGTACGCGTGGCCGAAGGCGGCCCGGCCGACGTGGGGGCTGTCCTCGAACGTGGTGAAGAGTGCGGCGTCGCTCGGGGTGAGCGCGCGGATGACCGGATCGGTCATGAAAGTGTCCTCCGGGACGGAATGCCGCGCTCCCGGTCAGACGAGGTCCGACACCGCCCGGCGGACGGGGCGGGAGCGCGAAAGTGACGTACTGCGGATGGTGGTGCGGATGTTCCTGCGCACGTGTCTCGCCTCCTTCCGCGACCGGTTCCGATGTCGGTGCCGACCGTAGCCGCCCCCGCGCCCGCCGTCCACCGGTTTTTTTCGGTGCGTTCCGGGACGCGCCCCTTTCTCCGCCCCCTCACTCCGGGCGGCGGCTCCGGCGCTGCAGCGCCTCGCGGCGCTTGCGGAGCGCGGCCTGACGGCGGTGGGCGGCCTTGCGCTCGCGCGCCCGGCGCCGGTTCTCGGGCGTGCGGTGCTTGCGCGGGCTGACCCAGACGACCATCGCGAGACCACCGGACACCAGGTCGCGGAGTCCCCTCGTGGCGGATGAGCGGCAGACCCCAGCAACGGGCCGCGCCGGGGAGCGGCGCAGGTCAGCGCGGGACGAAACACGGCCTCGTCTGGACACCCCGGGCCCCTCGGCCCGACAATCGTCGACGTGACGTCCTCCTTCGAGTTCCACACGGGTCCCGCGCGGCTTTCGGACGCCCAGCGCGACCGTGTCCTCGGCGTGCTCAGAGACGGTGCCGCACAGGGAAAGCTGTCGCACGACACGTTCATGCGGCGCATGGAGCTCGCCCTCGTCGCCCGGCGCCCGGAGGAGCTGGCGGCCCTCACCTCCGACCTGGAGGCCGGCAGCGGATGGTCCCAGGGACTGGTCCGTGCGGTGGGCGGGATCTCCGCCTTCCCCGGGCGGCTGCGCCGCGCCTGGCAGACCGAGCGGCTCCCCAAGCTGCTGCTCCCGGCGCCCGGCCCCTACCCGCTGCTCATCGGCCGCGACCCGGCCAACGGTCTGCGCCTCAACCACGAGACGGTCTCCCGGCTGCACGCCGAGCTCTCCGCGCGGAACGGCCGTTGGGTGCTGCGCGACCTCAGCTCCACCAACGGCACCTGCGTCAACGGCCAACGGCTCGTCGGCTCCATCCCGGTGCGGGACGGGGATCAGGTGAGCTTCGGACGGATGAGCTTCCGCCTCACCGCCCCGGCCCACCGCCCGCCCGAACTTCCGCCGCCCGCGTCCGCGCCCCGGCCGTCCGCTCACCCGCCCGAGCTGCCGCCGCCCGGCCCCGCCCACCCGCCCGCCTGAGCCCTCCGGTCAGTGCTGCTGGTGCAGCCCGCGCCCGGCCAGCGTCAGGAACGCCTCGCCGACCGCTTCGGAGAGCGTCGGGTGCGGATGGATGTGCTGGGCGACATCGGCGGGCTCCGCGTCCCAGCCGACCACGAGCTGACTCTCCGCGATCATCTCCGAGACCTGCGGGCCGACCAGATGCACACCGAGCACCCGGCCCGCCCGCTCCGCCACCACCTTCACCAGCCCGCCCCTGCCGTGCACCATGCCCTTGGCGACGGCGGTCAGCGGCAGGGAGTTCACCACCACGTCGTGTCCCGCGTCCCGGGCCTGCGCCTCGGTCAGCCCCACCGCGGCCGTCTGCGGCGAGGAGTACGTGACCCGGGGAACGGTGGCGTAGTCGACCGGGGAGGTACGCAGCCCGGCCAGCGTCTCCGCGACCAACAGCCCCTCGGCGAACGAGGCGTGGGCGAGTCCCGGCGATGGCGGCGGCAGCAGGTCGCCCACCACGTGGATGCCCGGCACCGCCGCCTCCAGCCGCGACCAGTCGGCGGGCACCACATGGCCCCGCCCGTCCGTGGCCAGCCCCGCCGCCGCGAGCCCCAGTCCCTCCGTCACCGGCTCCCGGCCGACCGCGACCAGCAGCCGCTCGGCCGCCACCGCGACGCTCTCGCCCCGGGAGGTCCGCACGACGGCCCGCACCCCCGCCTCCATCACCGACCACTCCAGCAGCCGTGCCCCCGCCTCCACCCGGATGCCCCGCTTCCGCAGCCCCCGGACCAGATGCCGGGACACCTCCGCGTCCTCCAGCGGAACCAGCCGGTCCGCGGCCTCCACCAGGGTGACCTCGGCCCCCATCGACCGATGGAACGAGGCGTACTCGACGCCGATCGCCCCGCCGCCGACCACCAGCACGGACCCGGGCAGCCCCGGCGCGAACAGCGCGTCGTCGCTCGTCACCACCCGCCGCCCGTCCGCCGCCGGACCCGGCAGCGTCCGGGGCCG
>NZ_NTGZ01000229.1 GCF_002551245.1 Streptomyces sp. rh34
GTACTGCACGGCGTACGCCCTCCAGGGGCGCCAGCCGGCGGCCCGTGCGGTGAGGGCGGCGGGGGTGGCCGGCAGGCCGAGCCGCTCGGCCGCCCGGCGGATGCCGAGGTCCGTGGGGAGGAAGGCGTCGGGGTCGCCGAGGGCCCGCATGGCGATGGACTCGACCGTCCAGGGGCCGAAGCCGGGCAGGGCGACCAGTTCGGCGCGGGCCCGCTCCCAGTCGGTGTCGGTGTCGAGCCGGAGCCGGTCCTCCGCGAGGGCGGCGACGAGCGTGGTGAGGGTCGTTCGGCGGGTGCGCGGCAGGGCCAGGGCCTGGGGGTCGAGTTCGGCCAGCGCCTCCGGGGTCGGAAAGAGGTGGGTCAGCCCGCCCTCGGGGTCCTCGACCGGGGCGCCGTGGGCGGTGACCAGCCGGGCGGCGTGGGTACGGGCGGCGGCGGTGGAGACCTGCTGGCCGAGCACCGCGCGTACGGCGAACTCCGCCCCGTCCACCGTGCGGGGCACCCGGCGGCCGGGGCCCGCGTCGACCAGCGGGGCGAGCAGCGGATCGGCGCGCAGTTGGGCGTCGACGGCGACCGGGTCCGCGTCGAGGTCGAGGAGCCAGCGGCAGCGGCTGATGGCCCGGGTGAGGTCGCGGGGGTCGGTGAGGGAGAGCCGGCAGGCGATGTGGTCGGGCCCCGGGCTCAGGGCGACGACGCCGTGCCCGTACGGGAGGGTGAGGGTGCGCCGGTACGCGCCGTCCCGCCACTCCTCGACGCCGGGGACGGCGGTCGCCGCGAGGTGGCCGAAGAGGTTGCTGGGGTTGAGCGGGGCCCGGTACGGGAGGCGGAGCGCGATGACGCCCGGTACGGCGGCTGGCCGGGGGCCCCGGGCGGCCCGGGTGCGCAGTTCGCCGGGGGCCAGGCCGAAGACCTCGCGGACCGTCTCGTTGAACGTGCGGATCGAGGAGAAGCCGGCGGCAAACGCCACCTGGGCCATGGGCAGCTCGGTCGTCTCGATGAGGAGGCGGGCGGTCTGCGCCCGCTGGGCGCGGGCCAGGGCCAGCGGGCCGGCGCCCAGCTCGGCCAGCAGCTGGCGTTCGATCTGCCGCTCGGAGTAGCCGAGCCGGGCGGCGAGCCCGGGCACGCCCTCGCGGTCGACGACCCCGTCCCGGATCAGGCGCATGGCGCGGGCGACGGAGTCGGCGCGGGCGTTCCACTCGGGGGATCCGGGGCTGGTGTCGGGGCGGCACCGCTTGCAGGCCCGGAATCCGGCCTGCTGGCAGGCGGCGGCGCTGGGGTAGAAGGTCATGTTGCGGACCTTGGGCGGCACGACGGGGCAGCTGGGGCGGCAGTAGATCCGGGTGGTGAGGACCGCGGTGAAGAACCAGCCGTCGAAGCGGGCGTCCTTGGACTGGACGGCCCGCACGCAGCGCTCGGTGTCGGTGTGCATGGTTCCAGGATGGTGCACCGGTCAGCGGCGTGGCTGGCGGAAATCCGACAGGGCCCTCGCGCGGAAATCCGACAGCCGTCCCGGTGGCCGCGGGGCGCGGTCTCAGCGCATCGCGAGGACTTCCTCGAACTCCACGTACGCGTGGGCGTCGAAGAGGACGAAGCGCACCTCTTCCACCGGCTCCACGGTCTCCGCCAGGACCGTGCGTACGGCGATCTTGGCCCCGTCGTCCATCGGCCAGCCGTAGATGCCGGTGGAGATCGCCGGGAACGCGATGGACCTGGCCCCCAACTCGGCCGCCAGGCGCAGGGATTCGCGGTAGCAGGAGGCGAGCAGGGCGGAGCGGTCCTGGGCACCGGAGAAGACCGGACCGACCGTGTGCACGACCCACCGGGCGTCGAGACGTCCGGCGGTGGTGGCGACGGCCTGCCCGGTGGGCAGTCCCTTTCCGTAGTGCGAGGCGCGCAGCTCACGGCAGGCGGCGAGGATGTCGGGCCCGCCCCGCCGGTGGATGGCGCCGTCGACTCCGCCACCGCCGAGCAGCGAGGAGTTCGCCGCGTTGACGATGACGTCGACGGACTGGTCGGTGATGTCGCCGCGGACCAGACGTACGGCGGGGGAGACAGAGGTGCTCATGCGGACATCATGCCGCGCACCGGGGGCCCGCGCCGCCCGGTCCGTTCAGGAGGCCCGCAGCCTTCGCCATACGGCCTTGGCGGCGTGGTGGCCGGACATGCCGTGGACCCCCGGTCCGGGCGGGGTGGCCGAGGAGCAGAGGAAAACCGCGGGGTGCGCGGTGGCGTAGGGGACGCGGGCGAGCTTGGGGCGGATCAGCGTCTGGAGGCCGGCGAAGGCTCCGCAGGCGATGTCGCCGCCGACGTAGTTGGCGTTGCGCGCGGCGAGCTGGGGCGGGCCCGAGAGGGCGCGGGCCAGCACCAGGTCGCGGAACCCGGGGGCGAAGCGCTCCAGTTGGCGTTCGATGACGTCGGTCGCGTCACCCTCCCAGCCCGCCGGGACGTGCCCGTACACCCAGAAGACATGGCGTCCCTCGGGGGCCCGGGAGGGGTCGGTCAGGCTGGGCTGGGCGGTGATGAGGAAGGGGACACTCGGGTCGCGGCCCTCGACGGCCGCCTTCAGCGCGGTGTCGATGGTTTTGGCGTCGGGGCCGATGTGGACGGTGCCCGCGCGGCGCGCCGCGGACGCGGTCCAGGGGACGGGGCCCGACAGTGCGTAGTCGATCTTGAAGGCGGAGGCGCCGTAGCGGTAGCGGTGGTACGCGGAGCCGAGGCCCGCGATCCGGGCGAGCGCGGAGGGCGAGGTGTCGAAGATGTAGGCGCGGGCGGGCGGGAGTTCGTCCAGGCGCTTGACCTCGCTGCCGGTGCGGATCGTGCCGCCCTGTTCACGGAGGTAGGAGGCGAGGGCGTCGGAGATGGCCTGGGAGCCGCCGCGCGGCACCGGCCAGCCGTTCTCGTGGGCGGCGAGCGCGAAGACGAGGGCGATGGCCGAGGTGGCGAATCCGCTGGTGGGAGCGATGGCGTGGGCGGCGAGTCCGGCGAAGAGGCCGCGGGCCCTCTCACCGGCGAAGCGGCGGGAGACCCAGGTGGCGGGCTGGAGGCCGAGCAGGCCGAAGCGGGCCAGCCGGTAGGGGTCTCGGGGCAGGCCGTCCCAGGGGGTGCGCAGGAAGTCGGCGGCCAGGGTGTCCCAGCGGCCGAGGAAGGGGGCCATGAGGCGGCGGTAGGCCCCGGCGTCGGCGGCCCCCAGCGACATCGCGCTCTCGCCCACCGAGCGGGTGAGCGCGGCGGCGGTGCCGTCCGGGAAGGGGTGGGCGAGGTCGACCTCGGGGTGCAGCCATTCCAGGCCGTGCCGGGCCAGGGGCATCGCCCGGAACGCGGGTGAGCCGATCCCGAGGGGGTGCACGGCGGAACAGGGGTCGTGGCGGAACCCCGGAAGGGTCAGCTCCTCGGTGCGGGCTCCCCCGCCGACCGTGTCGTGCGCCTCGTGGAGCTCCACGGCGAAGCCCCGGCGGGCCAGTTCGGCTGCGGCGGTCAGTCCGTTGGGCCCCGCGCCCACCACGACCGCATCGAGCATCGACGGCACCTTGGGACTCCTTCGTCGGCCGGCAGACGGACCCCCAGGGTATTCGTCGCCACCGACCGTGCGGACGCGGGTACCCCGGGTTCGGTCGGGCGGGTCAGCCGTCCGTGCGCAGGGCGGCCAGGACGCGCTGGACGGTGGCCTCGTCGCGGGCCGCCGTGAACGGCAGGTCATTGCCTCCCGCGATACGGAACGGGGCGCCGGACAGGGTCGACTGGGCGCCGCCCGCCTCGGTGACCAGGAGCAGGCCCGCGGCGTGGTCCCAGGCGTACTCCCAGTTGAAGGCGGTGGCGTCCAGGGCGCCGCGGGCGACGGCGAGGTACTCGAGTCCGGCCGAGCCGCAGGGGCGGGCCGCGATGCCCTCGGTGCGCAGGCCGAGCAGGGCCCGCTTCTGTGCCTCGTCGGTGTAGTCGGGGTGGGACATCGCCACGTCGAGCACGGCGCCGGGGGCGGGCGACCCGGAGCGTATCGGCGTCCCGTTGAGCGTGGCGCCCCGGCCGCGTACCGCGACGGCCATCTCGCCCAGGACCGGGGCGTACGTCCAGGAGGCGTGGACCTCACCGTGCTGGGCGAGGGCGACCAGGGTGCAGAAGCCGGCCTCGCCCCGGACGAACTGGCGGGTGCCGTCGACCGGGTCGACGATCCAGACCGGGGCGTCGCCGCCGAGGGCGTCGTAGACCGCCGGGTCGGCGTGCACGGACTCCTCGCCGACGACGACCGAGCCGGGCAACAGCTTGGTGAGGGCGGCCGTGAGGTGTTCCTCGGCCATCCGGTCGGCGGCGGTGACCAGGTCGTGCGGGCCGCTCTTCTCGATGATCTCGTGGGCGGCGAGCTTCCGGTGGCGCGGCATGATCTCGGCCGCGGCGGCGGCGCGCACGGCGGCCTCGACCTCGGCCGGCGGTCCGGTGTGCCCGGCGGTCCCGTACAGGAAGTCATCGATCATGGCTCCAGCTAAGCACGGCCGGACGAGCCCTCACCCCCCGGGTGAATACGGACATCTCCGACGCAGGGCCGGATGCCGGACAGTGTCCGCAAAGTGCAAACATGAACAAAGGATGCGTCAATTTCCGCCGCATATTCTTGACCCCGGGGAAAAATCCACTACGTGACAAGCGGAGGCTCTGCGGTTACTGTTGGCCTGGATTCGGGGCCCGAACTCTCGTATTGGTTCACCCCGCACGGCCTTGAACGGCCACCGGGCCGGAACGCACCACAGGGGGGAAGCCGTGCCTCAGCCAGCTAACCCCTCGGGGTTACGTCATCCCTGCCGGACCAGGCAGTGTTTCCCGCCGTGCCACCGCGATCCGGTCCGGCCGCGGCCGCCGCGTCAGGGCGCACACACCCGGACCCACTGTTCCCACGGATGTCACAGAGCCTTAACGTGCACACCGAAACCTGGAATCGAAGGTCCGCGAGAGTGGAACCGAACATGGAGCGGATGCGTCTTGCACGGGGAATCCCATTCCCGCGCAGGATATCTACGCTCCAGTAATAACCGCCGGTAAGGAATTCCTCCCCCGCCTGAATACACGGCGGCATCCGGCACCAATAAGATCGTGCGCCGACGGGCGCCGCCATCCCGCTTTCCCTCCGCCCCGGGGCCACACCGGAGCGGACCTCCACCGGGCGGGAGGGCATCACCCCGCGAACGCGGTTCAACACATTCACAACATGCCGAACGACACGCGGCGCCAGCCGCCGCTGTTGGAGTACGAGGGGTTCTGGTATGGCCGAGAAGGGCAGAGGCGGACTGATGGTCCTGCACTCGTCACCTTTGATACGCAAGGCGATTCTCGATCTGTTCCGGGGCGATCCCGGCGTCACCGTACTGGGCGGCTGCCCACACCCGACCGCTGTCGGCAGCCTCCCCGGGCGCCGGCCCGACGTCGCGCTCGTGGAGTACGAGCAGTGGCAGGAGGTGCTCGGCAATCTGGCGTACTGGAGCGGCACCCGGGTCATCCTCTACAGCAGGGACAACACCCCCCGCAGCGTGGTGGATTGCATCAGGGGCGGGGCCGCCGGGTTCGTGCACGAGTCGTGCCCGCCCGAGTCCATCGTCAAGGGCCTGCACGACGTGCTGAGCGGGCGCGGATTCTGGCACCTGGGGGCCGACGAGCCCGAGCGCGTACCGATGACCCGGCACGCCGCAGCGGGCGGGACGTGGAAACTGAGCGGACGCGAGGAGGAGATCCTCGGGCTCTTACTCCGCAGGCGCTCGAACGAGGAGATCGCGGATGAGCTGTGCCTCACCCAGCAGACCGTCAAGAACTACGCGAGCCGGGTCTTCCACAAGGTGGGCGTGTCCGGACGCAAGGAGCTGTTCAGGATGCTGAGGCCCTGCGGATGACCGCACAGGAGACAGCACCCGACGGGGAGCCGGCCCCTCTGCTGGTCGAGCGGCACGGGAGGGTGGCCACCCTCACCCTGAACCGGCCGCGCAAGCGCAACGCGATGTCCACCGCGATGCTGGGTCAAATCGACGACACGTTACGGAAATTGACGGATCGGCATGGGGAGGCGCCGGGGGCGGTGGTACTCACCGGCGCCGGCGGGACCTTCTCCAGCGGCGCGGACACCCGCGAGCCCGAGTGGCGCGACCTGTCGCGCCGCGCGGTGCGGCGGGCCCATTTCCGTACGGTGTTCGCGACGTTGCACGAGGCTCCTTTTCCCGTGGTGGCGGCCGTCGAGGGGTACGCACTCGGCGGCGGTCTCGAACTGGCCCTGGCCTGCGACCTGGTGGTGGCGGGCGAGGGCGCGTTGTTCGGCCTTCCGGAGCTGGGCGTCGGCGCCGTGCCGGGCGGCGGCGCGGTCCACTCGCTGCTGCGCAGGGCCGGTCGCGGAGTGGCCGCCCGGATGCTGCTGATCCCCGGGGAGCGCGTACGGGCGGACGAACTCGCACGGCTGGGCGCGGTGGAGCGCACCGTGCCCGACGGCGGGGCGCTCGCCGAGGCGCAGGCGCTGGCGGCCTCCGTGGCCGCCGGGGATCCGGCGCTCCTGGAGGCGGGCGTCCGGCTGTTGCGGGACTCCGGGCATCTGGACCGCACGACGGCGCTCGGCGTGGAGAACGGCTACTGGTGGCAGGCCGCGTCCGCCGCGAACCGGGCCCCCTCGCCTCCTTCCTAGGGTGTGTCGTCACACTGCCGCCTGCCGGGCGGCAGTGTGACGGCACGCTTGGGAGCCGATGCCTTCGGGCCACGGCGGCGGGCGCTTCGTTGCAGCGGGTGAGCTGCGCCGTTAGGCTTGTTGATCAGATTCAGTAATAACTGAATTTACTGTCCGTGCCGTACGGCAGACCTGACGCGCCATCCCCCACCCCGATGCCCGCCGGACGACCCCGGCCGACCGTGGACGCACGAGCCGTGGACGCAAGAGGAGAGCAGAAGAAACGTGACCCCTCTCATCGAATGTACCGACGTCACCAAGAAGTTCGGTGACTTCACCGCGCTGAGCCGGCTCAACCTGACAGTCCCCCAGGGCGTGGTCTACGGATATCTGGGCCCCAACGGAGCGGGCAAGAGCACCACGATCCGTATGCTCATGGGCCTCTCCCGGCCCACATCCGGCCAGGTCCGGGTGCTCGGCCAGGACCCGACCGACCCCGAGGTCCGGCGGCGCATCGGCTATCTGCCCGGCGAACTGCGCCTGGACGAGCGGCTGACCATCGGTCAGACCCTGACCTCCTGGGGGCGGCTGCGGGGGCTGACGGACACCGCCTACCGGGACGAGCTGGTCCAGCGGTTCGGCGTCGACCCGTCCCGGCGGGTGCGCGGGCTCTCCACCGGCAACCGCCGCAAGGTCGGCCTGGTCGGCGCCTTCATGGCCAGGCCGGAGCTGCTGATCCTCGACGAACCGACCAACGGGCTCGACCCGTTGATGCAGCAGGTGTTCCTCGCCACCGTCGAGGAGGCCCGGGCGGGCGGGCAGAGCGTGCTGCTCTCCTCGCACATCCTCTCCGAGGTCGAGCGGGTCGCCGACCTGGTCGCGGTGGTCCAGGGCGGCAGGCTCGCCGCCTCCGGTCCGACGCGGGAACTGCGCCGCCGGGCCGCACAGCGCTTCCACATCGCCTTCGCGGAGGGCGAGGACGTCCCGCTCGCCGCGCTGGCCGACCTGGAGGGCGCGTCGGACGTGGAGCGGCGCAGGCCGGAGGGTCAGGAGGTCTCCCTGGCCTGGGCCGGCTCGCCCGACGCGCTGCTGACGTTCCTGGCGGGCCGCCGGATCACGACGCTCACCGCGCCCGAACCGGACCTGGAGGAGGCGTTCCTGGAGTACTACCGGACCGCAGCCCCGGGCAGCCGCGACGCCGGGGCCGAGGAGTCCTCCCCGGCCGCCGGCCCGGTGCGGTAGCGAGCGCAGGACACCACCGCCACGGGTCTCAGTCACCAAGGCCGCTCCCCCGGGCCGGCCGGAAGGGAAACACATGTCATCGCCCAGCTCGGAGATCTTCCGGCGCGGAGTACAGATCCAGAAGCGCACCCTGATCGCCTGGTCGGCCGCGCTGGTCCTGCTCGCACTCTCCGTCGTCGGCGCCTGGCCCTCGATGGAGGAGTCCGGCGCCCTGGAGGACTTCTCCTCCGGCATATCGCCGGAGATGGCCGCCGCCTTCGGAATCGACCAGATCAGCAGCGCGAGCGGCTATCTCAAGGGGAACCTGTACGCGGTACTGCTGCCGCTCCTCCTCGGCCTGATGGCCGTGACCGCGACAGCCGCCCTGACCGGCGGCGACGAGGAGGCCGGGCGACTCGAACTGCTGCTCGCGCTGCCGGTCGCCCGCCGCACGGTCTTCCTGGTGCGCTTCCTCTGCGTGACCTTCGGCCTGGCCCTCACCAGCATCCTGGTCTGGCTGTCGGTGTACGGCTCGGTCGTCTCCTTCGACATGGACGTCTCCGGAGTCGGGGTCGCGGCCGTGACGCTGACCGTCGGCCTGCTCGCCGTACTGCACGCGGGGGTCGCGTACGCCGTCGTCGGGTTCGGCTTCGGACGGGGCCCAGCGCTGGGCGTGGCGGCCGGTGTGCTCGTCGTCGGGTACCTGCTGCACGCCATCGCGCCGATGTCCGACTCCCTGGAGCCACTGGCGAACATCTCTCCGTGGGAGTGGGCGCTGGGGAGCGACCCGCTGCTCAACGGCGTTCCCTGGGGCGGGGTCGCGCTGCTGGTCGTCCTCTCGGCCGCGGTCGTCGCCGCCGGTACGTACGCCGTGGACCGACGCGACGTCAAGAACGCCTGAGCCTCACGCCCACGCCCTCCCCCAGCGGCCCGACGCCTCCCTGGCGGAGGCGGCGGGCCGCTTCCGCATGCGGGCGCGAATACCGTACGGCGTTGCCGTCCTGGGCCCATATTCGAGTACTGGTAGTCACCAAATTAAACACGCATGAGTACTTGACGGCCATATCGAGGCTCATGTAAGGGCAGATAGCTTCGATCCATGGACAGCAGCCGATCCCCTTTCTCGGACCCCTCCGATCCCATCGTGCTGACCGGCATCGGATGCGTGCTGCCCGGCACCCCCGATGTCCATTCCTTCTGGAGCCATGTCTCCACCGGTACCTCACAGGTGAGCCGGCTGGAGACGCCGGCGTTCGCCGCCGCCGGGCTGCCGGTCCACGCGGCCGCGCAGCTCGGCGCCTTCGACACCGAGGCCCGGCTGCCGGACCTCCTGCCGGCGCATGCCGCGAAGTACAGCCGCGACATCCTGGCGACCATGGCCGCCGTGGGCGACGCCCTGGAGGACGCCGGGATCGCCCGGGGCCAGATCGCCCCGGAGCGCATGAGCATCGTCCAGTCCTCGTCCCGCGGCCCGCTGTCCTGGTGGGCCGGGGCCATCACGGCGGACCCGGAGCAGAACCCGTACGGGGGCAGGGCGACGGCCATGTTCCGCGGTCTGGCCGGCTGCCCGGCCACGCTCGCCGCCATCGGCGTCGGCGCCAAGGGCCTGGTCACCACGGTCAGCAGCGCCTGTGTCGGTGGCCACCACGCGATCGGCCTCGCCCTGCGCGAGTTGCGTTCGGGCAGTGCCGACGTGGTCCTCGCCGGTGGGCACGAGTTCCCGATCGTCCCCGAGGTCGCCCGCTGCTACCTGGCGCTCGGGGACGGGGTGCTCTCGCCCGAGAGCGACGACCCCGCCACCGCCGTACGCCCCTACGACCGCGACCGGCGCGGATTCGCCCTTGGCGAGGGCGCCATGACGCTCTGCCTGGAGCGCGAGTCGTCCGCGCGGGCACGCGGCGCCCGGATCTACGCACGGATCCTGGGCCACCGCGCCCTCAACGAGGCCAACCACGCCACCAGCATGGACCTGGTCGGGGACGTCACCGCATCGGTCGTCGCGGGCGTGCTCGACGACGCCGGGCGCAAGCCGGAGGAGATCGGCTACGTCTGCGGCCACGGCACCGCCACCCGGTACAACGACATCGCCGAGAGCCGGGCCCTGCGCCGTCTGCTGCCGCGCCACGACGACGCGGGCCTGCCGCCGCACGGCTCCAACAAACCGATCTACGGCCACACGTTCGGCATGGCCGGGATCATCAACGTCGCCGCCACCTCGCTGATGCTCCATCACCAGCGGCTGGCCCCGACCGCCAACCACGTCACGCCGGACCCCGAGTGCGACTACGACCACGTCGCCGAGGGGCCGCGCGACACCGAGATCGACCTCGCGGTCTCGCTGTCCTTCGCCTTCGGCTCGCAGACCTCCGTCATGGCCCTGGAGCACGCATGACCACAGCCCCCGAACGCCCCTCCACCACCGGCCCCTACCTGGCCACCGGCCCCGACGAGCTGATACGCCGCTTCGTCCGCGAGGGCGACCACGTGCACGCCGCGGCGACGATGTCACGGCCCAACGCCCTGCTCAACGCGGTGTGCCGGGCCTTCGCCGGGAGCGGCAGCATGACGGTGAGCACCACCGCCGTGCACTCCAGCGCCCATGCGCTGGCCCTCTCCGGCGCCGTACGCAAGGTGATCACCGGCTTCGTCGGCGACACCTACCCCTCGCCGCGCCCCAACCGCCTCTACCGCGAGCTGGCCGACGGCCGGCCGTTCGAGGTGGAGATGTGGTCGCTGCTGAGCTACACGCAGCGGCTGATGGCCGGGGCGCTCGGCCAGCCCTTCGCCACCACCGGCTCGATGCTCGCCGAGACCGACCTCCGGCACGGCAAGCAGGGCAAGCTCCACCTGGTGCCGCACCCCGAGGACCCGGAGCGCACCATCACCCTGCTCAGCCCGCTGCGCCCGCGCTTCACCCTCTTCCACGGTGTCGCCGCCGACCGCCGGGGCAACGTCGTGGCCTGCCCCCCGCTGGGCGAGGGCGCCTGGGCCGCGTACGCCGCCACCGAGGGGGTCCTCGCCTCCGTGGAGGCGATCGTCGACGACGAGGTGATCGCCGCGATGCCGGACCGGGTGGTGATCCCCGCCGCCCGTGTCCTCGGTCTGTGCGAGGCGCCGCTCGGAGCCCACCCGCAGTCGTTGGAAAGCGGCCGACGGCGTCACCGCCCTGCTGTACGCGGCGGGGCACCTGGGCTTCAGCTCGGTCGGCGGCGACGCCGCTTCCGCCGCCCGGACCTTCGCGGTGAACCTGCACAGCTTCGTCGCCGTCACCGAGTATCTGGCGGCCCGCTGGCGGGACGAGGAGATGCCCGGAGCGGTGGTCGGGGTCTCCTCGGTCAGCTCCACGCTCAGCCCGGTGGCGGGCCTGGAGTACTACGGGGCGAGCAAGGCCGCGATGGCGCAGTACATCCGCTGCCTCGCGGTCTCGGTGGGCCGCCACGGCATCCGCGCCAACTGCGTGGCTCCCGGCATCATCGAGACGCCGATGGGCGACGCGGCGGGACCCGACCACCGGCGCGGCTGGATCAGCCGGATACCGGCCGGGCGGGTCGGCGACCCGCGCGAGGTGGCGGCGGTCCTCGGCTACCTGCTGAGCGGCTCTGCCTCCCGCGTGACCGGTGCCGTGCTGCGCGCGGACGGCGGCTTCGGCCTCGGCGACGTGGCTCCGTTGCGGCCGGGATACCCGGAACCGGCCTTCCGGGAACCGACGTTCCCCGAGCAGACGGAGGTGGAGAACCGGTGAGCGCCGACGCTGAGGCGGGCGGCCCCCCGGTCGCCCTCGTCGCCGGCGCCTCCTCCGGGATCGGGGCCGCCGTCGCCCGCCGACTGGCCGCGCGCGGCAGCGCCGTGGCGCTGGTCGGGCGACGGGAGGCCGAGCTGAAGGAGGTCGCGGAATCGATCCGCGCGGCCGGGGGAACCGCGCTGTCGCTCGCCCTGGACCCTGTC
>NZ_NTGZ01000023.1 GCF_002551245.1 Streptomyces sp. rh34
CCTGGAGCGGCAGGCGCCGTGCGGCCCGCCGTGCCTCCTCGGCCATGGCCAGGGCCTCCGCGCGCCGGCCTCCCCGGGCGGCGGTGTAGGCCAGGGTGCACAGCATCTGCGCGTAGGCCGACGAGGCCGCGTCCGTCCGCAGCCCTGTCGCCTCCACCCGGGCCGCGGCCGACTCCATGAGGGTTTGGGCTTCCTCGCCCCGGTCCTGGTGGCGCAGCACGATTGCGAGCTCGCGGGAGGCAGCAGCGGCGGCGAGCGGGGACCCGGACACTTCGGCCCAGGTGCGCGCGCGGTCGGCGGTGAGGCGAGCCTGCTCGTACGAGCCGAGCTTGATCAGGAGGGCGGCGCTCAGGCTATAGACGGAGGAAATTCGGGCCTGGTCCAGCTCGCGGCGCGAGGAGGCAGCGGCGTGCCCGTCGGCCAGGAGGCCCGGCAGCAGACCGAGGAGCTGTGTGTGGGCCCCCTTGTCGTAGAGGTCGCGGGCGGAGGCCAAACGGGCGTCCAGGGCACCCCTGCCCGTGGGCGGCGGGGTGTCGGCCAAAGCCCGGTCCATGCCGAGCAGCATGGCGGCCGGTACGGTCGCCGTGGCGGCGAGCAACGAGCGGCGGCGCATCGGGTCCTCCTCGGCGTGCGGACTGGCCGACACTCTAGTGCTGGCCAGTCCGGAAGGAGCGGGGGGCGCCAGAGAACTCACCAGGACGTGTCGAGGAACGCCCACCGTGGAGGCGGCCCGGTGAATGAGCGTCAGGTCGGTGACCCGGGTGCGGCGTTCCATCCGCGAGACCGTCGCCGCCGAGCACCCCAGGTGCTCGCCGAGTTCGGCGAGCGTCCATTCTCGGTGCTCACGGCCCAACCGTACGAGTCCGCCCGGTTGTCGCCGGGCGACTAACTCCCTAACCTTCGCGCTGTTCCAGAGCGGGTCACCGGGCACTGGTCCCTCCCCCTGCTACACGACCGGGGGCCACCACGGTACGGCCGCGCGGCGGCGTCCGTCGAGACCGCTTGCACCACGTGCAAACACCTTGCAAGGGAACCCAGTTGATCACCGGCCGGGTGCCGAATGCGGTGTTCTCGTTACATCGCCCACACCTCGTGGGGCACCATCCAAAGGAGGCACCATGGCAACCGCAGTCGACACCCCCGTCGCCACCGACCCGGTGACCGGACCGGCCCGCTCCCCCCGTGACATCGTGCCGGCGGGCCTCTGGGAGAAGCAGGTCGGCCTGCTGATGCGGGACTACCCGTACGACTCCGTCATGGCCACCCGCGTCCTCGGCCAGGGCTACGCCTACCTGCTCACTGCCATGTCCCTCCGGGGCCAGGGCCTGGGACTCGTCCCGAGCAAGCTGGTCGACATCGGCGCCCACACGATCATCCTGGACACCGTCGCCTACGCCGAGCTGTGCGACAAGTACAACGGCGGGTACTTCCTGCACCACGTGCCCGAGGTCGAGATGAAGAACGACGGGTCGGTCATCAAGACCGCCCACCTCGTCGCCCGCGCCGGTTGGGAGGTGGACCTCCCGCTGTGGGAGGACGCTGCCGACTGCGGCCCCTGCCACCCGGGCAACGACTCGCACTGACCCTCACCTGATGCCCTCGTCGGTCCGGGCCCACGGCTCGGGCCGTTGAGGCGCGCCCGGGTGACTTTCGCCCGGACCGGCAGCAGCCTCCGCGCGGTGCCGCCAGGATGACGCGGGTGACGACCACGACCACAGACCTATGGCACTACTACGGCCGGGCCCGCGCCGCGAAGGACCACGCCGTCCCCGACTCCTTCCGCTGGACCTGGGATCAGCAGGACGGGCCGGGCCCGGAAGTCCTCGGCGACCTCACCGGCAAGACCGTGGCCGACCTCGGCGCTGGCGCCGCCCGCCACGCCGCGCACCTGGCCGTGCACCACGCTCCGAACCGGATCGATGCCGTGGACGCGTCCACGGCCCAGCACAGTATGGCCACCGCCCTGTACGCCGACCTCGCCCCGCGCCTGCACTTCGTCCACGCGGACGTCGTCGCCCACCTTCGCGTGAACCCGGGCTCCTATGACGTGCTTTACAGCCTCTTCGGGGCGGTGGACTTCACCGACCCCCGCGAGTTGCTCCCGGCCGCCGCTGAGGCGCTCCGCCCCGGTGGGCACCTAGTCTTCTCCACCCTCGCCCACTACCTGTCCGGCAAGCCCGCGCAGCCGGATGTCACGGCCGCCGAGGTGCCGGCGAAGACCCCGGGGGGCGAGAGCGCCACCATGCACCGGTGGGTGCTGCAGGAGCACGTGTGGACCAAGGTCCTGGCCCAGGCCGGGTTCACCGACATCCGCGTCGAGGAGCTGCCCGCTGGCGACGGCCCCCGGCCCGCCGCCACCCTCCTCGTCGCGGCCGAGCGCCCCGCCACCTGAGACCGGGCCGGGGAATGCCGCTGCCCGGGCCCAGCTTCCTGGGCTCCGGGGCCGCGGTGCGTTCGCGCTGAGGGCCAGCTGAGGCGTGCTGGCTGTCGATCAAGGGCCGGCTGACCCGTCACGGGCTCCGCCACGGCCACCGCACGCTCCTGGAGGAGCTGGGCTGCCCGAAGGTTCTCGTGGACGAGCGCCTGGGCCACGAGGACGGATCGGTCAGCGCCCGGTACACCCACGTGACGGACACCATGCGCGCGCTCCTCATGGACCAGCTCACCGAGGTCTGGCACGAGTCCCTGGAGGACCGGCTGCTCCTCGCCCCGCGCTCCCCGGCCCCGATCCTCGACCGGCTCTTACAGCAGCGCGCCGCCGAGCGGCGCCACCCCGTTTCAAGATCACACCCAGATGCAACGCAGTCAGGGCCGGTCTCCCTGAAGGAAAACCGGCCCTGACCTGGTACTTAGCTGTCGGGGTGGCGGGATTTGAACCCACGACCTCTTCGTCCCGAACGAAGCGCGCTGCCAAGCTGCGCTACACCCCGATGTCCACCGGACTCCCGGCGACATCGATTACTTTAGCCCACCGGCGCCCGGAGGCGAAATCCGGTTTCTCCGGTGCTGGAACCACCCCGTCACGTTCGGCCGGAGGTGGTCCACGGTGGTGATCAGGACGCCCAGGGCGGCGAAGAGGAGGCCGAGGGCGAGGGACTGGGTGAGGGCGCCTGCGTAGCCGTACGTGTCGACGTCGAGGAACGGGTACGGGTAGCGGGCCGGGGCGCCGGGGGAGAGCAGGGCTCCGCGGGTCAGGGTGAGGGCCAGGTAGGCCGCGGGGGCGGACAGCCAGAGCGGGATGTGGGCCAGGCGCAGGGTCCGGGGGGCCGTCAGCAGGAGCCAGTCCGCGGCGACGGTCAGGGGGGTCGCCGTGTGGAGCAGGAAGCTCGCGGCGGTGGACCAGCAGGTCCCTGTGGACGGGCAGGCCCGGGGGGCGCTCATCGGGGAGCCGCCGTAGTTCACCAGTACCAGGTGGTACATCAGGCCGGTGACCGCGGCGAGCAGGAGCACCCCGCCCGACAGCCGCGGCGACAGCGGCGGACCGCCCCGCCAGGAATGTACGGCCGACCACCCGAAAGCACCCGCGATGAGGAAGTTCGCCAGGACCGTGAAGTGGATCGGCGTCGGTGGCGCGTAGCCGGTCGCCAGGGCGATGACCGGGCCCGCGGCCGCTGCCCCGCACGCGGTCGCGCGCAGGGCCGTGGCCCAGGGGCGCCGGGGGACGGTGGGGTCCGGGAGCGCCTCTCCCGCCCGGGGGCGGGGGAGCAGGGCGGTCCGGGGCGCGGTCATGATTTGTACCGTAAGCGGGTGGGAAGACCCCCGCGATTCGTCCGCCCGCCCCGCGTGCCTCCTTGCCGGACGCCTCGGCGCCGGGACCCCCGCCCCGCCCCGCGGGCCCTTGCTCAGGCCTTCGGCGTCAGTGTCAGCAGGGTGACCTCGGGCGGGCAGGCGAAGCGGACCGGGGTGTAGCGGTTGGTGCCGCAGCCCGCGGAGACGTGGAGGTAGGCGCGCCGGTCGCCGACCGTGTGGCTGGACAGGCCCTTGACCCGGTCGGTGTCCAGGTCGCAGTTGGTGACCAGCGCCCCGTAGAACGGGATGCACAGCTGGCCGCCGTGCGTGTGGCCCGCCAGGATCAAGGGGTAGCCGTCGGCCGTGAAGGCGTCCAGGGAGCGCAGGTACGGGGCGTGGACCACGCCGATGGAGAGGTCGGCGCCGCTCGGAGGGCCGCCCTGGACCTCGGCGTAACGGTCCCGCTTGATGTGCGGGTCGTCCAGGCCGGTGAACGCCAGCTCCAGGCCGTCGAGCTTGAGCCGGCCCCGCGTGTTCGACAGGTTCAGCCAGCCCGCCTCGTCGAAGGCGTCGCGCATCGGCTCCCACGGGTTGTGGACGACGCCGACCGCGGGGGCGTTGCCGTTGAGGCCGTGCTTGCCCCGGGTCTTCTCCAGGAGGTAGCGCGCGGGGTTGCGGAGCTTGGGGCCGTAGTAGTCGTTGGAGCCGAAGACGTACACCCCCGGGAACTCCATCAGCGGGCCGAGTGCGTCGAGCACCTCCGGCACGGCCTCCGGGTCGGAGAGGTTGTCGCCGGTGTTCACGACGAAGTCGGGGCGCAGTCCGGCGAGCGACTGGAGCCAGGCGCGCTTCTTGCGCTGACCGCTCACCATGTGGATGTCGGAGACCTGGAGTACGCGCAACGGACGCGCCCCGTACGGGAGTACGGGAACGGTGACTCGTCGCAGTCGGAACGAGCGGGCCTCGAACCCGGCGGCGTAGGCGAGTCCGGCCGCGCCTACCGCCGCGCCGACTGCCGTGACTTTCAGGGGTACTCCGTAGCGTGCGCGCATGCGCCCATCGTCGCAGAAGCGGAACCGTGAGCGGAAAACCGGTGGGGCGGCCGGAAAACCGGTGGGCGGGCCGGGCCCCGCACCTGTCACAATCGCGGCATGACCACGCTCAAGTCCAAGCTCAAGGAAGACCTTCACACGGCCATGAAGGCGCGTGACGAGCTGACCTCGTCCACGCTTCGGCTCACCCTCACCGCGATCACCAAGGAAGAGGTCAGCGGCAAGTCGGCGCGCGAGCTCTCCGACGACGAGGTGCGGAAGGTGATCGCGAGGGAGGCGAAGAAGCGCCGGGAGGCGGCCGAGGCCTTCGCCCAGGGCGGCCGGACCGAGCAGGCCGAGCGGGAGAAGGCGGAGGGCGAGCTGCTCGACGGCTACCTGCCCAAGCAGCTCTCCGACGACGAGCTGAACGCGATCGTGGCGTCCGCCGTCGAGGAGGCGAAGGCCGCCGGGGCCGAGGGGCCGCGTGCGATGGGCGCCGTCATGAAGATCGTCAACCCGAAGGTCGCCGGGCTCGCCGAGGGCGGCCGGGTCGCCGGCGCGGTGAAGAAGCTCCTCGCCGGCTGAGGTAGGCGGGGAAGACGGAGAAAAGGGTGGGCGCCCCGGTCCAGGACCGGGGCGCCCACCCTTTTCCGCTATCCGTACGGGTACGGGCAGGGGTACGCATGCGGGTCAGGGGCCGTTCTGGCCACGCCCGCCGCCACCGCCCGGTCCGCCGATCACGCCGTCCGGGAGTTCGATGCCGGGGAAGCGGTCGTTGCCGCGGCCGGGCTTGGCGTCATCGCGGTCGTCGTCGCCGCCGCGGTCGCGGTCCCGGTCCCGGTCGCCCTTCTCCTCGTCCTTCTCCTTCTTCTCCTTGCCCCGGGGGACGGCGACCTGGTTGAACCCGGGAGTCTCCGACGCGTCCAGCGCTCCGGTCATCGCGATGCGCCAGATCGGACCGGGCAGACAGCCGCCGCAGACCTTGTCGTAGTACTGGCCGCCGATGGTGACGTTGAACATCGAGCTCTTCTCGCCGACGTCGTCACCGACCCACACCGCGGTGGAGAGGTTCGGCGTGTACCCGACGAACCAGGCGTCCTTGCGGTCGTTGGTCGTACCGGTCTTGCCCGCGTTGTCCCGGTCGCTGAGTCCGGCCCGGGTGCCGGTGCCGTCCTCGACGACGCCCTTGAGCATCTGGTTGATCGTGTCCGCGGTCTTCTCGCTCATCGCCCGCGAGCAGGATGTCTTCGGCACGGGGATCTTCTTGCCCTGCGGGTCCTTGATGGACTCGATGGCGATCGGCGTGCAGTACGTGCCCCGGTTGGCGAACGCGGCGTAGGCGCCGGCCATGGAGAGCGGGGTGCTCACCTCGCCGCCGAGGGTGATCGAGGGGGCCTCGACGATCTTCTTGCCGTCACCCCGCTCGTAGCCGACCTTCTTGGCCATCTCCACGGTCTCGCAGAGGCCGACCTTCTGTTCCAGCAGCGCGAAGTAGGTGTTGATGGACTTGCCGAGCGCGCTCGTCATGTCCCAGGTGCCCTTCTCGGACTCCAGCTCGTTCTGCAGGGGCCAGTCCGCGTAACCGGCAGGGGAGCCGGAGCAGTTCCGGAAGTCCCGCTCCTTGAGCGTCATCTTCCAGTCCGTCGAGAACGTCGTCGCCGGGCTGATGCCCTTCTCCAGCGCCGCGGCCGCGGTGAACGGCTTGAACGTCGAGCCGACCTGGAAGCCGTACGTGCTGCCGCCCATCTTGTTGCTGACGGCGAGGTTCAGCACGGTCTCGTTCTGCTTCTGGTCCAGGCCGTAGGGGCGGGACTGGCCCATGGAGAGGATCTTGCCGCTGCCCGGCCGGACCTGCACCACGGACGCCGCGAACTTGTCGTCCTTGTTGACCTTCGCGGTGGCCGCCTCGTTGGCGGCCTTCTGGGCGCGCGGGTCCAGCGTGGTCCGGATGGTCAGGCCGCCGAGGTTCCAGAGCTTGGCCCGCTCCTCGTCGGTCTTGCCGAAGGCGGGGTCGGTGAGGATCGTCTTGCGGACGTAGTCGCAGAAGAAGCCGGAGCCGCTGACGGCGGTGATGCAGCCGTTCTTCGGCCGGGAGACCTTCAGCTTGATGGGCGTCTCCATGGCCTTGTCGGCCTCGGCCCGCGAGATGTCCTTGACCGCGGCCATCCGCGCCAGCACGACGTTGCGGCGCTTGGTCGCTTCCTCGATGTCGTTGACCGGGTCGTAGCGGCTCGGTGACTGGACGAGGCCGGCGAGCAGCGCGGCCTCCTCCACCTTGAGGTCCTTGGCGCGCTTGGAGAAGTAGCGCTGGGAGGCGGCCTCGATGCCGTACGCCTGCTGCCCGAAGAACGTGATGTTGAGGTAGTTCTCCAGGATCTTCTTCTTGCCGAGCTCCTCCTCGACCTGGATCGCGTACTTCAGCTCACGGACCTTGCGGCCGAGCGTCTGCTGCGTGGCCTGGGCGACCTTCTCCGGGTCGTCGCCCGCCTCCTCGACGAAGACGTTCTTCACGTACTGCTGGGTGAGGGTCGACGCACCCTGCGCGGCCCCGCCCGCCTGCACGTTGCGGTTCATCGCGCGGAGGATGCCCTTGAGGTCGACCGCGCCGTGCTCGTAGAAGCGGGAGTCCTCGATCGCGATGATCGCGGCCTGCATGTACGGCGAGATGTCCTTGAGCGGGACGACCGTGCGGTCGCGGGAGTACACCGTGGCGATGGTGCCGCCGTCGCGGTCCTGGATCGTGGTCCGTTGGCTGAGCGGTGGAGTCTTGAGGTTGGAGGGGATCTCGTCGAATCCTTCGACCGTCCCCTTGGCGGCGAGCCCCAGCGCTCCGGCTGCGGGCAGCGCGATGCCTGCCAGGACAGCTCCGGAGAGCGCGGCGACACCGAGGAACTTGGCGGCCTGCTGGGTCGTGGTGAGACCCCCGCCCGAGCGCTTCTTTGGCATAGGGGGCAGCCTAATCCGTAGTGATGAACGTGTCGCAGGAGCAGGGGTCTCTCGGAGCGTTCGGGTACCGGACCGTGACATCCGGGCGGGTCCCACCGCCTGCCGACCGCCTGCAGACCGCCTGTCCGGCGCCGGCCTGGCGGGACCGGCCGCGGCCTTCCCGGCGGGAGCGTGCCGGGCATCGCGGCGCGGGTGCGCGGACGCGGGGCGCCCGCGTTCTCATTCGCCGGACAGACGGACAGGCCTTGGCCTAAGCTGTTCTCAACTGTCACAGCAGTCCGGTTCCGTATCAAGTCCCCTGCCATCCCATGCACATCTTCTGGTCATTCTTCACCCGGCGGATGAGCAACCGCATTGTCCTTCGCGTAGCCATCGAGGCGCTCCCGAAATCGCCCCGTATGTCACGAGAAGTCCCTTGCAACTTGAGTGCACTGTCCCCTTTTCGCGGAGATAGTCGCGCATGTCCTCGGCTCACTCCCCTGGGTGATCTGCCGCATACGCATAGTCCGTTCGGACCATTCAAGATTGGGCCCGAAGGGGGTGTTGTGCTGTCCCCACCTTCCGTAACGTCCTCAACTGGCAGCGGTGAATATGCCGCTACCGCCGTGGGGGAGCCTCGATTCGGGAGAGGACGGCGCCGGCATGGGCTGGGTAACCGACTGGAGTGCGCAGGCAGCCTGCCGCACTACCGATCCGGATGAACTGTTCGTACAAGGGGCAGCGCAGAACAGAGCCAAGGCGGTGTGCACCGGATGTCCGGTGCGGACCGAGTGCCTGGCCGATGCGCTCGACAATCGCGTCGAATTCGGCGTGTGGGGCGGAATGACGGAGCGGGAGCGCCGCGCACTGCTGCGGCGCCGGCCCACCGTCACGTCCTGGCGCCGACTGCTGGAGACCGCGCGCAGCGAATACGAGCGGTCCACCGGCATTCTGCCCGGAGTCATCGGGCTGGAGGACGAGGAACTGCACGAGACGTACGCGGCGGTCGGGTAGGCGTCGACGCCGCCGGGCCGGCCCGTGTGCCGCCAGGTCGGGGCCGCTGTGCCACCTGATCAGGGCCGCGTGGCTCCGGATGGTGCTTGAGCTGCCTCGGTGGCGGTGTTACGCCGCCCCGGTGAACGGTGTCTACGCCGCTCCGGCAGGGGTCGGCGCGGAACCGTCCGCCAGGCGGTCGCCGATGGCCCGGAGGCCGTCCAGGTCGTGGACGTCGCCGGGCAGCGCTGCCACGGCCGTCACCGGCACCTCGGGGTGCAGCGCGGTGAAGCGGTCGCGGGTGCGGTGCTCGCGGGCGACGATCTGCATGCGCTCGGCGTGCAGACGCAGCAGACCCGCCGTCAGTTCCTCGACGCCGAGGGCAACGTCGACGATCTCGTCAGTGGTCGCTCGGGCGGGGCCGGTCGCTTCGGCGGGGCCGGTCGCGGGTGTCGCGATGTTCTCGTGGGGCGGCTCGTTCTCCGTCGTGTCCTGGTGCTCGGCTGCGGGCTCGGGCCCGGACGCCCGGCCGGCCTCGGGGGAGAGGAGCGGCTCGGTCGGTCCGGAAGCAGTGACCGCCGGGTCAGGGGCTTCCTGGTCACCAAGGCCAGCTTTCCCGGCCCTCTGATCCACAATGCGGGTGTCGTCAAGATTTTCCGCGGCGGCCAGAGCCTGCTCGGCCGAGAGCCGCGAAGCCTCGCTGCCGTGCACACGGTTGAGGACCAGACCGGCCAGCGGCATCTTCTCGGCGGCCAGCCGTTCCACGAAATAGGCGGCCTCGCGCAGCGCGTCCTGCTCCGGCGTCGCCACCACGAGAAAGGCCGTGCCGGGCGCCTGGAGCAGCTTGTACGTGGCGTCCGCGCGGCTGCGGAAGCCACCGAACATGGTGTCCATCGCGGCGACGAACGTCTGGACGTCCCGCAGGAACTGACCCCCGAGCAGCTTGCCCAGCGTTCCGCTCATCATCGACATACCGACATTGAGGAATTTCATCCCGGCCCGGCCGCCCACCCTCGCGGGCGCCATCAGCAGCCGGATGAACTTCCCGTCGAGGAACGACCCGAGCCGCTTCGGCGCGTCCAGGAAGTCCAGCGCGGAGCGCGAGGGAGGGGTGTCGACGACGATCAGGTCCCACGCGTCGCGCGCCCGCAGCTGCCCGAGCTTCTCCATCGCCATGTACTCCTGCGTACCGGCGAACCCGGCCGACAGGGACTGGTAGAAGGGGTTCTCCAGGATCGCCCTGGCCCGTTCGGCGTCCGCGTGCGCCTCGACGGTCTCGTCGAAGGTCCGCTTCATGTCGAGCATCATGGCGTGCAGTTCGCCCTCGCCGTCGATGCCGTCGACCCGCCTCGGCACGTTGTCCAGCCGGTCGATGCCCATGGACTGGGCGAGCCGGCGGGCCGGGTCGATGGTGAGGACGACGACCTTCCGGCCGCGTTCGGCGGCCCGTACGCCGAGGGCGGCGGCGGTCGTGGTCTTGCCGACCCCGCCGGAGCCGCAGCACACGATGATCCGGATGCCGGGGTCGTCCAGCAACGCGTCCGTGTCCAGACCCGCCTCGGCCGCGGCCGTACCGGATGTGTCCGCTGTCATGCGTCCCCCTCTTCCCCCGCGCCCTGCTTACGGAGCTCCGTGGCCAGGTCGTGCAGCGTGGCGAGATCCACCCCGTCACCGATCAACGGCAGCTCCGCCGTCGGCAGCCCGAGACCGGCCAGTACCGCGCGCTGCTCCCGCTCCAGGCCGACCCGCTCGGCGTGCTCGGCCGCCTGCTCGACCAGGGGACGCACGAGCGCTGCGGAACCGGTTACTCCGGCCCGGGTCAGCGTTCTGGCGATCTCCTTGCGGCGGCCGTCGGCGGCGGTGCGCAGGGCGTCCTCGTCGAGCAGGTGCGGGCGGACCATGTTCACGAAGACGCTGCCCACGGGCAGTTCGGCGGCGCGCAGCTCGGCGATGCCGTCCGCGGTCTCCTGGACCGGCATCTCCTCCAGGAGGGTCACCAGGTGGACCGCGGTCTGCGGGGACTTCAGGAGCCGCATCACGGCCTGGGCCTGGTTGTGTATGGGGCCGATCCGGGCCAGCCCGGCGACCTCGTCGTTGACGTTCAGGAAGCGGGTGATCCGGCCGGTCGGCGGGGCGTCCATGATCACGTGGTCGTAGACGAACCGGCCCTGCTTGTCCTTGCGGCGTACGGCTTCGCACGCCTTGCCGGTCAGCAGGACGTCCCGGACGCCGGGCGCGATGGTGGTGGCGAAGTCGATCGCGCCGAGCTTCTTCAGCGCCCGGCCCGCGCTGCCCAGCTTGTAGAACATCTGGAGGTAGTCGAGGAGCGCGCGCTCGGCGTCGATCGCCAGCGCGTGCACCTCGCCGCCGCCCGGCGCGACGGCGATCTTGCGCTCCTCGTAGGGGAGCGCGTCGGAACCGAAGAGCTGGGCGATGCCCTGCCTGCCCTCGACCTCGACGAGGAGGGTGCGCCTGCCCTCGGTCGCGAGGGCGAGCGCGAGGGCGGCGGCGACCGTGGTCTTACCGGTGCCGCCCTTGCCGCTGACGACCTGGAACCTGCTCACGTATTCGAGCCTAACCAGTCCGGCCCCGGCCTACGCACGGGACCGTACGTGCCAGGCGTTACAGTCGGGCCCATGACCAAGTGGGAATACGCGACCGTGCCGCTTCTCGTGCACGCGACCAAGCAGATTCTGGACACCTGGGGCGAGGACGGCTGGGAGCTGGTCCAGGTCGTTCCCGGCCCGAACAACCCCGAGCAGCTCGTGGCCTACCTGAAGCGGGAGAAGGCGTAGTGGCGGGCGCCGTCGAGGCGCGGCTCGCCGAGCTCGGCCTGACCCTGCCCGCCGTCGTGCCGCCGCTGGCCTCGTACCAGCCGGCCGTGCGGTCCGGGGTGTACGTGTACACCTCGGGCCAGCTGCCGATGGTGGACGGCAAGCTCGCCGTCACCGGCAAGGTCGGCGCCGAGGTCACGCCGGACGAGGCGAAGGAGCTCGCGAAGACCTGCGCGCTCAACGCGCTGGCCGCCGTGAAGTCGATCGCCGGCGACCTGGACCGGATCAGGAGCGTCGTGAAGGTCGTGGGCTTCGTCGCCTCGGCGTCCGACTTCACCGGCCAGCCCGCCGTGATCAACGGCGCCAGCGAGCTGCTGGGCGCCGTCCTCGGCGACAAGGGCGTGCACGCCCGCAGCGCCGTGGGCGTCGCCGTGCTGCCGCTGGACGCGCCGGTCGAGGTCGAGGTCCAGGTGGAACTCGTCGACGCCTGAGTACCCCTCGTCGCTCGTCCTTCCGATCCCGTCCGGTCACCTCGACCGGGCGGGATCGGTCGTGTGGGTACGGGGCGTGCCGGGCGAGTACGGGGCATGCCGGGCCACCGCGACGATCGGGGAGCCTCTCGAACATCGGCGCGGTTCCGGATAGCCTCCGGCCATGTCCCAAGGTCAGTGGTACCCCCCGGAATGGCCCGACCGGATCCGGGCCCTCGCCGCCGGTGAGCTGACGGCCGTGGCACCCAGGCGGGCCGCCACCGTGATGCTGCTCCGCGATCCGGGCGGGCCCGAGGCGAACGGGACGGGTGGCGGTCCGGGCGGGACCGGAGCGCCCGGTGGTCCTGTCGTGCACATGTTGCGCCGGCGGACCTCCATGGCATTCGCCGGAGGCGCGTACGCCTATCCGGGTGGCGGAGTCGATCCGCGCGACGACGACCGGCTGATCGGGTGGGCCGGGCCCCCGCTGGAGCACTGGGCCGCCCGGCTCGGCGTGGCGACGGTCACCGAGGCGCAGGCCGTCGTCTGCGCGGCGGTGCGCGAGACGTTCGAGGAGGCGGGCGTCCTCCTCGCCGGGCCGACCGCCGGAACCGTGGTCGGCGACACGACCGGGGAGGACTGGGAGGCCGACCGGGAGGCGCTGGTCGCCCGGGACCTGTCCTTCGCGGAGTTCCTGGACCGGCGCGGCCTGGTGCTGCGCTCGGACCTGCTGGGCGCCTGGGCGCGCTGGATCACCCCGGAGTTCGAACCTCGCCGGTACGACACCTGGTTCTTCGTCGCCGCGCTCCCCGAGGGGCAGCGCACCCGGGACGTCTCCACCGAGGCCGACCGCACGGTGTGGATCGCCCCCGCCGAGGCGGCCCGCCGCTATGACCTGGGTGAGCTGCTGATGATGCCGCCCACCGTGACCACGCTGCGGGCCCTCGCGCCGTTCAGGACGGCCGCCGAGGCGCTCGGGGCGGCCGACGGGCAGGACATGACCCCGGTCCTCGCGCAGGCCCGCCTGGAGGGCGGTGAGCTGGTGCTGAGCTGGCCGGGGCACGACGAGTTCACCAAGCACGTGCCCGCGGCGGGCGGAGGTGGTGGAGCGTGAGCGACGCGGCAGCCCTGCCCGGACAGCCGCGCGGAACCGTGGTCTCCGGCCCCGCGACCGCCCGTACGGTCAACGTCCTCGCGCCCAACCCGTCCGCGATGACGCTCGACGGGACGAACACCTGGATCGTGGCCGAGCCCGACTCCGGTCTCGCGGTCGTCATCGATCCCGGGCCGCTCGACGACGTCCACCTGAGGGCGGTGATCGAGGCGGTGGAGCGGTCCGGGCGGCGCGTGGGCCTCACGCTGCTCACCCATGGCCACCCGGACCACGCGGAGGGCGCGGGCCGGTTCGCGGAGCTGACGGGGACGAAGGTGCGGGCCCTGGACGCCGAGCTGCGGCTGGGCGACGAGGGCCTCGCGGCGGGCGACGTGATCACCACCGGCGGCCTGGAGCTGCGCGTCGTGCCGACGCCCGGGCACACCGCGGACTCGCTCTCGTTCCATCTGCCCGCCGACCGGGCGGTGCTGACGGGCGACACGATCCTCGGCCGCGGCACGACGGTGGTCGCGCACCCGGACGGGCGGCTCGGCGACTACCTGGACTCGCTCAGGCGGCTGCGGTCGCTGACGGTCGACGACGGCGTCCACACGGTGCTGCCGGGCCACGGTCCGGTGCTGGAGGACGCGCAGGGGGCGGTGGAGTTCTACCTGGCCCACCGCGCGCACCGCCTCGCCCAGGTGGAGACGGCGGTGGAGGCCGGGCACCGTACGCCGTCGGAGGTGGTGGCGAAGGTGTACGCCGAGGTGGACCGTTCCCTGTGGCCGGCCGCCGAGCTGTCGGTGCGGGCACAGCTGGAGTACCTGACCGAGCACGGGCTGATCCAGAGCTGAGCCGGCCCGTGCACGGCGAAGGGCCCCGCCGACGGAGGTACGGGGTACGTACCCGGTCGGCGGGGCCCTTCGCGTACGGAGACGGGGTCAGCGCGAACGCTTCGCCAGCCGCTCCACGTCCAGCAGGATGACCGCCCGGGCCTCAAGACGCAGCCAGCCGCGGCCCGCGAAGTCCGCGAGCGCCTTGTTGACCGTCTCGCGGGAGGCGCCGACCAGCTGGGCCAGCTCCTCCTGGGTGAGGTCGTGCACGACGTGGATGCCTTCCTCGGACTGGACGCCGAAGCGGCGCGACAGGTCCAGGAGGGCGCGGGCGACACGGCCCGGCACATCGGAGAAGACCAGGTCGGACATCTGGTCGTTGGTCTTGCGCAGCCGCCGGGCGACCGCGCGCAGCAGAGCGGTGGCCACCTCGGGCCGGGCGTTCAGCCAGGGCTGCAGGTCGCCGTGGCCGAGGCCGAGCAGCTTGACCTCGGTCAGCGCGGAGGCGGTCGCCGTGCGCGGGCCGGGGTCGAAGAGCGACAGCTCCCCGATCAGCTCGCCGGGGCCGAGCACGGCCAGCATGTTCTCGCGCCCGTCGGGTGAGGTGCGGTGGAGCTTCACCTTGCCCTCGGTGACCACGTACAGGCGGTCACCCTGGTCGCCCTCGTGGAACAGCGCGTCTCCGCGCGCGAGGGTCACCTCACTCATCGAGGCGCGGAGCTCCGCGGCCTGCTCATCATCGAGCGCCGCGAAAAGCGGGGCGCGCCGCAGAACGTCGTCCACGAATTCTCTCCTTGTCGGCCTGTCCAGGGAACCGTGGTCCCCATCATGCCGGACGGTAAAACAGTGCGATCAATCACAAACCAGTTTGACGCACGGGCGTGCCGGACCCTACGGCAGGGGGCCGATCGGGGGCGGATGTGCCGTGGCAGCGGTGGTTGTCGGTGCCTGGCTCTAGGCTGGCCGGGTGTCCAGAACGCCGGGGAGAGCGCGGTCCAAGGGGGTCGACGAGGTGCTGAAGGGCAGTAATTCCGCTGTGGGCGAACAGCCTCGGCCGCGCCCCGGGATTGCCGCGAATGGCTCCCTCGGAGGCGCGCACGGCTCCCCCGGAGAGCCAGGGAAGAAGCCGCTCCGGAAGTCGGCCAGGAGGTCCGCAGTGCCATCGTCGTCATCATCCACACCCGGCGAATCCGGTGAATCCGGCACGTCCGGTAAACCGGGCGAGGCTGCCGCGGCGCGCAAGGAGGCCACGACGCGCAAGGAGGCCACGGCCACGGCGGCCACCGCGCGTACGGCGGCTGCGGCCAAGGCTGCCGCGGTGCGCAAGGCGCCGAAGGCGGAGTCGCACCTCGCAATGGTCCGCCGGGCGCGCCGGATCAACCGCGAGCTCGCCGAGGTCTATCCGTACGCCCATCCCGAGCTGGACTTCCGTAACCCGTTCGAGCTCCTCGTGGCCACGGTCCTCTCCGCCCAGACCACCGACCTGAGGGTCAACCAGACCACCCCCGCGCTCTTCGCCGCCTACCCCACGCCCGAGGACATGGCGGCGGCCGTGCCGGAGGAGATGGAGGAGATCATCCGGCCGACCGGGTTCTTCCGGGCGAAGACCAAGTCGCTGCTCGGCCTCTCGGCCGCGCTCCGGGACGAGTTCGGCGGTGAGGTCCCGGGACGTCTGGAGGACCTGGTGAAGCTGCCAGGCGTCGGCCGCAAGACCGCCAACGTGGTCCTGGGCAACGCCTTCGGCGTCCCCGGCATCACCGTCGACACGCACTTCGGTCGTCTGGTGCGGCGCTGGAAGTGGACCGACGAGGAGGACCCGGTGAAGGTCGAGGCGGTCGTCGCCGGGATCTTCCCGAAGAGCGAGTGGACGATGCTCTCGCACCGGGTGGTGTTCCACGGCCGCCGGATCTGCCACGCCCGCAAGCCCGCCTGCGGGGCCTGCCCCATCGCCCCGCTCTGCCCTTCGTACGGGGAGGGCGAGACCGATCCGGAGAAGGCCGGGAAGCTCCTGAAGTACGAGATGGGCGGCTATCCGGGCCAGCGGCTCAGCCCGCCCGCCGACTACCCGGGAAAGCCCGCACCCGCGCTCGGGGCGGGGTGAGGGTCACCCCCTCGCCCTCGCCTTCACTCCTCAGGACGGAACGGCTCGGAACGAAATGGCCGACGACAGGCGTTGTGACTCAACGGGGGTGCCCATGACGCACGCGTACACACACGGCATGGCACGAGCCGGGAACGGCTCCGCCGAGGCGCTGAGGAACGGAAGCCCGGGAGCGCCGGGACCGATGGGCGGGGTGGCCGACGCCGGGGTCGCCGTGACCACCGACGGCATCCCCGCATGGCTCGACCCCGTCGCCCGCGCCGCGCGCAGCGTCCGGCCGCAGCAGCTCAGCCGCTTCCTGCCGCCCGAGAGCGGGGCGGGCCGGCAGTCCGCCGTCCTGGTCCTGTTCGGCGAGGGGGAGCGCGGGCCGGAGCTGCTGCTGATGGAGCGCTCCGGGACCCTGCGCTCCCACGCCGGGCAGCCGTCGTTCCCCGGCGGCGCCCTGGACCCCGAGGACGGCGACCAGGCCACCACCGGGCCCCTGCGAGCGGCGCTGCGCGAGGCCGAGGAGGAGACCGGGCTCGACCCCCGGGGCGTACAGATCTTCGGCGTGCTGCCCCGGCTCTACATCCCGGTCAGCAGCTTCGTCGTGACGCCCGTGCTCGGCTGGTGGCGCGCGCCCAGCCCGGTCGGGGTGGTCGATCCGGCCGAGACGGCCCGGGTCTTCACGGTCCCCGTGGCGGATCTCACGGATCCCGCGAACCGGGCCACGGCCGTCCACCCGAGCGGGCACAGCGGCCCGGCATTCCTGGTCGAATCGGCCCTGGTCTGGGGGTTCACGGCCGGAGTGATCGACCGGATTGTGCACTACGCGGGATGGGAACGGCCCTGGGACAGGGACAGGCAGGTGCCGCTCGACTGGCGCGCATGACACGCTGGCTGTCCTGCTGCGCTGTTCCGGGTCCGGCCCGGACCCCGTCACCACCGACGGGCCAGGTGACGAAACTGCGAGGGTACAGACGGTGAACGTGCTGGACATCCTGCTGCTGCTGGCTGCCGTGTGGTTCGCGGTCATCGGCTATCGCCAGGGTTTCGTCGTCGGCATCCTGTCGGTGATCGGCTTCCTCGGGGGCGGCCTCGTCGCCGTCTACCTGCTGCCGGTCATCTGGGACCGGTTGACCGAGGACGCCGAGGTCTCCACCGCCGTCGCCATCGGCGCGGTCGTCATCGTGATCGTCTGCGCCTCGATCGGCCAGGCCTTCACCACCCACCTGGGCAACAAGCTCCGCCGGTACATCACGTGGTCGCCCGCGCGCGCCCTGGACGCCACCGGCGGCGCCCTGGTCAATGTGGTGGCCATGCTGCTGGTGGCCTGGATGATCGGCCTGCTGCTGGCGGGCACCTCGCTGCCGACCCTCGGCAAAGAGGTCCGCAGCTCCTCGGTCCTGCTCGGGGTCGACCGGGTGATGCCGGAGCAGGCGCCCAGCTGGTTCCAGGACTTCTCCTCCGTCCTCGCGCAGAACGGCTTCCCGCAGGTCTTCAGCCCGTTCGCCAACGAACCGATCACCGAGGTCAAGGCCCCGGACCCGGCCCTCGTGGGCAGCCCGGTCGCCGCCCGCGCCAAGAAGTCGATCGTCAAGGTCGTGGGCACGGCCCCGAGCTGCGGCAAGGTCCTCGAAGGCACCGGCTTCGTCTTCTCCGAGCGCCGGGTGATGACCAACGCCCATGTGGTCGGCGGCGTGGAGGAGCCCACCGTGCAGATCGGCGGCGAAGGCCGGCTGTACGACGCGAAGGTCGTCCTCTACGACTGGCAGCGCGACATCGCGGTCCTGGACGTCCCCGATCTCCGGGCCAGGCCGCTGCAGTTCACCGGCCGGGACGACGACGCGGAGACCGGCGACAGCGCGATCGTCGCGGGCTTCCCCGAGAACGGCGCGTACGACGTGCGTTCGGCCCGCGTCCGCGCCCGCATCGACGCCGACGGCCCGGACATCTACCACCGGGGCACGGTGCGCCGTGATGTGTACTCGCTCTACGCGACGGTGCGCCAGGGCAACTCGGGCGGCCCGCTGCTCACTCCGGACGGAAAGGTGTACGGAGTGGTGTTCGCCAAGTCGCTCGACGACCCGGAGACCGGCTACGCGCTGACGGCCGACGAGATCCGCGAGGACATCGAGATCGGCCGCGAGGCCAACCAGCAGGTCGACAGCCAGGGCTGCGCCCTCTGAGGGCTGTCCCGCAGTACCTGGTGGGTCAGCGCCGGAAAAAGTCAGTTACGAGGGTGGCGGAGCCGTGCCGAGACCCAGCGGGCCCGACGGCGGAGGATGCGCGGAATCCCGAGACGGGAACGGTGAAGGTCATGCACATCGTGCACCCGGCCGCGGGGGCCGCCCCCCTCATGAGTGCTCACACCGGCTGACGCGGTGGAGCGGCGGTTGCGTGCTTCGTCAGTGAAGTCGTGCGTCCAGCCCATACCCCGACGTGTGCCCGTGACCCAAGGTCGGTAATCGTGTGCGAGTCAGCCAATTGGCCTATGCGGCAGGCAATTGGCTGTTCGTCGGACACGCGTGCCCACGCCGGGCGGGTGGCTACCGATCGGGCTCGGGGTCCTTGAGCCAGTTGATGAGTTCGGTGGAGAAGCCGATCGGATCCTCCTCGTGGGGGAAGTGCCCGACACCGTCGAAAAGTCGCCACCGGTAGGGCGCCTCGACGTACTGGCCGGACCCGGCCGAACTACGGGTGCGGACCGCCGGATCGAGCGACCCGTGCAGGTGCAGCGTGGGCACCCGGACCGGGCGCTTCATCCGCCGGTTGAACTGGATACCGTCCGGACGCGCCATCGACCGCACCATCCAGCGGTACGGCTCGATCGAGCAATGGGCGGTGGAGGGGATGCTCATCGCCCGCCGGTAGACGTCCAGGGCCTCCTCGTCGGGGAACTCCGGGGTGTGGGGGCCCGCCCAGTCCTGGATGAGGCTCCCGACCAGGGCGGCGTCGTCCGCGAGGAGCTGACGTTCCGGCAGCCATGGGCGCTGGAAACCCCAGACGTACGAACCGGCCCGCGACTGCGCGAAGTCGGACAGCATCGACGAGCGCCAGCGACGCGGGTGCGGCATGGAGGAGACGGCGAGCCGGCGGACCAGCTTGGGTCGCATCACGGCGGCGGTCCAGGCGAGGTAGCCGCCGAGGTCGTGGCCGACCAGGGCCGCGTCGGGCTCGCCGAGGGAGCGGATCACCCCGGTGACGTCGAGGGCCAGGTTGGCGGGGTCGTAACCGCGCGGGGTGCGGTCGCTGCCGCCCACCCCGCGCAGGTCCATCGCGACCGCCCGGAAGCCCGCGTCGGCGAGCGCGGTCAGCTGGTGGCGCCAGGTCCACCAGAACTGCGGGAAGCCGTGCAGCAGGAGCACCAGCGGCCCCTCGCCCATCTCCGCGATGTGGAACCGTGCACCGTTGGCCGCCACGTCGCGGTGGGTCCAGGGGCCGTCGATACGCACCGGGCCCCCGGTGGCGGCCCGGCCCGCCGGGCTCGTGGCCGGGGCGGCCGAACCCTCCGGGGCCACCGGACCCGTCGGGCCGAATGCGCTGGAATCGGGAACCGTCATGTGGACGAGCGTGCCACAGCGCCGGCCCTGTCCTTACCGGAGTCCTTACCGGAGCCGCCCTCGATGCCCTTCTTCGCCAGGCTGCTGCCGGAGCGCTCGATGATCGCGTCGGCCGTGATCGACGGGCGCGGGTGCGGCTTGGCCTTCTGCAGGACGGCGGCCGTCTGCTTGGCGGAGGCGATGGACTTCTCCGGCGGCTTGATCTTCTTGAACTTCCGCAGGCCGATGAATCCGATCAGGACGGCCAGGAGGATGAAGGCACCGGCCACGATCAGGAAGGACCACGCCAGGCCCAGGCCCAGGTTGTGGATCCCGTACGCGGCCGCGAAGCTCAGCATCGGCATCGTGAACAGCAGCAGCACGCCCGCGGCGATGAACGCCGCGCTGCCGATCGCCCCGCGCTTGACGTCCTGCCGCACCTCCGCCTTGGCGAGGGCGATCTCGTCGTGCACCAGTGCGGACATCTCGGCCGTCGCCGAGGCGACCAGCTGCCCGATGCTGCGGTCCGCACTGCCCGCGTAGTTGCCGGGGTCGCTCATCCTTGACTCCCTCTCCGTCTTCGACACATCCGATGTCAGATCATGCCGGACTGTTCGGCTCGTTGCGCGCTGCCCCCGCCCGCTCTTCGGCGAGACGGCGGTGTTCTGTCGCCTTTCGCTCCAGGATGGCGGCCATCCGCAGGTGGTATTCCGGATCATCCTGCTCGTAGATGTCGGGTACCCCGGATTCGTCCTCGTCCAGCTCCTCGGCCTCGTACAGCTCCTTGTACCTGCGTACCCGAAGCTTGAGCAGTACGCAGGCGAGCAGGGCCGCCATCAGCGAACCGAGGAGTACGGCGGCCTTGATCTCGTTGATCATCTCGGGGTCGCCCTCGAAGGCGAGCTCGCCGATGAGCAGCGAGACGGTGAACCCGATCCCGGCGAGTGCGGCGAGTGCCAGGACGTCTGCCCAGGCCAGATCCTTGTTGAGCTCCGCCTTGGTGAAGCGGGCGGCGAGGTAGGTGCCGCCGAAGATGCCGACGGTCTTGCCGACGACGAGACCGAGGACGACGCCGAGCGTTTCGGGCCGGGTGAAGACGCCGGCCAGCGCTTCGCCGTTCAGCGCGACCCCGGCCGAGAACAGGGCGAACAGCGGGACGGCGATCCCGGCCGACAGCGGGCGGACCAGGTGTTCGATGTGCTCGCCGGGGGAGTGCTTCTCGCCCTCGCGACGGCTGCAGCGCAGCATCAGGCCCATCGCCACACCGGCGATGGTGGCGTGGATGCCGCTGTTGTACATCAGGCCCCAGATGACCAGGGCGAGCGGCACGTAGACGTACCAGCCCCGGACGTCGAAGCGCAGGAGCAGGTAGAAGGCGGCCAGGCCGAGGACGGCCCCGCCGAGCGCCAGGAAGTTCAGGTCCGAGGTGAAGAACACCGCGATGATCAGGATCGCGAAGAGGTCGTCGACGACGGCCAGGGTCAGCAGGAAGGCCCGCAGCGCGGACGGCAGCGAGGTGCCGATCACCGCGAGGACGGCGAGCGCGAAGGCGATGTCGGTGGCTGTCGGGACCGCCCAGCCGTTCGTCGAGCCGCCGCCGACGACCACGGTGAGGAAGTAGACGAGGGCGGGCACCGCCATGCCGCACAGGGCCGCCACCACCGGGAGGGCCGCGGCCTTCGGATCGCGGAGTTCGCCCGCCACCAGTTCGCGCTTGAGCTCGACGCCGGCGACGAAGAAGAAGACCGCGAGCAGCCCGTCCGCCGCCCAGTGCGCGACGGAGAGGTCCAGGCCGATGGCCTCGATGCCGAAGTGGAACTTGCTGACCGTTTCGTAGGAGCCGCCGAAGGCGTTGGCCCAGACGAGCGCGGCGACCGCCGCAGCCAGCAGGAGCACCCCGCCGACCGTCTCGGTGCGGAGTGCTTCCGCCACGTAGTTCCGCTCGGTGAGGGAGAGCCGGCCGAGCAGCGGGCGCCGGGGCGGTGCGGGCGGCGCGGGCGTGGGCGGGTTGGGCGGTGCCACGAGAGGACCTCCAGGTCAGGGGCGGCATGAGGGCATGACTGATGGACATGCCGACCAGACTTCCCGGCGCCCCTGTGGAGATGTTCTCTGCAGTTGTGGTGAAGCGCCCACTCTACCGGGGGCGTAAAGAGTGGGGCCGTATTAGGTGATCTTCAGACTAAATGCCCGATGGGCACCCGGCGCGTTGCCGGATGCCCATCGGAGCCGTACTCATCACAACTCTGTTCTGTCCTGTCCTGTGCTGTCAGTCCGGTCAGTCCTCGGACGAGGAGGACGGCAGCTGGGTGGTGATCAGGTCCATCACCGAGGAGTCGGTCAGCGTGGTGACGTCGCCCAGCTCGCGGTTCTCGGCGACGTCGCGGAGCAGCCGGCGCATGATCTTGCCGGAGCGGGTCTTCGGCAGCTCGGCGACCGGCAGCACCCTCTTGGGCTTGGCGATCGGGCCGAGCGTCGTGCCGACGTGGTTGCGCAGGTCGGCGACCAGTTCGTCGGAGGCGCTGGCGGTGCCGCGCAGGATCACGAACGCCACGATGGCCTGGCCGGTCGTCTCGTCGGCGGCGCCGACCACGGCGGCCTCGGCGACCGACGGGTGGGAGACGAGGGCGGACTCGACCTCGGTGGTGGAGATGTTGTGCCCCGAGACGAGCATGACGTCGTCGACCCGGCCGAGCAGCCAGATATCGCCGTCCTCGTCCTTCTTCGCACCGTCGCCCGCGAAGTACTTGCCCTCGAAACGCGACCAGTAGGTGTCGATGAACCGCTGGTCGTCGCCCCAGATGGTGCGCAGCATCGAGGGCCACGGCTCGGTGAGGACGAGGTAGCCGCCCCCGCCGTCCGGCACCTCGTTGGCGTCGTCGTCGACGACGGTGGCGGCGATGCCCGGCAGCGCGCGCTGGGCGCTTCCCGGCTTCGTCTCCGTCACACCGGGCAGCGGCGAGATCATCATCGCGCCGGTCTCGGTCTGCCACCAGGTGTCCACGATGGGGCACGCGTCGGCGCCGATGTTCTTCCGGTACCACATCCACGCCTCGGGGTTGATCGGCTCACCGACCGAACCGAGGACGCGGAGGCTGCTCAGGTCGAACTTGGCGGGGATGTCGTCGCCCCACTTCATGAACGTACGGATCGCCGTCGGGGCGGTGTAGAGGATCGTGACGCCGTACTTCTGCACGATCTCCCAGAAGCGGCCCTGGTGCGGGGTGTCCGGGGTGCCCTCGTACATGACCTGCGTCGCACCGTTGGCCAGCGGCCCGTAGACGATGTAGGAGTGCCCGGTCACCCAGCCGATGTCGGCGGTGCACCAGTAGACGTCGGACTCCGGCTTGAGGTCGAAGACCGCGTGGTGCGTGTACGACGCCTGGGTGAGGTAGCCGCCGGAGGTGTGCAGGATGCCCTTCGGCTTACCCGTGGTGCCCGAGGTGTAGAGGATGAAGAGCGGCTGCTCGGCCTCGAAGGCCTCGGGGGTGTGCTCGGCGGACTGCCGGGCGGTGATCTCGTGCCACCAGACGTCGCGGCCCTCGGTCCACGCGGTGTCCTGGCCGGTGCGGCGGACGACGAGGACGTGCTCGACGTTCTCGAACCGGGAGACGGCGTCGTCGACGGCGGGCTTGAGCGCGGACGGCTTGCCGCGGCGGTAGCCGCCGTCGGCCGTGATGACGACCTTGGCGTCCGCGTCCTTGATGCGGGCGGCGATGGCGTCGGCCGAGAAGCCGCCGAAGACCACGGAGTGCGCGGCGCCGATACGGGCACACGCCAGCATCGCGATCGCGGCCTCGGGGATCATCGGCAGGTAGACGGCGACCCGGTCGCCCTTGCCGACGCCCAGCTCGGTCAGCGCGTTGGCGGCCCGGGAGACCTCGTCCTTCAGCTCCGCGTAGGTGATGGCCCGGCTGTCGCCCGGCTCGCCCTCGAAGTGAATGGCGACCCGGTCGCCGTTGCCCGCCTCGACGTGACGGTCCACGCAGTTGTACGCGACGTTCAGCTTGCCGTCCGCGAACCATTTCGCGAAGGGCGGGTTGCTCCAGTCGAGGGTCTCGGTCGGTTCGGTGTCCCACGTCAGGCGGCGGGCCTGCTCGGCCCAGAAGCCCAGCCGGTCCGCCTCGGCCTGCTCGTACGCCTCTGCGGTGACGTTGGCGTTGGCGGCCAGCTCAGCAGGCGGAGCGAATTTCCGCTCTTCCCGAAGCAGGTTGGCCAGGCTCTCGTTGCTCACGACTTCTCCCAGTCCCAGGGTGTCCGTTGTGTCCCGGGGCATAGCTCATCAGGCGCGGGGCCAGGTGACAAGGGCCTGCCGGGAATTGGTTTAGACCTGTGTCTTCGTGTATGGAGCCATGATCCCGTTCCGCGGCCGAGGGTCGCCGAACGACGCGTGGTGCACGGCGGTTACGTCCCCGTCGAGGTGCGTCGAGGCGTGTCGAGTGGGTCGGGTGGTCGGGGTGCGAGGCGGAACGGGGTCGCCTGGATGCACGGGCCCGGGGCTCGTCCGGTTCAGACCGGAGGCGTTCGGGCTAGTCGATAACTCTTATCAGTGAATAGGCAGCTTTTCATTCGGTATGTCGCCCTTGCTGTGTGGAACAGCGTGCGAATTTGGCCGCGCCGTGTCGGCACTTCGACGCAAATTACCTGCAAGGAAGAGGGTGGGCGGATGATGGCCGCCACGAAGAGGATCGCCTTGGGCGCCATGTCCACGGCCTTGGTCGCCGTTCTCGCGGGCTGTTCCGGAGCCGGGTCCGGAGGGTCCGCGTCCGGGGGCGCCGGAGCCGACGTGGAGAAGGGCTCCCATGGCGCCAAGGAGAATCCCCCGGCCGCCGCCGCCCCGAAGAACGCGGTCAAGCTCATCGGGGACGGGTCCACCGCTTTCACCGGGAACCAGCCGAAGATGCCGGCCGTCGAACGCCTGGCGCCCGGCGAGAAGCCTCCCCAGTTCGTGGTGTTCTCGTGGGACGGTGCCGGAGAGGACAGCCAGAAGCTCTTCTCGCACTTCCGCGGCGTGGCCAAAAAGTACAACGCCAAGATGACGTACTTCCTCAGTGGCGTGTACCTGCTGCCGGAGGACAAGAAGGACCTCTACCACCCGCCCCAGCACGCGCCGGGCCGTTCCGACATCGGCTTCAACGACACCGAGGGCATCCGCGACACCCTCGCCGAGGTGCGTGCCGCCTGGCTGGAAGGCAACGAGATCGGCACCCACTTCAACGGCCACTTCTGCGGCAAGGACGGTGGCGTCGGGACCTGGTCCGTCGATGAGTGGAAGAGCGAGATCAGCCAGGCGAAAGCTTTCGTCAAGAGCTGGAAGACCAACACGCCGGAGCTGAAGGACGAGGCCCCGCTCCCCTTCGACTACGACAAGGAACTGGTCGGCGCCCGCACCCCCTGCCTCGAAGGCCAGAAGAACATGGTCGCCGCCGCCCGCACCATGGGCTTCCGCTACGACTCCAGCGGCGTCGGCAATCAGGTCTGGCCCAAGAAGAAGGACGGGGTCTGGGACATTCCGCTCCAGCTCGTTCCGATGCCGGGCCGTGCCTTCGAGACGCTCTCGATGGACTACAACTTCATGGTCAACCAGTCCGGCACGGCCACCCAGGGGGACCCCTCCCAGCACGAGTACTGGGGCGACCAGATGCGGGACGGGCTGCTTCAGGCCTTTGACCGCTCGTACACCGGCAACCGGGCGCCCCTGATCATCGGCAACCACTTCGAGTCCTGGAACGGCGGCACCTACATGCGCGCCATCGAGGAGACCATCGCGCAGGTGTGTACCAAGGAGGGCGTGCGCTGCGTCTCCTTCCGGCAGCTCGCCGACTGGCTGGACGCGCAGGACCCGAAGACGCTGGCCAAGCTCACCACGCTCGGCGTCGGCGAGGCGCCGAAGACGGGCTGGTCGTCCTACCTCGGCACCCAGCCGGCGGCCGCGCGGCCCGCGGAAAAGGGCGCGGAGAAGGGCACGGAAAAGGTCCCGGGCGGGGATGCCGGGAAGGCGCTGGGCCAGGCTCCGGACGAGGCGGCGGGCCAGGGTGACACAGGTTCGGCTCCTGCGGGTGCGACTGGCTGAACACCGAAGGAACAATCGGCCGGAGCGTCGGCCGACCGCGGGGCACGACCTCTTTCGCCGACCATGCGCCGGCCACCTTCCGGTGGCCGGCGCATGTGTGTGGAGGGGCGGACGGAGTGGGACGGCGAGCGCGGGAAGCGGGGCGTGGGGGTGACGAGGGGGGTGGCGGCCCCAGTTGGCGAAAATGGTGGAGCCGGCGAACGCGGTGGCCCCACGTGCACACGCGACGCGTCAGACGGGTGCGGTCGCGCCCGCTCCTGCGTGCCGTTCGTCGAGCACGAAGGCGGGGTCGACCTGGGCGGCCAGGTCGGCGCCGGTCTTCTCGTTGCCCCAGCTCTCGGCGTTCTTCAGGTGGAAGTGCACCATCTGGCGTGTGTAGCGCTCCCAGTCGCGCAGCCCGTACGAGTCCTCGGCGGTGTCCTGCAGCGTCTGCAGGGCCATCCGGTTGTCGGCCTCCAGCAACTCGAACCGGGACGGCCGTCCCTTCTCCATCGACCGCACCCAGTCGGAGTGGCCGATCCCGATCAGCAGGTCGTCGCCGACCTCCGCACGCAGGAACTCCAGATCGTCCGGGCCCTGCACCTTGTTCCCGACGACCTTCAGGGCGACGCCGAAGTCGCGTGCGTACTCCTTGTACTGGCGGTACACCGACACCCCCTTGCGGGTCGGCTCCGCAACCAGGAAGGTCATGTCGAAGCGCGTGAACATGCCCGAGGCGAACGAGTCCGAGCCCGCCGTCATGTCGACCACGACGTACTCGTCGGGACCGTCGACCAGGTGGTTGAGGCAGAGTTCCACGGCCCCGACCTTGGAGTGGTAGCAGGCCACTCCGAGGTCGGACTCCGTGAAGGGCCCCGTCGCCATCAGCCGGATGTCCCCGTCGTCGAGCCGCACCGTGCGCGCGCAGGCCGCGAAGATCGGGTTGTCCTCACGGACCCGCAGCAGTCGGGAACCCTCGCCGGGCGGAGTCGTCTTGATCATCGTCTCGGCGGAAGCGATACGGGGGTTGGCGCCCCGTAGGTAGTCCTTGATGAGGGGGAGGTGCGCACCCATGGCGGGCAGCGCGGCGGCCTCCGCCTCGTCCAGGCCGAGAGCGGCCCCCAGATGCTGGTTGATGTCGGCGTCCACGGCGATGACGTGGGCTTCGTTGGCGGCGAGGTGGCGGATGAAGAGCGAGGACAGCGTGGTCTTTCCGCTGCCGCCCTTCCCGACGAAAGCGATCTTCATGTTCACCTAGGGTAGCGGCTCCATTGCGGTGCGCTGTCTCTGTTCGTGAAGAAGGCCACTTGAGGGTGGTGCGAGTGCGGTGGGCGCGTAGCCTCGCTACTTATGAGTACGACTGCCTCAGACCCGCTTGCCGCGCTCGGTTCCCTGCCCGGCGTTCCCGATGCCGTGGACTCCGTGCGCAAGGCCGTCGACCGGGTCTACGGTCATCGCGTCATGCGGCGCCGCAGCAACGAGGTCACGGCCGAAGCCGCGCTGCGGGGTTCTCGCGGTTCGGCCGCGCTGGCCGGTGCCGACTGGAACCTCGAGGAGGTGCGTCGGCGAACCGACTTCAGCGGTGAGGACGAGGCGCGCGTGATCGGCGCCGCGCTGAGGCTCACCGCGGAAGCTGGGCAACTCCTCTCCATCTGGCGGCAGTCGCCGCTGCGGGTGCTGGCCCGGTTGCATCTGGTGGCAGCCGGTGGGGCGACTCCCGACGACGCGGTGGGGCGTCCTCGGCTGACGGGTGAGCCCGTCGACGAGCCGCTGATCGAGGCACCGCTCCCAGGGGCCGAGGAGGTCGCCGGACGACTCGAAGGGCTCTCGCAACTGATCATCGCGGGCGGCAGCGCCCCTGCGCTGGTCACGGCCGCCGTGGTGCACGGCGAGCTGCTGGCGTTGCGCCCGTTCGGCTCGCACAACGGCCTGGTGGCCCGGACGGCTGAGCGCATCGTGCTGATCGGCAGTGGGCTGGATCCGAAGTCGATCTGCCCGGCCGAGGTGGGGCACGCGGAGCAGGGGCGGGCGGCCTATGTCGCGGCGTTCGAGGGCTACACGGCCGGAACCCCGGAGGGCATGGCCGCCTGGATGGCCCACTGCGGGCGCTCCGTCGAGCTGGGTGTGCGCGAGTCGACGGCGGTGTGCGAGGCGCTTCAGCGCGGCGCCGCCTGAGGGCCCCGTCGCGGCCTGGCCGGTGCCGCCTCGGTCGGGTGCTGGTGCGCTGGTGCCGCGCCTCGGCGGTGACGTGGTCCAGGGGTCGCCGGGGCCTCAGGTGGCCGATCGGACCTCAGGGGTGGCCTCAGGAGTGGGGCGCGGCCCAGAGGTCGACGTGGCCTCAGAGACGCAGGCCGCATCAAGGCGTGATCTGCCTCGGCTGATACGGCCTCAGGCCCGATGCGGCGGGCATCGGACGGCGCGGAGGAGGTCGCCTCCCGGGCGACCGAAGGGCGATGGCCAGGGGGGCAGGGGGAGCAGGGGGCAAGGGTTGCGGCGGCACCGATGTGCGGTGCCGCCGCTGGCACGTCCGCCCAGTTACCAAGCGTCCTCGTAGTTTGCCCATCAGGTCGGGTGCTTTGCCCGTCACCTGGTGCGGCTGGCCCGTAATCGACGGGTCGACGTCGCGTGGGTACTCGGCTTTCGTGCTCGGTCCGTGGGGCCGTTCTGCGTTACAGGTCATCCTCGCGGATGTCCTTGGTCTCGCGGGCCGTTAAATCCTTTGTACTCCAGGACCAGGGGAAGGGAAAGCCCTGGTCCCGCTTCTTTACTTTTAGGTTCAATCAAGGGCGAATCAGGCAGTGCGCAACTCCGGTGGCGCCCCCCGCCTTCCCCTCTGTCGCGCCTTGCCTCGATTCACCCGGGCGGGGTAGCGCCGACGATGCGCCGACGGCTGGCGTACCAGACCAGCCCGGCGGTGACCGCCGCCGCGCCGACCGCGGCCGCCGCCACGAGGGCGGGACGGGGCGGCATCGAGAAGGCGGGCAGCCGCTGCTTGAGTCGGACCGGGCGATTGAAGACGAGAATCGGCCACTCGCGAAGGGTCGCTTCGCGGCGCAGCGCGCGGTCGGGGTTGACCGCGTGTGGGTGGCCGACCGACTCCAGCATCGGTACATCGGTCGCGGAGTCGCTGTAGGCGTAGCAGCGCGAAAGGTCGTACCCCTCCGAGATCGCGAGCGCCTTCACGGCCTCGGCCTTGGTCGGCCCGTAGGCGTAGTACTCGACCTCGCCCGTGAAGCAGCCGTCGTCGCCGACGACCATGCGCGTGGCGACGACGCGGTCCGCGCCGAGCAATTCGCCGATGGGCTCGACGACTTCGGCGCCCGAGGTCGAAACGATGACCACATCGCGCCCCGCTGTGTGGTGTTCTTCGATGAGGGTGGCGGCCTCGTCGTAGATGATCGGGTCGATCAGGTCGTGCAGGGTCTCGGCGACGATCTCCTTGACCTGCTGGACGTTCCACCCCTTGCAGAGGGCGGAGAGATATTCACGCATCCGCTCCATCTGGTCGTGATCGGCGCCCCCGGCGAGGAACACAAACTGTGCGTACGCGGTGCGCAGTACAGCGCGGCGGTTGATCAGTCCGCCTTGGTAGAAGGACTTGCTGAAGGTCAGCGTCGAAGACTTCGCAATGACCGTCTTGTCCAGGTCAAAGAAGGCTGCTGTGCGCGGCGAGAAGCAGTTTTCCACAACGCTGAGCATAGGGGCCCACCATTCGGCGTAAAATCCGGCGTGTGGGTTTGCCTGAGAAGGCCCTCGGGTACACCATGGAAGTCACGGATCGTTCGCGACCGTGCTAACCCGGTCCGACTCCTCCCCCCCCCGAGTCGGCCGTGGGGACGACCCCCGCTCTCCCCCCCGGCGGGGGTCGTCGCATGTCCGGACGCGTTTCAGGGGGTGGAAGCCACCTGAGCCTCCCTTCCGGCCGCCATCGGCCTGATCGTGCGAGCTGGTGCCGTGCGTCTCGCCTCGTCACAGTGTGTAGCCAGAGGGCTGCGCTGCGGAAGTCGCTGGTTCGGGTTACGAAGTTATTCACAGGCCCGAAGTTGTCCACAGTTTTTCATCAAGATCCACATGGTTTTCCGCGGTGCTGCACGTTGATTCCACCCGCGAAGTCCGCGGGTGCCGGAATCGCGCATCTCGGAAACGCTCCGAGAACACCGCGAACCGCACTGAAGGGGCAGCGAGAAGGGGGCGGAGATCGTGGCTGGATCCATCGCAGGAGAAGGAGCGGCGGGCGCCGAGGGGCGGCGCGGAGGCCCGCTGATCGTGACGGAGGACGTGGAACTGCTCGACGACCTGCTGCGGCTGTGCGCGGCGGCCGGAGCCGAGCCGGAAGTTCATCACGGGCCACCCGGGCGTCGTGGCGGCTGGGAGCGGGCTCCGATGGTGCTGGTGGGAGATGACGCCGCCGCGCGTTGTCGGGGCGCCGGCCGGCGGAAGGGGGTGATGCTGGTGGGCCGGGACCAGGACGACCCGGACGTGTGGCGGCGCGCGGTGGAGATCGGGGCCGAGTATGTGCTGCGACTGCCCGATTCCGAGGGCTGGCTCGTCGATCAGATCGCCAACGCCGCCGAAGGCGTGGGACGCCCCGCGTTCACCGTCGGTGTGATGGGCGGCAGGGGCGGCTCCGGCGCGTCAACGCTGGCCTGCGCCCTCGCCGTGAGTGCGGCGAGGTCCGGTGGGCGGACGATGCTGATCGACGCCGACCCGCTGGGAGGCGGGATCGACGTCCTGCTCGGCGGCGAACGTGCCGAAGGCCTGCGGTGGCCGGATTTCGCGCAATCGAAGGGCCGTCTCGGAGGCGGAGCCCTTGAGGACTCGCTGCCCGCGCTCCACGGGCTGCGGGTGCTGAGTTGGGGCCGGGACGACGAGGTGGTGATCCCGCCGCAGGCGATGCGTGCGGTGCTGGCCGCCGCTCGGAGGCTCGGCGGTGTGGTGGTCGTGGACCTCCCGCGCCGGGTCGACGAGGGCGTCGCCGAAGCGTTGGCCCAACTCGATCTCGGCCTGCTCGTGGTGCCGGGCGAACTGCGCGCGGTAGCAGCGGCCAGGCGCGTCGCGGCGACGGCCCGAATGGTGTTGGACGACCTGCGGGTGGTGCCCAGGGGGCCGTATGCGTCAGGTCTGGACGGGCGATGGGTCGCCCGGGCCATCGGCCTCCCGCTCGTCGGTGAACTTCCGCCGGAACCGGGCCTTCTGGTCTCCCAGGACGATGGGACTCCGCCCGGCGGCAGTGCCCGGGGCCCGCTGGCCCGGTTCTGTTCGGCCTTCTGGGAACAGGTTGCGGCGGCCGGTGACACAAGCCCCGTGACCGGCCCGCCCGGGGGAGGGACGGCATGACGGACGAACTGCTCGACGCCGTACGCCAGCGGCTGGCACGCAGCGGTGCCGCTCCCACCCCGGCCGGGGTGGCCGCCGCACTACGGGCGCAGGGGCGGTTGCTGGGGGATGCCGAGGTGCTCGGGGCCGCGGCAGAGCTGCGCGGCGAGCTCGTCGGCACGGGAGTGCTGGAGCCGTTGCTCGCGGATCCGGAGGTGACCGATGTGCTGGTCTCCGCGCCGGACAGGGTGTGGGTGGACCGGGGCGGTGGGCTCCAGTTGACGGGCGTCACCTTCCCGGACGCGGCGGCGGTGCGGAGGCTGGCCCAGCGTCTCGCCGCGGTGGCCGGCAGGAGGTTGGACGACGCACGGCCATGGGTGGACGCACGGCTGCCTGACGGCACACGGATGCACGCCGTGCTGCCCCCGGTGTCCGTCGGCTCGACCTGCCTCTCCCTGCGGGTGGTGCGGCCACGGGCCTTCTCGCTGGCGGAGTTGGTGGACGCGGGCACGGTGCCGCCGGGCGGAGACCGGATCCTGCGGGCCCTCGTCGAAGCGCGGATCTCCTATGTGATCAGCGGCGGCACCGGGGCGGGCAAGACGACGCTCCTCGCCAGTCTGCTGGGCGCGGTCGGCGCGAACGAGAGGATCGTGCTCGCCGAGGACTCCGCCGAGCTGCGGCCGGACCACCCGCATGTGGTCCGCCTGGAGTCCCGTCCGGCCAATCAGGAGGGTGCGGGCCGGGTGACGTTGCGGGATCTGGTGCGGCAGGCACTGCGCATGCGGCCCGACCGGTTGGTGGTCGGAGAGGTGCGGGGCGCTGAAGTCACCCAGTTGTTGGCCGCCCTGAACACCGGACACGAAGGCGGGTGCGGCACCGTCCACGCCAATGCCGCCGAGCATGTACCGGCCCGGCTGGAGGCTCTGGGCACCGCGGCCGGTCTCGACCGGGTGGCCCTGCACAGCCAGTTGGCGGCAGCGCTCTCGGTGGTCGTGCATCTCGTGCGGGACCGCGCGGGGCAACGGCGGGTTGCCGAGGTGCACGTCCTGGAGCGGGACGCGGCGGGTCTGGTCCTCACGGTTCCGGCCCTGAGCTGGGGCATCGGCGGATTTGTTCCGGAGCGGGGATGGGAACGGCTGCGGTCGCTGATCGGGGGCGCGCTGTGACGGGGGCGACATCCGCGTACGCGGCCCATGCGGTGGCTCTCTGCGCGGGCTCAGCGGTGTGGCTCGCGATGGTGCGGGACACGAATGTTCGGCGGGCGCGCGTGCTGTTCGTGGACGCTCCCACCGAGTCACGTCCGACATGGAGCCGGTGGCCATGCCTGCTCAAGGCTCTGAGGCGTGTGACGGAGGCGGCCCGGGGGCGTCGGGAGTGGTGGTGCGTTCCGGTCGCGGTGCTGCTTGCGGTGGTGGGCGGTTCGGTGCTGCCGCTGATCGCGGGGGCCGTGGCGGTTCCGTTGGTGCGCCGGTGGCTGCGGAGGCGGGCGGGAGCGCGGGAGGCGGAGCGGGCCGCGACCGCGGTGGCGGCGTTGTGCGGAGCCGTGGTCGGGGAGCTGAGAGCCGGCCGCGAGCCGGGACAGGCGTTGCTGGTCGCGCTGCGCGAAGGCCTGGCGGAGGACGGCTTCCTGGCGAGACCCGCTTCGGGCGGCCGACTGGGGGAGGCGGAGGCCGCGGTGTTGGCGGCGGCGCGGTTCGGTGGCGATGTGCCGGCGGCGCTGCGGCAGGCGGCGGCGGGCCCGGGGCTGGAGGGCCTGTCCGGGATGGCCGCGTGCTGGCGAGTGGCCGCGGACGGCGGGGCCGGGTTGGCGGCCGGTCTGGAGCGCCTGGAGGCCGCGCTGCGGGAGGACCGGCGCAGACGGGAGGAGCTACGCGCCCAACTGGCGGGAGCCTGGTCGACGGTCGTGGTCCTGGCGCTGCTCCCGATCGCGGGCCTGGGGCTGGGAGCGGCGCTCGGAGCCGAACCCTTGCGGGTACTGCTGCATACCCCGGGCGGTCTGGCCTGCCTGGCGGTGGGGGCGTTCCTGGAGGCGGCCGGGCTGTACTGGGCCTGCCGGATCGTGCGCGGAGGGGAGACGGTGTGAACGCGGCGGGCGGAGAAGTTCTCCACAGCCTGGGGATGTCGGCGGCGGCGCTGGGCGCGGCGGCGCAGCTGGCCGCCGTGACCGCCGCCAGATTGCGGAGACGGGCGGTTCGCGGGCGGGGCGCACTGTTGCTGGGGACGGCCATCGTGGCACGGCCCGGCAGGTGGAGCCTGCTGGGCGCACCGTTACGGGCGAGCAGTGGATCGGGTCTCTCCGAGGCCGCTCGGCGGTGGGCTGCTCCGGCCGGGGCCTGGTTGGCCGGATGGATTCTGGTCAGTGGTGTTTTGGGCTGCGCGGTCGGTTCGGCCGCGGCGTACGTGACGTGGCGGTGGCAGCGAACCCGGACCCCCACTCGTCCCGGCGGTACCCCTCGGGAGCGGGCCGTGATCGCCGGGCAGCTTCCGCTGGCCGCGGATCTGCTGGCGGCCTGTATCGCGGTCGGGGCAGGCCCCCGGGAGGCGGCCGAGGAGGTGGGCGAGTCCCTCGGCGGCCCGGTCGGCGATCGGCTCGCCCGGACCGCCGCAGAGATCCGCCTCGGCGGCGAACCGGCCGAGGCGTGGGGCCGGTTCGGGGAGATACCGGGCGCAGGCCCGCTGGCCCGCTGTCTGCACCGGGCAGGTTCGACGGGAGCCCCGGCCGCAGAGCCGGTTGCCAGACTGGCCGAGTCGATGCGCGCCGAACGAGGCGCTGCGGCGGTGGCGCGCGTGCAACGGGCCGGAGTGCTGATCACCGCGCCGGTCGGCCTCTGCTTCCTCCCCGCCTTCCTGGCGGTCGGGGTGGCGCCGGTGATCATCGGCCTGGCCGGCGATCTGCTCGCGACCGGCCGCCCGGGCTGGTGAGCCTGTGCGCGGCTCGCGGCCGGCGATGACTGGTCGCTGTCATTCATTTCGCTGTCATTCACGGGTGTTCCGTTCGGGCGCCCGCTCGTTATCGATGCTCATCGGGGGATGAAATGGAAACGAAGTTCTGGGACCGGGCCGTTGACGTTCTGCTCGGAGGCCGGCTGTCCACAGGTGTGCCGGACCGGACGGCGAAGTGGGCCGCACGGTGGGCGGGGCGGCTCGGTCGGTCCGACCGAGGGATGACCACGTCCGAGTACGCGGTGGGAACCATCGCCGCGTGCGCCTTCGCCGCGGTGCTCTACAAGGTGGTGAACAGCGGGCCGGTGCTGTCGGCGCTGCAGTCGCTGGTCGAGGACGCGCTCGATGCGAAGTTCTGAGGTCCTGTCGGGGCCCTGGCCGGGGGAGGGGACCGTGGCGTCGGACCGCGGCCTTCCCCGGGGGCTGCCGCGGCGCCCGACCACGAGCGGCTACGGGGGTGGCGACAGGGGCGCGGTGACCGCGGAGGCGGCCGTGGTCATTCCGGTGCTGGTCGCCTTCGCCATGGCGCTGCTGTGGGCGTTGATGGCGGCATCGGACCAGATCCGGTGCGTGGACGCGGCGCGGGCGGGGGCACGGGCGGCCGCCCGTTCGGAGCCGGAGGCGGCGGTTCTGGAAACCGCGCGTGACGCGGCGCCCCACGGTGCCCGGGTCGAGGTGGGGAGGGCGGGAGACCTGTGGCACGTCCGGGTGGAGTCCCCGACCCCGGGGCCGGGCGTGCTGGCCCTGACGTTGAGCGCCGAGGCGGCCGCCCTGGCGGAGGACACGGTCGGGGGCGCCGCGCCATGAGGGCGAGGGAGTCAGGGGGCCAGGGGCTGAACGGGTGTCGGTGCCGGGGCCGGTTTCGGCTGTGGGGTTGGGACGGAGGGGAGGACGAGGGCAAGGGCGAGGAGAGGGGTAGGGGGCGGGGCATGGGGCGTGGCGCGGGCAGGGGTACGGACCGGGGTGTGGGCCGGCGAGTGGTTCGGATCGCAGCCCGGGTCGCACGCCGGATCGCGATCCAGCGTGCGGGGCGTGGCGCGGACCGAGGTATGGCGACGGTGTGGGTGGCTGTCACCGCGACCGGTCTTTGCACCGTGTTCGCCGTGGTGCTCGCGCTGGGACAGGTTGTGGCTGCCCGTCACCGGGCGGGCGGGGCCGCGGATCTGGCGGCCCTCGCGGCTGCGGGCCGGGCGTTGGAAGGGGTGGTGGTCGCGTGTGAGACGGCCCGGCGGGTAGCCCTGGCACAGGGTGCCGTGCTCGTTCGCTGCGTGGTGCAGGGGGAGATCGCCGATGTGACCGCCCGCTCGGGATTCGGGCCCTACCTACCTGCCGTCAGGGCCCGGGCCGGGCCTCCCGCCGACCCTGGCGCCGGATCTCCGGCCGATCCCGGGGCGGGCCCGTCGGGCAATCCCCGAACCGGACCACGGACCACCGGCTGATGTCCCGGCCGGGCTCGCCCGGACCGCGTGTTCCGCACCCGGCCCGTGCGGGCGCCCGTGGGCCCGGTGGCATCATCGACGGACGTGACCTCCTGACAGCGCGCCTCCAGGGACCGTGCGTCCGGGCAGAGCCTCCCGACAGGGCGTTCTGTCAGGGACTCGTGGAAGCGTCGTCGTCGGCCGGCTGTCCGGCGGTGCTGTTCTGACGGCTCATCCCTTCGGCGTGGTCGGTGCGTCCGGCGTGGTCGGTCCGTCCGGCTCCGGGGGTGCGGTCCTGAGGAGTTCGGTGAGCAGGCGTACGGCTCCGCGTTTGTGCAGGGGCTCGTTGCCGTTGCCGCACTTGGGGGACTGGATGCAGGAGGGGCAGCCCGCCTCGCACTCGCAGGACGCGATGGCCTCCCGGGTCGCCGTCAGCCACGTACGGGCGGTGTGGAAGGCCCGCTCGGCGAATCCGGCTCCTCCCGGGTGGCCGTCGTACACGAAGACCGTCGGCAGCAGGGTGTCCGGGTGCAGCGGTACGGACACGCCGCCGATGTCCCAGCGGTCGCACGTGGCGAAGAGGGGGAGGAGCCCGATCGACGCGTGTTCGGCGGCATGGAGCGCGCCGCCGAGGATCTCCGGATTGACGCGGGCCGCGTCGAGCTGGTCCTCGGTGACCGTCCACCAGACGGCGCGGGTGCGCAGCGTGCGGGGCGGCAGGTCGAGCTTGGTCTCGCCCAGGACCTCGCCGGTGATCAGTTTGCGGCGGAGGAAGGAGACGACCTGGTTGGTGACCTCGACGGAGCCGTAGCAGAGCCGGCCCTGGCCCCAGGGAATCTCGGTGTCGGTCTCCAGGACGGTGATGGCCGTGGTGTCGCGGGCGACCGTCGAGTACGGCGGTTCGGCCTGCTCGACCAGGGCCACGGAGTCCTCCAGGTCCAGCTTTCGGACCAGGTGGGTGCGGCCCTGGTGCAGATGGACGGCCCCCTCGTGGACGGCCGTGTGGGCGGCGGCCGCGTCGACGGTGCCCAGCAGCCGGCCGGTGCCCTCCTCGACGATCTGGACGGGACGGCCGCCCCCGCCCCGGATGTCGGCCAGGTCGGCGGCCCGTTCGCGCCGGGTCCAGTGCCAGCCCGACGCCCGTCTGCGCAGCAGCTTCGCCGCCTCCAGTTGGGGCAGCAGCTCGGGCACGGCCGGGCCGAAGAGGGCGATGTCGGGCTCGGTGAGGGGCAGCTCGGCGGCCGCGGCGCAGAGGTGGGGGGCGAGGACGTAGGGGTTGTCCGGGTCCAGCACCGTCGACTCGACGGGCTGCTGGAAGAGCGCCTCGGGGTGGTGGACCAGATACGTGTCCAGCGGGTCGTCCCGGGCCACGAGAACGGCCAGGGCGCCCTGGCCCGAGCGGCCGGCGCGGCCCGCCTGTTGCCAGAGGGACGCCCGTGTGCCCGGGTAGCCGGAGATGACGACCGCGCCGAGGCCGGAGACGTCGATGCCCAGCTCCAGGGCGGTGGTGGCCGCGAGGCCGAGCAGTTCCCCGGAGTGCAGCGCTCGCTCCAGGGCCCGGCGCTCCTCGGGGAGGTAACCCCCTCGATAGGCGGCGACCCGCTTCGGCAGCGAGGGGTCGACCTCCGCGAGGCGTTCCTTGGCGATCACCGAGATCAGTTCCGCGCCGCGCCGGGAGCGTACGAAGGCGACCGAGCGGACGCCCTGGAGGGTCAGGTCGGTGAGCAGGTCGGCGGTCTCGGCCGTCGCGGTCCGGCGAACGGGTGCGCCCTTCTCGCCGTGCAGGTCGGTCAGCGGGGGCTCCCACAGGGCGAAGACCAGCTCGCCGCGCGGGGAGGCGTCGTCCGACACCTCCCGGACCGGCAGGCCCGTCAGACGCCCGGCTGCGACCGCGGGATCCGCCGCCGTGGCCGACGCCAGCAGGAAGACCGGATCGGCCCCGTAGCGGGCGCACAGGCGGCGTAGGCGGCGCAGGACCTGGGCGACGTGGGAGCCAAAGACACCCCGGTAGGTGTGGCACTCGTCGATCACGACGAACCGCAGGGCACGCAGGAAGGACGCCCAGCGGGGGTGGGACGGCAGGATCCCGCGGTGCAGCATGTCGGGGTTGGTCAGGACGTAGTTGGCGTACTGCCGCACCCATTCGCGTTCCTCGACCGGGGTGTCGCCGTCGTAGACCGCCGGCCTGATGGCGTTGCCGAGCGGTGCCGCGAGCGCCTTCACCGAGCGCCGCTGGTCGGCCGCCAGGGCCTTGGTGGGGGCGAGGTACAGGGCGGTGGCCCCGCGGCCGTTGGGGGCCTCGGAGCCGTCCAGGAGGGTGCTCAGGACCGGCGCGAGGTACGCGAGGGACTTCCCGGAGGCCGTACCGGTGGCGATCACGACCGATTCGCCGTCCAGCGCGTGCTCGGCCGCGGCCGCCTGGTGCGCCCACGGATGGGCGATCCCGGCCTTCTCGATCGCCGAGATCACTTCTGGCCGGATGCGATCCGGCCAGATGGCATGGGTTCCCGATCGCGGGGGCAGGTGCTCCGTATGAGTGATGCGCGCGGCCCGGCCCGCCCCTGCGGCGAGCCGGTCGAGGATCATGGCGGGAGAGGGGCGCATGTCCCCACTCTCGGGTGGTCGTCCGGGACGGTGATTCTTGGCCATCGGCACCGAGTGTGTCACTGGCGTGACGGACAATGGTCCCAAGGCGTCGTGCATGGCTGCTGGTAAGTGATTGAATGCCATCGCGGCTGGCGATCCGTCCCCTGGCCTCCGTCGGGGAGAGCGAGGGGCGACCGCTCGATAGCAAGGTGCTGGAGGATCCGTGGACCTGTCCCTGTCGACTCGCAATGTGTCCGGCCCTGGTGGCGACCGTACGGTCGTCGAGGTCGGTGGCGAGATTGATGTGTATACCGCGCCCAAGCTGCGCGAGCAGTTGGTCGAGTTGGTGAATGACGGCAGCTATCACTTGGTTGTCGACATGGAAGGCGTCGACTTTCTCGACTCCACCGGCCTCGGCGTGCTCGTGGGCGGCTTGAAGCGTGTGCGGGCCCATGAGGGCTCGTTGCGCCTGGTCTGCAACCAGGAGCGCATTCTCAAGATCTTCCGGATCACAGGTCTGACCAAGGTGTTCCCGATTCACACCACGGTCGACGAGGCTGTCGCCGCCACCGACTGAGGTCGGAGCGGACCGGCCCCCGGGCCGGTCGGCAGGCAGTGAACAGGCCGACAGCGGCAGCGCGTGGGCCGCGACGGGCAGGCGGTCGACCCTAGGGTCGGCTGTCGGCTTTGTCGGCTTCCGGAGAAGGAGAGCAGGGGTGCCGGGCGACACGCCCGGGGCCTCTGAGGCGTACGCCCGAACGTTCGAGGGGGATGGCATGGCCACCGTTGAACTCCGCTTCAGCGCTCAGCCTGAACATGTCAGGACGGCCCGCCTGGTGGCGGCCGCCGTGGCGCGCAGGGCCGGCGTCGACGAGGCGGTGCTCGACGAGGTCAGGCTCGCCGTCGGAGAGGCGTGCAGCCGCGCGGTCGGGCTGCACCGCAGCCACGGCATCACCGAGCCGGTCAGCGTCGCGTTGACCGAGGAGGAGAAGGCGTTCTCCATCGAGGTCGGGGACAGCGTTCCCGGCCCCGGCGGGGATTCCGCCGCGTCCGGGGCGCGTGACGGCTCCCACGCTTCCGGAGCGGGGCCGGACCGCCCCGACTCCGAGATGGACGGTGCTGAGGGCGAGGACGAGATGGGCCTCGCGGTCATCAGCGGTCTCGTCGACGACGTGGAGGTCCGCTCCGGTGCGGGCGGCGGAGTGATCCGCATGAGCTGGCCGACGGCGGACGCCGCGGTACGCCCCTGAGGGCCTGGACCTGCTGCTTCCTGCGCCTGCTGCTCCCGGCAGCTGCGCCTGTGCCTGCATCTGCTGCTCCCCGCACCCGTGCTGCATCTGCTGCTTCCGCGCCTGAGCCCGTACTCCGCGCCTCTGTGCGTGTTCGCGGAGTGTGCCCGGGCCCCCGGTGCCTCTGTCCGTGATTCCAGGTGCTGAGGACTGCGTCTGAGGCGCTGGGGACCTTCCTGCGGTCCCGAGGCGTTGAGAACCGTGGGTTATGAGGCGCACGAGCGATGTTTGGTTTCCCCGGGCCCTGCTGAGCAGGGCCTTTTTTCTTGATTCTCTTCGTGTAATCCGCCTGCCTCATTACTGCATTCGAGCAGAATCTCTCCGCTGATCTCTCGGCGTTGGGGGGAGAGCGATCAATTCTCTTCCCATCCACTGTTCTGATCAGGTTCCGCTCCCTACAATCCGTCCACGACTTGAGCGCTGAGCGTCAAGGAGGACGTATGGCGGAGTTCTTCACCACCCCCATGGCAGTACTGACGCAAGAATCCGCACTTTCCGACCGACCCGTCTCCCTCGCGGCGGCGGTACTCACCGACGGCAACCGGCTGATCGTCATCGTGGTGGCGGTCGTCGCCGTCGCCGCGCTGATCGTCGCCCAGCTGCTCGTACGCCAGGTCCTGGCGGCCGGCGAGGGCACCGAGCGCATGAAGGAGATCGCCGCGGCGGTGCAGGAAGGCGCGAACGCCTATCTGGCCCGACAACTGCGCACGGTCGGTGTCTTCTCCGTCGTCGTGTTCTTCCTGTTGTTCCTGCTGCCGGCCGACAACTGGTCGCAACGCGCGGGGCGTTCCCTCTTCTTCCTGGTGGGTGCGCTTTTCTCGGCGGCGACCGGATACATCGGTATGCGGCTCGCCGTGCGGAGCAATGTGCGGGTGGCCGCGGCCGCGCGTGAGGCGACTCCAGCGGAAGGAGAACCGGAAAAGGATCTCACCGCTGTCTCGCACAAAGCGATGAAGATCGCTTTCCGTACCGGTGGTGTGGTCGGAATGATCACGGTGGGGCTCGGTCTGCTCGGGGCCTCCTGCGTGGTGCTCGTCTATGCCGCCGACGCGCCCAAGGTACTGGAGGGGTTCGGTCTCGGCGCGGCGCTGATCGCCATGTTCATGAGGGTCGGCGGCGGGATCTTCACCAAGGCGGCGGACGTGGGCGCCGACCTGGTGGGCAAGGTGGAGCAGGGCATTCCGGAGGACGATCCGCGCAACGCCGCCACCATCGCCGACAACGTGGGCGACAACGTCGGTGACTGCGCGGGCATGGCGGCCGATCTCTTCGAGTCGTACGCCGTGACGCTCGTCGCGGCGCTCATCCTCGGTACGGCCGCGTTCGGCGACTCCGGTCTCGCCTTCCCCTTGATGGTCCCGGCGATCGGCGTCGTCACCGCGATGATCGGGATCTTCGCGGTGGCCCCGCGCCGCGCCGACCGCAGCGGGATGACCGCGATCAACCGCGGCTTCTTCATCTCCGCGGTGATCTCGCTCGCCCTGGTGGCCGTCGCCGCCTTCGCCTATCTGCCCTCCTCGTACGCGGAGCTGGACGGGGTCACCGACGAGGCGATCGCCGGACACGGCGGCGATCCGCGCATCTTCGCCCTGGTCGCGGTGGCCATCGGTATCGCCCTGGCCGCGCTCATCCAGCAGCTCACCGGCTACTTCACCGAGACCAACCGCCGCCCGGTCAGGGACATCGGGAAGTCCGCGCTCACCGGCCCGGCCACCGTGGTGCTGGCGGGCATCTCCATCGGCCTGGAATCGGCCGTGTACACCGCGCTGCTGATCAGCCTCGGCGTCTACGGGGCGTTCCTGCTGGGCGGTACGTCGATCATGCTGGCGCTCTTCGCGGTCGCGCTCGCCGGGACGGGGCTCCTCACCACGGTGGGCGTCATCGTGGCCATGGACACCTTCGGGCCGGTCTCGGACAACGCCCAGGGCATCGCCGAGATGTCCGGGGACGTCACGGGGGCCGGCGCCCAGGTGCTCACCGACCTGGACGCGGTCGGCAACACGACCAAGGCCATCACCAAGGGCATCGCCATCGCCACCGCCGTCCTGGCGGCGGCGGCCCTCTTCGGGTCCTACCGCGACGCCATCGCCACGGCGGTCGACGAGGTCGGGGCCGGGGCGGGCGAGCTGGGGCTGAGCCTGGACATCTCGCAGCCCAACAACCTCGTCGGCCTGATCCTGGGCGCCGCGGTCGTGTTCCTGTTCTCCGGGCTGGCCATCAACGCCGTGTCCCGGTCGGCCGGAGCGGTGGTCTACGAGGTCAGGCGGCAGTTCCGCGAGCATCCCGGGATCATGGACTACTCGGAGAAGCCCGAGTACGGGCGCGTCGTCGACATCTGCACCCGGGACGCCCTGCGCGAACTGGCCACGCCGGGACTGCTGGCGGTGCTGGCGCCGATCGCGGTCGGCTTCACCCTCGGCGTCGGCGCCCTCGGCTCGTACCTCGCCGGCGCGATCGCCACGGGCACACTGATGGCCGTGTTCCTCGCCAACTCCGGCGGCGCCTGGGACAACGCCAAGAAACTCGTCGAGGACGGCCACCACGGCGGCAAGGGCAGCGAGGCCCATGCCGCGACTGTCATCGGGGACACGGTCGGCGACCCGTTCAAGGACACGGCGGGCCCGGCGATCAACCCGCTGCTCAAGGTGATGAACCTGGTCGCCCTGCTCATCGCCCCGGCGATCGTGCAGTTCAGCTACGGAGCGGACGCGAATCCCTGGGTGCGGGCGCTGGTGGCCGTCATCGCCATCGGCGTCATCGTCGCCGCGGTCTACGTCTCCAAGCGGCGCGGCATCGCCGTGGGCGACGACGACACCCCGGGGGACGGCGGTCCCTCGGTCCCCGCGCCGGATCCCGCGGTGGCCCCGTGATCCGGGTCCGTACCTGCATGCGGGCCCGTGGGTCGTCTGTACGGCGGCTCCGTGAGACGCACGCGGGAGGGAGGAGCGCCCGGCGTCGGCCGACGTGACGTGTGATCAAGGAGTGGGCGGACGGTGCGTGCTGACGTGCCGTCCGCCTTCGTCTGCTTCGTCTGCTTCTTCATCGCCCTCCTCCGCCCTCCTCGAGCGCCCCCCTTCCGTCCTCGTCCGGCGTCGCCTGCGTCGGTGGGATCGGTGGGATCGGTGTGGATCAGTGCGGGGCGATGGGAGGTGATGATGCGGAGCAGCCTTTCGGATGAGTGCCCGATCGCGTGAGTGACCGATCGTGTGTCCGATTCTCTGTGCGAGTGGCATCTCCCTCATTTCCCTTGGTGCAAATGGCTTCAAAAGCATGCACACCGGATGACCGGCACCCGGCTGTCGCCCCCTCGGCGTGTAAGTTCCGGGGCCGAGAGCATTGGAAGGGACCAATCCGGTGAACAAGAAGCTCGCAGCCGCACTGTCCGGCGGTGCGGTACTCGTACTGACGCTGTCGGGCTGCAGCGACGACAGCGACAACAAGGTCAACGACTGGGCCAAGAAGGTCTGCGACCAGGTTCAGCCGCAACTGCAGAAGATCGCCAACGCCAACGCCTCCATCCAGCAGCAGACCGCGGACAACAGCAAGCCCGCCGACGTCCAGAAGACCGACTCGGCCGCCTTCCAGCAGATCTCCCAGGCGTACAAGTCGCTGGGCACCGCCGTGGACTCGGCCGGCCCGCCGCCGGTCGACGACGGTGAGACCACGCAGAAGGAAGCGGTGAAGGAGCTCAACGCCTCCTCCAAGGCGTACGCCGACCTCAAGACCGAGGTCGACGCGCTCGACACCAAGGACCAGGCGAAGTTCGCCGACGGACTGAAGGGCATCGCCGACGAGCTGAACAAGATCAGCACCAGCGGTGACCAGGCTCTGAAGAAGCTCCAGTCCGGCGAGGTCGGCGTCGCGATGTCGAAGCAGAAGGGCTGCCAGAAGCCGACTGCCTCGACCGGTCCCTCCGGCTCCGGGGCGGCCGGCTCCGACGCGGCCCCGGAGGGCACGGCCCCCGACAAGAAGGACTCGACGGAGAAGGACTCGACGGAGAAGGAGTCCGCGGACAAGGACTCCTCGGAGAAGAAGGACTGAGCGCCGTTCTCCCGGCCCGGACACCCGGTGGGTGCCCGGGCCGCTGCCGTTGTCGGTGGGAGCGGACACAATGGGTGGGTGAGTAAGAGCAGCCTTCCCGCACCCGACCACGCCGCCGCCCTCCGTGAGGCCCTGCTCGCCGCGGACTTCACCGCGGACGGGCTCCTCGACCGCCTCGGCGCGCCCGCCTATGCCGCCCTCGCCCGCAGCGAGACGGTCCCCGCCCTGCGGGCCACCCGGGGCGACGCCCCGCTCGACACGCTGGTGCGGCTCTTCCTTCTGCAGCGTCCCGTCGCCGAGGAGCGGGCCCGTGCCGCCCTGCCGCTCGCCGAGTGCGTCGCGGACGGCTGGGTGAGCCACGCCGACGGGACGGTCCGCGCGGGCGTCGACGTACGGCCGTACGGGGGGCCGGACGGGGAGGACTGGTTCATCGTGTCCGACCTCGGGTGCGCGGTCGGCGGTGCGGGCGGGATCGGCTCGCGCGAGGAGGGCGTGGTCCTCGGGGTCGGCGGGGCCTCCACCACCCTCGCCGGGATCACCGTCCGGGCGCCGGTCGCCTCGGCCCTCGACCTCGGTACGGGCTCCGGCATCCAGGCGCTGCACGCCGCCCAGCACGCGACCCGGGTCGCCGCCACCGACCTCAACCCCCGTGCCCTGGAGTTCACCCGGCTCACCCTCGCCCTGTCCGGCGCCGCCCCCGCCGACCTGCGCGAGGGCTCCCTCTTCGAGCCGGTGGGCTCCGACACGTTCGACCTGATCGTCTCCAACCCGCCTTTCGTCATCTCGCCCGGCGCCCGCCTCACCTACCGGGACGGCGGCATGGGCGGCGACGACCTGTGCCGCACGCTGGTGCAGCAGTCCGGCGACCATCTGAACGAGGGGGGTTACGCCCAGTTCCTCGCCAACTGGCAGCACGTGGAGGGCGAGGAGTGGCAGGACCGGCTGCGCTCCTGGGTGCCGTTCGGCTGTGATGCCTGGATCGTCCAGCGCGAGGTCCAGGACGTCACGCAGTACGCCGAGCTGTGGCTGCGCGACAGCGGCGACCACCGTGGCGACCCCGCCGAGTACGCCGAGCGGTACGAGGCGTGGCTCGACGCGTTCGAGGCGCGGGGCGCCACGGCCGTCGGATTCGGCTGGATCACCCTGCGCAAATCCGCCGCCGCGGCGGCCGGGAACCCCTCGATCGTCGTCGAGGAATGGCCGCACGCGGTGCAGCAGCCGCTCGGACAGGCCGTCCAGGAGCACTTCGCCCGCCAGGACTACCTCCGCGACCAGGACGACGCGGCGCTGCTCGCCGGGCACTTCGCTCTCGCCGCCGAGGTCGTGCAGGAGCAGGTCGGTCTGCCGGGCGCGGAGGATCCCGAGCATGTGGTGCTGCGTCAGCACCGCGGCATGATGCGGGCGACCAAGGTCGACGCGGTGGCCGCAGGGTTCGCGGGCGTGTGCGACGGCTCGCTGCCCGCCGGGCGGATCCTGGACGCCATCGCGCAGTTGATGGCGGAAGATCCGGTGCTCCTGCGCGACCGCACCCCGCAGGCGATCCGGCTGCTGGTCGAGGAGGGCTTCCTGGAGCCGGCGCCCGACGTCGTGCCGCGGGGCCGGTAGACCGCGGAGTGCGCGGAGGTACGGCGACCGGCGACCTGGAGTCCGCGCCCTGCGACCGTGACCGTGACCGCCTTCCGGTACGGAGTGGGGACGCTCCCCGGTCGGGCGGTGTCGCCCCTGTCGCCAGTGCGTTCCGGCGCGGCGCGCTCTCCGGCGCGCCCGGACCACGCATTCCGGTCGTGTACGGCCGCCGCGTGCTCCGTATGCGGCCGATGGTGTTCCGCTGGTCGGCGGGGGAGTGCTGTTCATCCCGGGTTCGTGTGGGCGATGCCCCGGGGTGACAACCTCCCCGTGCCGGGCCGTCGAGGTCCGGCTCCGGGACCGGCCGGCCGGTCCCGGGCGGTTCGCCACGACGGTCCAGGAGTACGACATGGAGAGCGTCTCAGCAGTCTTCGCCGGTACGGCCCTGGCGCTGTTCGGCGCCGCCCTCCTGCTCTGGACAGGGGCGCGAGCCCTGCACCGCGCGCCGGTGGCGCACGGTGTGAGCCCCGTCGCCTCCACCGCACTCACGACGCTCTTCGGCCTCGTTTTCCTCGGCCTCGGCGTGTGGTGCTTCACGCTCGTCTGATCCCCGCCCCCGGCGGGGCGGCGCCCGGGCCGACAGGACGCCCGGCGGACACCGCGACCACCTCCGAAAAGGCACCGGCCAAGCCTCCGCGTGGCCCGGACCCGGCGGTCCGGGCGGCAGGAATGGCGGAAGTCGGGTTACCGTTCGAGTGGCCGTTGCGGGCTTTTGCCGTTTGACACGGGGGCGGGTTGTACCGTCACACTCCGCAGCGACAGCACCCTGGCAGCGTCATGACGCTGCCCGGATGCCCATCGAGTGTCGACCGGAGAGAAGAGCGAAGTTGTCCCCGACCAGCGAGACCGCACAGGGCGGCCGCCGACTCGTCATCGTCGAGTCGCCTGCCAAGGCGAAGACGATCAAGGGCTATCTCGGCCCCGGATACGTCGTCGAGGCGAGCGTCGGGCACATCCGCGACCTCCCGAACGGCGCGGCCGAGGTCCCGGACGAGTACACCGGCGAGGTACGCCGCCTCGGGGTGGACGTCGAACACGACTTCCAGCCCATCTATGTCGTCAACGCCGATAAGAAGGCCCAGGTCAGGAAGCTCAAGCAGCTGCTGGCCGAGTCCGACGAACTCTTCCTCGCCACCGATGAGGACCGCGAGGGCGAAGCCATCGCGTGGCACCTCCAGGAAGTGCTCAGGCCCAAGGTCCCGGTCCACCGGATGGTCTTCCACGAGATCACCAAGGACGCGATCCGGGCCGCCGTCGCCAACCCGCGCGAGCTCAACCAGCGCATGGTCGACGCCCAGGAGACCCGCCGCATCCTCGACCGCCTCTACGGCTACGAGGTCTCGCCGGTCCTGTGGAAGAAGGTCATGCCGAAGCTCTCGGCGGGCCGCGTCCAGTCCGTCGCCACCCGGCTCGTCGTCGAGCGGGAGCGCGAGCGCATCGCCTTCCGCTCCGCCGAGTACTGGGACCTGACCGGAAAGTTCGCCACCGGCCGCACCGGTGACGCCTCCGACCCCTCGACCCTCACCGCACGCCTCAGCGCGGTCGACGGCCGCCGGATCGCCCAGGGCCGCGACTTCGGCCCCGACGGGCAGCTGAAGGCCGGCTCCGCCCAGACCCTGCACCTGGACGAGACGAACGCCCGCGCCCTGGCCGCCGCGCTCGCCGACTCCTCCTTCGCGGTCCGGTCCGTCGAGTCGAAGCCGTACCGGCGCTCCCCGTACGCCCCCTTCCGGACCACGACCCTCCAGCAGGAGGCGAGCCGCAAGCTGGGCTTCGGGGCGAAGGCGACCATGCAGGTGGCGCAGAAGCTGTACGAGAACGGCTTCATCACCTATATGCGTACGGACTCCACGACCCTCTCCGACACCGCGATCTCCGCGGCCCGGGCCCAGGTCACGCAGTTGTACGGGGCGAGCTACCTCCCCGAGAAGCCGCGTACGTACGCCGGGAAGGTCAAGAACGCGCAGGAGGCGCACGAGGCGATCCGACCCTCCGGCGACCGCTTCCGCACCCCTGCCGAGACCGGGCTCACCGGCGACCAGTTCCGGCTCTACGAGCTGATCTGGAAGCGGACCGTCGCCTCCCAGATGAAGGACGCCGTCGGCAACTCCGTCACCGTCAAGATCGGTGGCCGGGCGAGCGACGGCCGGGACGCCGAGTTCTCCGCGTCCGGCAAGACGATCACCTTCCACGGCTTCATGAAGGCGTACGTCGAGGGCGCCGACGACCCGAACGCCGAGCTGGACGACCGCGAGCGCCGGCTGCCGCAGGTGGCCGAGGGCGACGCGCTGTCCGCCGACGAGATCACGGTCGACGGGCACGCCACCAAGCCCCCGGCCCGGTACACCGAGGCCTCGCTGGTCAAGGAGCTCGAAGAGCGAGAGATCGGCCGCCCCTCCACGTACGCCTCGATCATCGGGACGATCCTGGACCGCGGTTACGTCTTCAAGAAGGGCACGGCGCTCGTCCCGTCCTTCCTGTCCTTCGCCGTGGTCAACCTGCTGGAGAAGCACTTCGGCCGGCTCGTCGACTACGACTTCACCGCCCGCATGGAGGACGACCTCGACCGCATCTCGCGGGGTGAGGCCCAGTCCGTGCCGTGGCTCAAGCGCTTCTACTTCGGGGTCCAGCCCGGTGACGACACCGCCGCGGTCGGAGCGGCCTCCGACGCGGGCAACGGCGACGGCGACCACCTCGGCGGCCTGAAGGCCCTGGTCACCGACCTCGGCGCGATCGACGCCCGGGAGATCTCCTCCTTCCCGGTCGGCAACGACATCAAGCTCCGTGTCGGCCGCTACGGCCCGTACATCGAGCGGGGCGAGAAGGGTGCCGAGGGCCACCAGCGTGCCGACGTGCCCGAGGACCTGGCACCCGACGAGCTGACCGTGGAGCTCGCGGAGGAGCTGCTGGCGAAGCCCAGCGGCGACTTCGAGCTGGGCGCCGACCCGGTCAGCGGCAACCAGATCATCGCCAAGGACGGCCGCTACGGCCCGTACGTCACCGAGGTGCTGCCCGAGGGGACGCCGAAGACCGGCAAGAACGCGGTGAAGCCGCGGACCGCCTCCCTCTTCAAGTCCATGTCCCTGGACACGGTCACCCTCGCCGACGCCCTCAAGCTGATGTCGCTGCCGCGCGTCGTCGGCGAGGACGCCGAGGGCGTCGAGATCACCGCGCAGAACGGCCGCTACGGCCCGTATCTGAAGAAGGGCACCGACTCCCGGTCGTTGACCTCCGAGGACCAGCTCTTCGACATCACCCTCGAAGAGGCCCTCGCGATCTACGCGCAGCCCAAGCAGCGCGGCCGGGCCGCGGCCAAGCCGCCGCTGAAGGAGCTGGGCACCGACCCGGTCAGCGGTGCGCCGGTCGTGGTGAAGGACGGCCGCTTCGGCGCGTACGTCACCGACGGCGAGACGAACGCGACGCTGCGGACCGACGACAGCGTCGAGGACATCACGCCGGAGCGCGGCTACGAGCTGCTCGCCGAGAAGCGCGCCAAGGGGCCCGCCAAGAAGAAGACGGCCAAGAAGGCCCCGGCGAAGAAGGCGACGGCCAAGAAGACGGCCGCGAAGAAGACGACGGCCACCAAGACCACGGCCGCCAAGAAGACCGCGGCGAAGAAGACGACGACGGCCAAGAAGGCGACGCCCGCCAAGACGGCCGCCAAGAAGACGGCGACGGCGAAGAAGACGGCTTCGGCCGCCACCTCCGCCCCGTCGGACGACTGACCCCGGCATCGCGCTGATCGCACCCAGCCGCCCGGCACCCCGATCCCAGTGATCCAGGTGCCGGGCGGTGGTGCGCAGGCATGCCGGGAAGTCGTGCGCAGGCGTGGCGCGCAGGCGTGCCGGGAGGTGGTGCGCAGGCGTACGCGGCGGCGGCGCGTAAGAGGGGCTCGCGCACGATGGCCGGAAGCTGTCTGCGTCCATATGTTCGGACGGGCCGACAGCGACCGCGCCGCTGCCGATAGGCTGGGCGGATGACGCGAGCCGAGCAGCCAACGGTCGTGAGCCCCACCTCCGACACACTTGCCGCAGACTCACGCGAGCGCGCCGTACGGGCCCTGTTGCGTATTCCCCCGCTGAAGCGGTTGTGGAGCGCCCAGCTCGTCGGCGGTATCGGCGATGCACTCGCCCTTCTCGTGCTGGTGCTGCTGTCGCTGCAAGCGGCGGTCCTTGAGGGCTCATTCGGCACCGGATACCGCGGGGCGGCCTTCGCCGTCGCCGCCGTCTTCGGTGCCCGGATCCTTTCCACCCTGTTCTTCGGAGCCGTACTCCTGGGGCCTCTGACGTCCCTCACGGGGCCCGGCGGAAAGCTGGACCGGCGATGGCTGATGATCGGGGTGGACGGGCTGCGCCTGGCGCTCCTGGTCGTCGCCCCGCTGTGGATCGACTGGACGCCCGACAAGGCGCTCATGATGATCCTCATCACCGTCTTCGTGACCGGCGCCGCTGAGCGCCTGTGGGCCGTGGCCAAGGACAGCGCCGCCCCGGCACTGCTGCCCGCCCCGCCCCTCGAAGGCGCGGCCGTACGCCCCCTGCCCGACCACCTCGACGCCCTGCGCCGCCTCTCGCTGCGTACGAACTTCCTCGCCGTGCCCGCCGCCGCGGTGGCCCTGCTGGCCGCCACGTTGGTCGGCAACCTCCTCGGCTCGGGCCTGGAGTGGTTCTCCTTCCACCAGGCGGCCCTGGGGTCCTATGTCGCGGCAGGGCTCTTCTCCGCCTCCATCTCCATCCTGTACTTCCTGCAGTTCCCGGCCACGCAGACGCCCCGGCCGCGCTCCCCGCTGGAGGGCCTGCGCCGCCCGGCCACCGGCAACGGCCCCGACAAGGGCCGCACCGGCGCCGTTCCCCTGCTGGTCGCGGTCTGCGCGGCCCTCGCCGGAGCCGTCGCCGCGGCCGCGGCCGTCGCCGTACTGCACGCCTACGACCTCGGCGGCGGGCCCGCGACGTTCGCGCTGCTGGTCCTCGGACTGACCGGCGGCACCGCCCTTGGCATCCGCACCGCGCGCCACGTGCTGCCCACCCTGTCGCGCCGCCGTCTGCTGGCGCTGGCCACCGCCGTCACCGGCCTCGCGCTTCTCGCGCTCGGCCTGGTGCCGGACACCGCGACCGGGATCGCCATCGCCCTGCTCGCCGGTTACGCCGCCGGGGTCGCCGCGAACACCGGGCACACCCTGATCGACCAGGAGACCGAGGCGTTCCGGCAGGCCCGGACCACCGAGCACCTCCAGGCCGTCGTCCGGGTGCTCGTCGCGCTCGGCGCGGTCGCGGGCCCCCTGCTGGCCGCCGCGATCGGGCGGCACCGCCTGGTCGCCGGCGACTTCGTCTTCGCCCACGGCGGGGCCGCGTTCACCCTGATGCTCCTCGGCGCGCTGCTGCTGCCCGTCGCCGCCCTCGTCCTCGCCAAGACGGACGACCGGGCGGGCGTGCCGCTGCGCCGGGACCTGCGCTGTCT
>NZ_NTGZ01000230.1 GCF_002551245.1 Streptomyces sp. rh34
ACCGCGGAACGCCCGCGGGCTACCTCGCGCCCGCCGCGGCGGCCGCCGCCGTCACGGCCGCGCTGAACAGTGCTCACGCCGCCGTCCAGACGTTCGGAGCGGCGGGCACGAGCGATCCCGGCGTGGTCCGGCTCTTCCGGGCAGCCTACGAGGCAGCCCGGCTCTGCGGTTCGCCCCGACTGCTGTGGAAGCAGGCCGGCGCACGCCTGCCGGCTCCGCCGGGCGAGGGGGGACCCGTTCCTCGCGCCTGACCTCGGAGCGGGTTGTCCGATGCTTGAACCGACCAGCGGAGGACGCTCCTGAACTGCAACGATGTGCACTTGCCCAGCGACCTGTTGGCTGCTGCACGGAAAGAGGCACTCTCCAGGTGAGTAAGCGTGTCGGACTCCACCCGCGCGTCCGGGTCGAGGGTGGTGGCAGCGGGATGGTCGCGCGGGCCGGGGCGGTGCTGCGAGCCGAGCCGTCCGTGTTCGGCCCGATGCCCCTTGACTCGCCGGCCTTCCGGTTCAGCGACGCCCGTGCCACAGCCGACCTCCAGCCGCCTCGCTGCCGTCGGGCCCGCCGCGAGGACCGCATGGGTGCGTGCCTGTCGCCCCGCGCCCGTTCAGCAGCACGCCGTCTGCGAACCCGTCGTCGTGCATACCCTGTCCGATTCCAGCCATTCTTGCATTTCGACTCAAGGAAAATTCCCGCAGGCTGGATTGTCTGCGAAGTGCCTATGCGGCCCCTGCAATGTCGGGGCATAGAGAGGCTATCGCCGGCATGTGTGACAGTTCGCCACCGACGTGGAGCCGAAGCTGCCGGTCTACCTGCCGCTTCTCCGGAGCGACTGGTCTCTAATTGAACTGCCCACCAGCCCCGATGTGGTCGGCTGGTGACACTGGGTCAACTTGTCGGAAGGTGGCTACGTGAAGTATGCAAACCTACTGAGGGCGGCACGCGTGCGGGCGGGGATGACCCAGCAGCAGCTGGCCGACCTGTCGACTGTCAGCATCAGGGCGATTCGGGATCAGGAACTCGGCCACGCCAGGGCTCCGCGGAAAGAAACCGTCAGACTGCTCGCCGACGCACTGCAGTTGAGCGAGGTAAGGCGGCTGAAACTGGAGGCTGCGGCGGCTTGCCGGCTCGGCGCGGAGTCTTTGGGCGGTGAACTGCCGCAGCCACCGACGCCGCTGCAGCCGATCGTGGGGCGGCAAGGCGACGTGGCGTCGCTCACGGAGTTGCTCGGGCAGAGCGGACACCGGCTGATCACTGTTGCCGGGATCGCCGGAGTGGGCAAGACCAGGCTGATCCAGGAGGTGGTCAACTCCCTGCACCTGGCCAACCGCGTCCCGGTCATCTGGCTGAGCGCAGACGGCGGGGGAGACCGGCCGAGTGGCCTGTCCGGGCGGATATCCGCGCTGCTCACCGGCGAGTGCGCTGTCGAGGACATAGCCGACATGCTGGCGGACGCCAACGTCCTGCTCGTCATCGAGGGCCACCGGATAGGCCGGGGCGTGGAGAGCACGATCCGGGCGCTGCTGCACCGCTGCCCCGGGCTGCGGGTTGTCTACGAGACCCGCGAGCCGCTGCCCCACCTGGAGGGTGCCGTCGGCCATACGGTGCTACCGCTCACCACGCCTGCCTGGAGCCCAGGTGGCACTGATGCCTCGTTCGCCGACTACCCGGCTGTGCAGTTCCTGCTGTCCCAATGCTCACGGCTGAGGCCGGAAACGATGTTCGACCCGGAGGCGGTGTCGGCGATCGCGGGGATCGCCTGCCTGCTGGACGGCATCCCTCTGGCGCTGAAGACCGCCGCGTTCGGCCTGGACTTCTACGAGCCGACCCAACTGCTGGACATCGTGTCGCGTTCCTCCCTCGCCTTCGTTCGCCCGAGATTTCCCAGCGACGCCGACCTGCCCGGGATGCTGACACAGACGGTACGGTCGCTGGGGCCGAAGGACGCCCAGGTCCTGCGTCGGCTGGCGGCGGCACACAAGCCCTGGTCCCTGCAGGGCGCGATCGCCCAGCTGGGCGGCTCGCCGGCCGAGCTGATGCAGCGGATCTACACGCTGACCTGCTATGGGCTGGTCCGCCGGGTCGGGCCTCCAGCGGACCGGCAGGCAGGCCGCTTCATGGTTCTCAACTTGATCTGCCACGCGCTCGACGAGCTGCGGCCCACCTCGCGCGAGCTGCCACTGGTCGTCCTCCAGCAGCGCGTGCCCCCGCTTGTCGAGGTGTGCCGTTGAGACCGGCGGGCCGGCTCCCGCGGCCCGGGAGTTCACGGAGAGCATCGAGGAGAAGTGATGGATTTCGACAGTGAGATGCCGGCCGAACAGTGGACCCCGGTGCGCTATCTGCCGGGGGCGGCTCGGTTCACCAAGACGGTCAGTGAGTTCGACGTCTACCAGTTCGCCGGGCTGACCGGCGACTTCAACCCCGTCCATGTGGACGCCGTCTTCGCCGCCGAGCACCCGGTCGGCGAGCGTGTCGCCCATGGGGCCTTCCTGGTCGGGCTGATGTCCTCGGCCGGAGCACGCTGGATGGCCAGGGAGAAGGTTGACGGGCTCTCGTTCGCGTACAGCGGCATCCGGTTCGTGTCCCCGGTGAAGCTCGGTGACACCATCACCTGTTGCTACGCGAAGAAGGCCGAGTCACTGGACGGCACCAGGACCTACGCCGGCGTGGACGCGTTCAACCAGAACAATGAGCTGGTGGCATTCGCCCAGCACGTTCTCTGGGTCAACCGGTCCGCCACGGCCGGGTGATCCGAAAAGCGGTGCCGGCGGGCGGCAGTTGCCGCCTGCCCGCCGCATCAGATGCCGGTCCGGGCGCGGGCCGGACGGCTAGTCTTCTCAGGCATCCCCCGCCGGTCTGAAAGCGTTCCCCTGTTTCCACGGCGGTTCCGATACGCGATACACGGGAACCCGGCGGCCGGGCGGATGCGGGCCGGATCCGGGCCGGAATTGTTGGTCGAACGGATTCTACCGGACAGCATGCAAAGGAACGGAGTAGGCGATGAGTGACGCCATTTCCGGGACGGATCGGAATGCGGACTGGCTGATCGTGTGCACCCAAGAAGGGCGCCACAGTATCTGGCCAAGGGAACTCCCGATCCCGCCGGGTTGGACCAGGAGGGGTCCCGCCGGTGCGAAACCGGAGTGTCTGGAATGGATAGCGAAGAACTGGCTGGACCCCCGATCGGCCGGCGTGGGAGGAGAAGCTCGGTGAATACAGGACGTTGGCTGATCCGCGAGCCCGACCCGGAGGCCGCAGCACGGTTGTTCTGCTTCCCGATCTCCGGCATGGGCGCCTCGGTCTACCGGCAGTGGCCGGAGCGGATCGGCGGTTACGACGTCTGCCCGGTCCAGCTGCCCGGCCGTGAGAACCGCATGCGGGAGCAGCCGTTCGCGACCATGGAGGAGTTCGCGGAGCAGGCCGCCGACGCGCTCGGCGGCCTGCTCGACCGGCCCTACGCGGTGTTCGGGCAGTGCTTCGGCGCCCGGCTGGGCTACGCCCTGGTCGGCGAGCTGGTGACCCGGCGACTGCCGCTGCCGGCCCGGTTCTTCGCCTCCGGCTGCCTGGCCCCGCACCAGGGCGGTCGCTTCGGGCCCTTCTCGCCGGAGACCACCGACGAGGAGTACACCGCCGAACTGCTCCGCGCCTGCCGGACCAGGGGTGAGCCGGAGCCGCCCGCGGAGCTGCTCGCCATGTCCGTCAGGGTGCTGAAGCCCGATGTGGCGCTCTCCTGCGGGTACGTACCCGCAGGGCCCGATGGCCCGCCGTTCCCCATTACCAGCATCGGCTGGAAGGACGACAGCCACGTGCGTCCCGACGAGATGGGCGCCTGGGAAGCGTACGGAAAGGTGGACCACGTGGTCCTGCCGGGCGACGACTCCACCTTCCGCACCGCACCCCGGGATCTGCTCGACGTACTGACCGACGGTCTTCCGGCCGAGGAGAGGTTGCCACTGTGAACACGGAGACCGGGGCGCCCGGGGACGGCCCCCGCCCTCTCACCGAGCTCTTCGCCGCATCCGTCGCCTCGCACCCCGGGCGGACGGCTGTGAGCGACGACACCGGCCACAAGCTGAGCTACGCCGATCTCGACCGAGCTTCCGCCCGGCTCGCCCGCCGGCTCATCGCGGAAGGCGTGCGCCCTGAGGACCGGGTAGGAGTCCACCGCGAGCGGGACCTCGACCTGGTGGTGGCCGTCCTCGGCGTGCTGCGGGCCGGAGCCGCCTACGTGACCGTGGACCTGCGCTATCCACGAGCCCGGCGCGAACTGATGCTCCGCGCGGCGGACACCCGCCTGGTCCTGACCGACGCCGACGGCGGGCCGCCGCTCGATGATGACCGGGCCACGCTCGGCTGGACGCACCGGGAGGCGGCACCCCTCGACCGGGCGGTGCCGCCCACCGACCCCGTCGCGGCGCTGCCGACCGTGCGTCCGCAGGACGCTGCCTGTGTGCTGTTCACCTCCGGATCCACCGGCACACCAAAGGGCGTCGTCCTTGAGCACCGCAACCTCACCCACTTCGCGGCCAACCCGGCGCTGGTGCCGCTCTCGGCGACCGACCGGGTGGCACAGGTCTCCAACGTGTCGTTCGACGCCTTCCACTTCGAGCTGTGGTGCTCGCTCGCGGCCGGCGCCGAGATCGTCATGATGCCGTCGCTGCCCGATCTCGTCAGGGTCGACGTCGGCCGCGAGCTCCGGCGTCGGCGGGTCACCGCGATGCTGACGCCGACGATGGCGTTCAACCATCTCGCCGCCGAGGACCCGGACGTCTTCGCCGGGCTCCGGGTTCTGCACACCGGTGGGGACGTGGTGCGGCCGTCGGCGTGCCGCGCCGTACTCGAAACCAGCTTCACGGGCAGGCTCTCCAACCTCTACGGGCCGACCGAGGCCACCACCGCCGCCACCGGCCATGAGATCACCGAGGCACCGGCGGACGGGGGCAGCGTCCCGATCGGACGGCCGCTGACCGGCGTCACGGTGCAGGTGCTCGACGAGCGGCTCGCCCCCACCCCCACGGGCAGCGTCGGTGAGCTGTACGTCGGCGGGGCCGGGGTGACCCGCGGCTACCTGCGGGATCCGGCCCGGACGGCGGAACGCTTCCTCCCGGACCCGGTCGGCCCGCCCGGATCCGTCGTGTACGCCACCGGCGACCTGGTGGTCCAACACCCCGACGGCCTGCTGGAGTACGTCGGCCGCTCCGATGCCCAGGTGAAGGTCCGCGGCTACCGGGTGGAGCTGCGCGAGGTGGAACGGTCCCTGCTGGCGCACCCGGAGGTGCTCGACGTCGCCGTGCTGTCGCGCGGCGATGACCACGACCGCACCTTGGTCGCCTTCGTCGTCCCGAAGGGCCGGCCGGCCCTGGCCGAACTGCGCCGGTACGCGCAGGACGTGCTGCCGGACTATCAGGTGCCCGCCGAGTTCGTGCGGGTCGCCGACGTTCCGGTGACCGGCCACGGCAAGCGCGACGACGCGGCGCTGCTCGCCCGGCTGGCCGAACGCGACCTCAAGCGCGGTGACTTCGTGGCGCCGCGCACCGACAGCGAGCAATACCTCATCCAGGTCTGGAGCGAGATGCTCGGCATCGAACGAGTCAGCGTCACCGACGACTTCTTCTCCCTGGGCGGCCACTCGATGCTGGCGTTCCGCATGAGCCGGCGCATCACCCGCGACCGCGCGTCGCAGGTGTCGGTGCTGGACATCCTCAACAACACCATGCTGGCCGAACTGGCCGGCGCGCTCGACCGGGCCGCGACCACAGGAGGGGCGGCATGACACCACACGTCATCGTGAACGATCTGGACCTGACGGACTGTGAGCCCTTCGTCCGGGGCGAGGCCCACCTGCTCTGGCGGCGTCTGCGGCAGGAAGCCCCGGTGCACTGGAACCCCTCGCCGGACGGTGGGTTCTGGGCACTGACCAAGTACGAGGACGTGCTCGCCGCCTATCGCGACCACGAGACGTTCAGCTCGGCGCACGGGGCTATCCTCGGCGGTTCCTACCACAGCAAGGTGGACACCGCCTCGAACCGGATGCTGGTCTGCGCGGATGTCCCCCAGCACCGGTCGCTGCGGCGGCGGGTGCAGCCGGTGTTCTCGCAACGGATGGTCGCCCGGGTCTCGCGCGAGGTGCGCCGTACGGTCGGCGCCGCCCTCGACCGGTTCTGGGCGGACGGCGGCGGCGACTTCGCGAGCGAGGTTGCCCCTGAGCTGCCGGCCGCCGCCCTGGTGGCGCTGATGGGGATCGGCCACCGCGACGCCCACCACCTGATCGGCCTCACCCGCCGGATGATCGGCTACCGCGACGAGGACTTCGAAGGCGGCATCGCGGACGAGGGACTGCGCCTGGCCGCCGTCCAGGGGGAAATCTTCGACTTCTTCCTCGATCTGGTCGCCGAACGCCGGTCGGCCCCGGGCGACGACGCCGTAACCCTTCTGCTGTCCCCCGCCGACGGCCGCGAACTCGATGAGGACTCGCTGCTTTTCAATCTGATGAACCTGGCCGTCGGCGGCAATGAGACCACCCCGCACAGTGCGAGCGGTGGAGTGCTGGCACTGCTGGAGACACCGGGCCAGTGGGAGCGGCTGCGCGCCGACGCGGGCACCGTTGGCACGACCGTCGAGGAGATATTGCGCTGGACGTCCACCAACGCCTACGTACAGCGGACCGTCACCAGGGCGACCACCATCCGCGGAACCCAGCTCGCCGCGGGCGACTCGGTGACCCTGTGGAACGCCTCTGCCAACCGGGACGAGGAGCAGTTCACCGACCCGGACCGGTTCGACGTCGGCCGCACCCCCAACCGGCACCTGGCCTTCGGCAGCGGACCGCACCACTGCATCGGCGCCGGCACGGCTCGCACCGAACTCACCGCCCTGGTCGAGGAGCTGCGGTCCAGGCCGGGCCGGCTGGAACAGGCCGGCGAGCCGGTGCGGCTGCGATCGAACTTCATGCTCGGGATCAAGAGTCTGCCCGTCCGGGTGGTGGTCTGAGTGGCCGCCGACCACACCGTGGGCGGCCGGACCACCGATGGCCACATCACTTTGGCCGACGTCGGCGCCGCCGCCAACGACCCAGGACTTCCCGACATCGCCGACCCGGACCTCTACGCCGATGGTGATCCGCTCCCGGTCTGGGAACAGCTGCGCGCGACAGCCCCGGTGCACTGGAACGACCACCCGCACGGCGGCGGGTTCTGGGCGGTGATGACCCATGCGCCCGCTGTCCAGGTCTACCGGGACAACCACACATTCACCTCCGAGCGGGGCATGAGGCTGGGCTCTCACCCGCAGGCCGTCGCGGCGGCCGCCGGCCGCATGCTGATCGTCACCGACCCACCGCGGCACTCCCAGGTCCGCAAGACGATGAACCCGGCCTTCACCCCGCGGCGGACGGCAGCGCTCGAGCACACCATGCGCGAGGTACTCGAACCTCTGCTGGACGCGGCCCTGGAGAAAGGCACCGTGGACTTCGTCGACGAGGTCGCCGCCGTCCTCCCCTCGGCGATCGTCTGCCACCTGATGGACATCGGCCAGCGCGAGCGGCTCAGCCTGGTGGAGCTGAGCAGCACCGCATTCGGCTCGTCGCTGGGTGCGAACGGCTGCCCGGTCTCCCCGAGCGCCCGCACCCTGGCCAACGCCGAGATCTTCCGGTTCTACCGCGACCTGCTGGCCCGTCGGCGCGCCGCTCCGGGCGAGGACGTCGTCAGCCTGCTTGCCGAAGGGATGGCTGACGGTGCCCCGCTGACCGACCAGGAGATCCTGCTCAACTGCAACGGGCTGCTCACCGGCGCCAACGAGACCACCCGTCTGTCCTCCGCCGCCGGGCTGCTGGCGCTCATGGACAACCCCGGACAGTGGCAGCGGCTACGCGACAGGGAGGTGGACCTGGACACCGCCGTGGACGAGATCCTGCGGTGGTCCACCCCCGCCATGCACGTGGTGCGGGTCGCCCGCACCACGACGGTCATCGGAGGGCAGACCGTCCGAGCCGGCGAGCAGGTCGCGATCTGGAACCCATCGGTCAACCGCGACGAGAGCGTGTTCGACCAGCCGCACACCTTCGACCTCGGCCGCCGGCCCAACCGGCACCTGGCCTTCGGCCTGGGGAACCACTTCTGCATCGGCGCCTCGCTGGCCCGCGTCGAGCTGCGGGTGTTCCTCCACGTGCTGCTCGACAAGGTCGCCGGCGCGCGGTTGGCAGGCCCGATCCGGCGCATGCGGTCGAACTTCATGTGGGGCATCGAGTCCCTGCCCGTCACCTTGCAGCCCCACTGACCAGCGGAGGAAGCGTGAACAGCGATCTATCGGTCGAGGACGTCGTCCGGACGGCCTGGTGCGAGGTACTGACCCTGCCGGGCGCCGATCTCGGCGACAACTTCTTCACCTCCGGCGGTCACTCCTTCGCCGCCGTCGAGCTGATGGCGAAGGTGGAGGAGTCACTTCCCATTGAGTTCCCGTTCCAGCCGTTCCTCATGGACGGAAGCCTGGGAGCCCTGGTCCACGAGTGCGAGCTGCGGCTGACGGCCGGCCCTCGGCTTCTGGAGGAGGACCGTGGATAACCTCTTCGACGACCCGGACGGCCTCTTCCTCGTCCTGTCCGACCCGCGGGGCCGGCACTCTGTCTGGCCCGCCGCCCTGGACCTGCCGGCCGGGCTGACGACCGTCCACGGCCCCCACCCCCGTCAGGAGTGCCTCGACATCATCGACAGCGCACTGGCCGGCTCCCGCAAGGGGAACGCGGGGAGTGGCCAGGGCCTCGCTGAGCCGTCGGCCGGACCGGTCGGCACACCAGGAGAGCCCTCGCTGGAGGCACTCCGCGCGGTCTTCGCCGAATTGCTGCAGTGCGACGTGATCGGCCCCGACGATGACTTCTTCGCCCTCGGAGGCCACTCGCTGCTCGCCACCCGGCTGACCAATCGCATCAAGGAGCGGTTCCAGGTCGGAGTCTCGCTGCAAACCCTCTTCGAGAACCCGACACCTGCCTCGCTCGCGGAGGAGCTTGCCCAGGGTCAGCCGGCCGCCGCGGCCCGCGTCCGGAGGCCGCTGGGGAGTGCGAAGCCGTGAACGGCCCGCAGACGGTGCTGGCGTTGGAGTTCCGCGGCATGGGCGAGACCACGGGTGACTTCGGGTTTCTGGCTCAGCAGCCCGGATCTGCCCCGTTGGTCCGGATCGACCCCCTGGTGCACCACCTCACCCGGCCGCTCGAACTCCAGGAGCAGGCTGAACTCGTGCTGCGCGACGCCCCGGCCCCCGTCGCCATGGTGCTGACGTACTGCGGTACGGCGGCCCTCGGGCTGCGGGTCGCGGCGCTGGCGGACGCACCCGTGGTGCTCGTGGACCCGTACCTCGTCACCGACCGGGACGTGCACCGCGACTTCGCGCGGCTGTGCGTGTCCGCCGGGATCGGGCCGCCGGAGGCCGGCGGCTTCGACCTTCCGCGCTGGGAAGCACTCCTGCTCAGCTCCCGGGACGCGATGGCCGAAACGCACGGCGGCGACGAGCTCGCGTACGAGCTCGTCGACGACCTGCTCGCGCGCTACCGGGCCTGGCTGCGGTTCCTGCGTGCCAGTCTGGAGGCGGTCGGCCCGGTGGCCGCGTCGCGAACCGTCACCGTGCTCACCGCCCGGACGGCGGAGCACTGGGCGCCGCTCCTGCCGGTCTGCGTCGAGCCGCGCCTGCACCGGGTGCCGGGCGACCGAGGGATCCTCGACACCCCGGAGGCCAGGGCGCTGCTGAAGGACCTCGTCCGAAGTTCCTGAACCACCCGTGACGGCCGAGCGCCGGGGGCGGTCCGCGGCTCTTCTGCGCGGACCGCCCCCGGCGCTCAGCCGTCACGGCCTCGCCGGCACCACCTGTTCCGCCTCGGCCCGACGTGCCACGACGCTCAGCGGCGCGTCGGGATCGTCGGTGAGGGCCGTCACCAGCCGTTCGAAGCACCCGGCCAGCGCCTCCACCGTCACCCGGTCGTACAGAGCGGTCAGGTACTCCAGCGCACCGGTGATCCCGGCCGGGTCACCGCATGCGTCCAGCCGCTCCATCAGCGTGAGGTCCAGGTCGGACTTGGCGGCGGCCGCCCGGAGCGGCAACGGGTCGACCTCCAGTCCTGGGGCGGTGAAGGACGACGGCGCCTCCTGCTCCAGGGCCAGCCCGATCTGGAAGAGTGGATTGCGGGTGAGCGAGCGCGGTGGGTTCAGCTCCCGCACGATCCGGTCGAAGGGCAACTGCCGGTGCTGGTACGCCTCCAGGTCGGTGGCCCGGACCCGGCCGAGCAGGGCGCGGAAGTCCGGATCGCCGGACACATCGGTGCGCAGCACCAGGTTGTTGACGAAGAACCCGACCACGTCGTCCAGTCTCTCGTCCGTCCGGGTGTCCACCGGGGTGCCGATCGGCAGGTCCGTCCCGGCTCCTCGCACGGTGAGCGCGGCGGCGAAGGCCGCGTGCAGCGCCATGAACAGAGTGGTGCCGGATTCCCTGGCCAGTCGCAGCAGCGCGCGGTGCGACTCCGCCCCAAGGGCGACCGGGACGAAGGCATTGCCCTGGTCAGCCCGCTCCGACCGCGCCCGGTCGGGCGGGAGCGTCGCCTCCGGCGGCAGCGCGGCCAGCGTGTCGCGCCAGTGGCGGAGCTGCTCCGCCAGTGGGCTGCCGTCCCGCTCGGCGTCGCCGAACACATCCCGCTCCCAGAGTACGTAATCGGCGTACTGGAGCCGTCCGGCTTCCGGTGCCAGCTCCGGGGGACATCCGTCGAGCCGGGCACGATAGGCAGCGCCGAGGTCGCGCAGCAGGACGGGGACGGACCGGCCATCGCAGACGATGTGATGGACCACCAGCAACAAGACGCACGAGGTGTCGTCCAACGAGACCAGGTGGGCCCGCAGGAGCGGCCCGTCGGCCAGGTCAAAGGCATGCCCGAGGCAGTCGGCGAGCAGACCGTCCAGCGCGGGGTGCGCACAGTCGGCCCGTTCCAGCACGACCCGCGCGGACTCCTCGTGCAGCACGTACTGGTAGGGCTCGCCGTCGGCGTCGGGGAACACGGTCCGCAGCGCCTCGTGGTGGGCGACGGTGTCGTTCACCGCTGCCTCCAGCGCCTCGGAGTCCACCGCTCCGCGCAACCGCAGGGCGACGCCGACGTTGTAGGAGGGGTTCGGACCCTGGATCTGGTCCAGCATCCAAAGCCGCAGCTGGGCGGGTGCGACGGGCAGCCGGCCAGGGCGGGGCACGGAGGCCGGCCGGGGCCGGGCCTGCCCGGCGTGATCCATCCAGGCGTCCAGCCGGGCAACGGTCGGGGCCCGGAAGACGGCGTCCAAATTCATGTCCGCCCCGAAGACCTTACGGATCCGGCTCACCACGCGAGCGGCCAGCAACGACTGCCCGCCCAAGGCGAAGAAGTCGTCGTGCGGACCCACCGATGCGACACCCAGCAGCTCAGCGAAGATCAGGCAGAGAATCTCCTGCCGGGCTGTGCGGGGTACCGCTCCCGCCGTACCCGCGGGGGCCGGCGGAGTGTGCCCTGACGCCGGGGCGGGGACGTGGGACAGGCGCTCGATCTGGCCGTCGGCCCGTACCCGGGCCCGCTCGCCGGTGCGGTGCATCCGGCCGCCGGCGGAGCCGTGCGGATCGGCGACAAGGTGCTCGGCCACCGCGCGCGGGCCGCGGTCGTCGCCGGGGGCTCCCCCCGGCCCGACGCCCGGCCCACCAGCGGCGAGGTACAGCTCTGTCTCTTATACAC
>NZ_NTGZ01000231.1 GCF_002551245.1 Streptomyces sp. rh34
AGATGTGTATAAGAGACAGCGGCGGTACAGCGGCCGTACGGGGGCGGGCACGTGGGGGGAGTTCACGGGGGGGCGGCTCCTGGCTGTCTGCCCGGCGCGGATGTGCGCGGGGCTTCTCCCCCGGGATGCTAGGAAGCGCCGCACCCGGGGGAGAAGCCCCGCGCACATTGCGTTCATAGTGTTCGCCCCGGGCGCCCGGAGAGGGCCATCGGCAGGAGGAGCGACGGGGGCGAGGACGGGACCACTGGAGGGACCTTCGGCGGACTGGACCTCTGACGGGCCGCCCCTCCCTGGCCCGCGCCGCTCACGGCGCGTACGGTGTGGCGGCATGAAGATCCTCATCAGCGCGGACATGGAAGGCGCCACCGGAGTGACCTGGCCGGCCGACGTGCTGCCGGGGACGCCGCAGTGGGAGCGCTGCCGGTCGATGTTCACCTCGGACGTGAACGCGGCCGCGCTCGGCTTCCTGGACGGCGGCGCCGACGAGGTCCTGGTCAACGAGGCCCACTGGTCGATGCGCAACCTGCTGCTGGAGCACCTGGACGAACGGGTCCAGATGCTCACCGGCAAGCACAAGTCGCTGTCCATGGTGGAAGGCATCCAGCACGGCGACGTGGACGCGGTGGCCTTCGTCGGCTACCACACCGGAGCCGGTACGGAGGGCGTCCTCGCCCACACCTACCTCGCCAACTCCATCACCGGCGTCTGGCTGAACGGCGTCCGCGCGAGCGAGGGGCTGCTCAACGCGCACGTCGCCGCCGAGTACGGCGTGCCCGTGGTGCTCGTCACCGGAGACGACCTGACCTGCGTGGACGCCCAGGGATACGCCCCCGACGCCCGGAAGGTCGCCGTCAAGGACTACGTGTCCCGCTACGCCGCGGTGTGCCGCACCCCCGCCCGTACCGCCGCCGACATCAGGGCGGCGGCGAAGACGGCCTGCGCCCTCGCGGGCCGGCGGGAGCCCGTCACCGGGCCCTCGTTCACCGTGGAGCTGGAGTTCGACGCCGAACATCTGGCGGCCGCGGCGACCGTGGTCCCCGGCGTGGCTCCGAGCGGGGAGAGGCGCGTGGCGTACACCAGCGCGACGATGTACGAAGGAATTCGCACGTTCAAGGCGGTGACGACGATCGTGTCGGCCGCTGTGGAGGAACAGTATGGCTGACGTCCCCGACCTGCTCGGACCCGTAGACCGGCAGGCCCTCGACGAGGTGGTGACGTTCACCTCCGAACTCATCCGCATCGACACCACCAACCGGGGCGGCGGCGACTGCCGTGAGCGTCCGGCCGCCGAGTACGTCGCGGAGCGGCTCGCCGACGCCGGAATCGAGCCGACGCTGCTGGAGCGGACCCCCGGCCGGACCAACGTGGTCGCCCGGATCCCCGGCACCGACCCGTCGGCCGACGCGCTGCTCGTCCACGGCCACCTCGACGTGGTGCCCGCCGAGCCCGCCGACTGGAGCGTGCACCCCTTCTCCGGCGAGGTGAGCGACGGGGTCGTGTGGGGGAGGGGCGCCGTCGACATGAAGAACATGGACGCGATGGTCCTCTCCGTCGTACGGGGCTGGGCCCGCGAGGGCTTCCGTCCCCGGCGCGACATCGTCATCGCGTACACCGCCGACGAGGAGGACAGCGCCGCCGACGGCTCCGGCTTCCTCGCCGACCAGCACCCGGAACTGTTCGAGGGCTGCACGGAGGGCATCAGCGAGTCGGGTGCCTTCACCTTCCACGCGGGCGACGGTCTCTCGCTGTACCCGATCGCGGCGGGCGAGCGCGGCACCGGCTGGCTGAAGCTGACCGCCGAGGGCCGGGCCGGGCACGGCTCCAAGGTCAACCGGGAGAACGCGGTGAGCACCCTGGCCGCCGCCGTCGCCCGGATCGGCGAGCACGAGTGGCCCATCCGCCTCACCCCGACCGTCCGGGCCGCGATCACCGAGATCGCCGCCCTGCACGGCATCACCGCCGATCTGGACGAGCCCGGCTTCGACGTCGCCCAGCTCCTCGGCAAGCTCGGCCCGGCCGCGTCCCTGGTCGAGAACACCGTCCGCAACAGCAGCAACCCGACGATGCTGGACGCCGGTTACAAGGTCAACGTCATCCCCGGCCACGCCGCCGCCTTCATCGACGGGCGCATGGTCCCCGGCGGCGACGACGAGTTCCACGCGACCCTGGACCGGCTCACCGGCCCTTCGGTGTCCTGGGAGTTCTACCACCGCGAGACGGCCCTGGAGGCCCCCGTGGACTCCCCCACGTACGCCAAACTGCGCGCCGCCGTCGAGCGGTTCGACCCGGACGCGCACACCGTCCCGTACTGCATGTCGGGCGGCACCGACGCCAAGCAGTTCTCCCGCCTCGGCATCACCGGCTACGGCTTCACCCCGCTGAAGCTGCCCGTCGGCTTCGACTACCAGCGGCTCTTCCACGGCGTCGACGAGCGCGTCCCCGTCGACGCCCTCCACTTCGGCGTCCGCGTGCTCGACCACTACCTGCGCACTGCCTGACCGCCTGACCGCCTGCCGACCCGATCCGCGCCCCGGGGGGGACCGACCTACGTGAACACCGTGCCAGCAGCCCCGTACGGAACCTGGCCGTCGCCGGTCGACGCGGCACTCGCCGCCTCGCACGACGGCCGCCCCGACCACCTCGGCACCATCGGGGACGAGGTGTGGTGGACCGAGCCGCGCCCCGCCGAGGGCGGCCGGCGCGCGCTGATGCGCCGCCGCGCCGACGGCACCACCGCCCCCGTGCTGCCCGCCCCCTGGAACACCCGCAGCCGGGTGATCGAGTACGGCGGGCAGCCCTGGGCCGGCGCCCTGCGCGAGGACGGCGAACTCCTCGTGGTGTTCGTCCACTTCACCGACCAGCGGCTGTACGCCTACGCCCCCGACGGGCCCGGCGAGCCGTGGCCGCTCACCCCCGTCTCGGACGTCGGCGGCGGGCTGCGCTGGGTGGACCCGCAGGTGCGGCCGGAACACGGCGCGACGGGCGAAGTCTGGTGCGTGCTGGAGGAGTTCACCGGGCCAGCGCCCACCGACGTGCGACGCGTCGTCGCCGCCGTACCGCTCGACGGCTCGGCGGCCGACGACCGCGCGGCGGTCCGTGAACTCTCCGACGACCGGCACCGGTTCGTCACCGGACCCAAGGTCTCCCACGACGGGCGGCGGGCGGCCTGGATCGCCTGGGACCACCCCCGGATGCCGTGGGACGGCACGGTGGTCATGCTGGCGGACATCGACGACACAGGTGGCTTCACCGGCGTACGGCCCCTCGTCGGCGACCTCGACGAATCGGTCTGCCAGGTGGAGTGGGACCGCGACGGCAGCCTCCTGTTCGTCTCGGACCTCGCCGACTGGTGGGAGCTCCAGCGCATCCGCCCCGACGCGCCTGCGGGCGGCGCGGTCCCCAGCAGCCGCCTCCTGCCGCCCCGGGGCGAGGAGTTCGGCGGGGCGCTCTGGAAGATCGGGCTGCGCTGGTTCCATCCGCTGGACAACGGGCTGATCGCCGTCCTGCACGGCAGGGGCGACATGCGGCTCGGCGTCCTCGACCCGGAGACCGGCGAACTCGCCGACGTGCCGGGCCCCTGGACCGCCTGGGCCGACACGCTCGCCGTCCACGGCAGCCGGGTCGTCGGCGTCGCGGCCGGCCCCCGCGGCGGCCCCGAGGTCGTCGAGCTGGACACCGCGACCGGGCACACCCGCGTCATCGGCGCACCCCACCACGACGCGGTCGACCCCGCGTACTACCCGGTGCCCGAGGACCGCACCTTCGCCGGTCCCGACGGCCGCGAGATCCACGCCCACATCTACCCGCCGCACAGCCCCGACCGCACCGGCCCCGAGGGCGAGAAGCCCCCGTACGTCGTCTGGGCACACGGCGGGCCCACCGGCCACGCCCCGCTCGTCCTCGACCTGGAGATCGCCTACTTCACCTCGCGCGGCATCGGCGTGGCCGAGGTCAACTACGGCGGCTCCACCGGCTACGGCCGCGGCTACCGCGAACTCCTGCGCGGCCAGTGGGGCGTGGTCGACGTGGCCGACTGCGCGGCCGTCGCCTCGGCCCTGGTCGAGGAGGGCGCCGCCGACCCGGACAAGCTCGCCATCCGGGGCGGCAGCGCGGGCGGCTGGACCACCGCCGCATCGCTGACCAGCACGGACCTCTACGCCTGCGGGACGATCCTCTACCCGATCCTGGATCTCGAAGGGTGGGCCACGGACGAGACCCACGACTTCGAGTCGCAGTACCTGGAGTCCCTCGTCGGCCCGTTCGCCGAGGTGCCCGAGCGCTACCGGGAACGCTCGCCGCTCCACCGGACCGACCGGCTGAACACCCCCTTCCTGCTGCTCCAGGGCCTGGACGACGTGATCTGCCCGCCCGCCCAGAGCGAGCGGTTCCTCGCCGCCCTCGCCGGCCGGGGCGTCGCCCACGCCTATATCGCCTTCGAGGGGGAGGGGCACGGATTCCGCCGCGTGGACACACTGGTCCGCGCACTGGAGGCCGAACTCTCCCTCTACGCTCAGACGTTCGGCATCGAGCGTCCCGACGTACCGCCCCTGGAGCTGGCCACGTGACCCGCGAGGACCACGGCTTTCCGGGGCCCCTCGCCCGGCCGCCCCGGCTGCGCCCCGGCTCCCGGGTCGCCGTCGTCGCGCCCAGCGGACCCGTCCCCGCCGACCGGCTGGAGGAGGGCCTCGCCGTCCTGCGCGACTGGGGCCTCGAACCCGTCGTCGGTGCCCATGTCCTCACCGCACACCCGGAGTTGGACTACCTCGCCGGGTCGGACGCGGGCCGCGCGGAGGACCTTCAGCAGGCGTGGTGCGACCCGTCCGTGGAGGCCGTGCTGTGCGCCCGGGGCGGCTACGGCGCGCACCGGATGGTCGACCTGGTCGACTGGGCGGCGGTCCGGGCCGCCGGGCCCAAGGCGTTCGTCGGCTACAGCGACATCACGGTGCTGCACGAGGCGTTCGCTCTGCGGGCCGGGTTCGCGACCCTGCACGGGCCGATGGTCGCCACCGACACGTTCCTCGGGGACGCGGCGACCCGTGAGCACCTGCGCGCCACGCTCTTCGCGCCGGAGACCGTGACCACCCTCGGCCTGGAGTCGGCCGGGGCGCTGGTCCCCGGCCGGGCGCGGGGCGTCCTGTACGGCGGTTGCGTCAGCCTGCTCGCCGCCGGAACCGGCGCCCCGGGCGGCCGGGCCCACGCCCGGGGCGGACTGCTGGTGATCGAGGACACCGGGGAGGAGCCCTATCGGCTGGACGGCATCCTCACCCGGCTCCTGCGGACCGGAGCCCTGGACGGAGTCGCTGGGGTGGCCTGCGGCTCCTGGCAGGAGTGCGGCCCGTACGAGAAGATCCGCGCCGTGCTCGCCGACCGGCTCGGTCCGCTGGGCATACCCGTGGTCGAGGAGCTGGGCTTTGGTCACGGTCCGACCGCGCTGACGATTCCCCTGGGCGTGCCCGCGGTGCTCGACGCACCGGCGGACGGCGGACGTTGCACGCTGACCGTCGAGGCCCCCGCCCTGTACTGACCCGCCCTCCTCCTCGGCCGTCCAGCCCCGCCCGTATCCGCGTCCCGCGCCCGTGCCGTTGTCCGCACGGCCGCCCGGATGTGTGTGTTCGCGCGGGGAACGTGAACATCCGTCAAGTACCGCTGACCGATACGTTGACACGGCTTCGAGCGGTGTCACAGCATGGGCGCGACCCAATACTTACCGGTCGGTAAGGTGTCCTCGGTGTGGAGGTCTTCGTGTCAGGTGCTGTTTCCAGAGTGCGCGGCCCGCTCGTGGCGGTCGCCGGGGCGGCCCTCGTCGCCCCCCTCGTCCTCGCCGGCCCGGCCCACGCCGATGCCGATCCGTACACCGTCACCCCGCTGACGTTCACCGTCGAGGCGGGCGACCGCACCTGCACGGTGGACGCCGACCTCTACCGGCCCGCCGGGGCCGACGCGGACAGCCCCGCCCCCGCCGTCCTCGCCACCAACGGCTTCGGCGGCAGCAAGTCCGACGGCTCCACCGACGCCATCGGCAGGGCCTTCGCCGAGCGCGGCTACGTCGGACTCGTCTACTCGGGCCTCGGCTTCGGCAGGTCCGGCTGCCTGATCACCCTCGACGACCCCGCCATCGACGGCCGGGCCGCGAGCGAACTCCTCGACTTCCTCGGGGGAGTTCGCGCGGCCGACGACGGGACCAAGGCCGACTTCGTCACCAGGGACGCCGACGGCGACCCGCGGGTCGGCATGATCGGCGGCTCCTACGGAGGCGCGATCCAACTGGCGACCGCCGCCGTCGACCCCCGGGTCGACGCCCTCGTCCCGCTGATCACCTGGAACGACCTCGGCTACGCGCTGGCCCCCAACAACACCGGGGCGCGCACCGGCGTCACCAGCGACACCCCCGGCGTCTTCAAGTGGCAGTGGACCAACGGCTTCTATCTGATCGGTGAGGGCCAGCCGCTGCTCCACCCGAGCCTGGACCCCTCCCGCGTCAACGGACTGGACTGCCTGCACTTCGCCACCCGTGCCTGCGAGACGATCCGGCTGCTCAACTCCGGCCGCTACCCCGCCGACCGGACCGAGGAGATGCTCGCCTACGCGCGCAGCGTCTCGCCCGTCTCCTACCTCGACCGGGTCAAGGCCCCCACGCTCATCGTCCAGGGCCAGGCCGACAGCCTGTTCAACCTCAACGAGGCCACCGCCACCTACCGGACGCTCAAGGAGCAGGGCACCGAGACGAAGATGATCTGGCAGGCCTGGGGGCACAGCGGCGGCCAGGTCCCCGGCGAACTCGACCTGAGTCAGGGCAATCTGGAGACCAGCCATGTCGGACAACGGGTACTGGCCTGGTTCGACCGCTACCTCCACCGGAAGGCGGACACCGACACCGGACCCGCCTTCTCCTACTACCGGGACTGGCGGAGCGGCTACGGCTCCGCCGCCGACGTGCCCGCCCTCTCGCAGTCCCTGTACCTCTCCGGCGACGGCAAACTCGTCGACAACCGCTCCAAGGTGGCGCGCGGCAGCCGCCAGTACACCAACTGGCTCGTGCCGACGAGCCACTCCGAGAGCTCCATCGCCCCGCTGATCGGACTGCCCGACCCCGAGCCGTACGACACCAGGGGCACCTACCTCGGCTGGCGCAGCGAGCCCCTCACGGAGCCCCTCGACGTCGTCGGCGCGCCGAAGGCCACCCTGAAGGTCGTCTCGCCGAAGACGGAACGGGTCCAGAACAGCGGCGACGCCTCCGACAAGCTCGTCCTGTTCGCCAAGGTCTACGACGTCGCGCCGGACGGCGGCCGTACGCTGGTGAACCGGCTCGTCTCCCCGGTCCGGGTCCCCGACGTCACCCGGCCCTTCACGGTGGAGCTGCCCGGCATCGTCCACCGGTACGCGAAGGGGCACCGCCTGGAGTTCGTGATCGCCGCCAGCGACACCGCCTACTTCGGCAACCGGGGCGTCAAGCCCGTCACCGTCGTCCACGCCCCCGAGGACACCGGCGTACTGGAACTCCCGGTGGTCCCCGCCGGCTGACGCCCGCCGCCCCGTTCACCCGAACGGCCGTACACCACCGCCCCCCGGACCCGGCAGCCCGACATGCTGGGGTCCCGGGGGCGGTCGCGTGCACGACGGCGGGCCGGACGGCGAGAAGCGAGCGGAAGGGCCTGCCCATGAGCCCCAAGGACGTATCGAGCGGCAGCGGGCGCGGCACGGGGTGGCTCACTCCGGGGCGCGTCGTGGTCGCCGTGCTGGTCGTGCTCGTCATCGTGTTCATCTGCGTGAACACGAACAAGGTCACCATCCGGGTGCTGATCCCCGAGGTGACGATGCCCCTGTGGTTCGCGCTGCTGGCCATGTTCCTGATCGGCCTCGGCTGCGGCGGCTACCTCTTCCGCCGAAAGGGCAAGTGACCAAGGCCCCGCCCCGACCCTTCTGCGGGCCCCGGACCGCGGCGGCGGGGCCGGGCGCGGGGAAGTCCGACCGACGGGGCTCTGGTCCCCGCGGCCACCTGCGTGTTCCATGGTCACCGGGGGCGCCCGGACCTGCGGCGGCCCGCCGCGACGGAACGAGGGTGCCTTGGCCACGACCGTACGACGTGCCGTACTGAACCTGCCCGCAGCGCCGCTCGGGGCGGAGAACCCGCTCCCGCCGCTGCGGACGCCCGCCCCGCCGCCCGCGCTCGATCCCCGTGAACGGGCGGACCTGCCCCACGACATGGCCCGGCAACTGGGCCACCGGCCGCTGCGCACCGTGCTGCCCGCCCGGCTGCTCGACGGTTACGGGCGTGAGCGCACCCCCACCGACATCGACGCCGTCGTCATCGAGAACACCCGGCTGCGCGTCACCGTGCTGCCCGGCCTCGGCGGCCGGATCCACTCCCTGCACCACAAACCCACCGGCCGCGAGCTGCTCCACCGCAACCCGGTCCTCCAGCCCGCCGCCTTCGCCCTCAACGGGGCCTGGTTCTCCGGTGGGATCGAGTGGAACATCGGCGCCACCGGCCATACGGCCCTGTCCTGCGCGCCCCTCCACGCCGCGCTCGTGCCCGCCCCCGACGGCGGGACGATGGTCCGGCTCTGGGAATGGGAGCGACTGCGCGACCTGCCTTTCCAGGTGGACCTCTGGCTTCCCGACGGCTCCGACTTCCTGCACGTCGGCGTACGGATACGCAACCCGCACGAACTGCCCGCACCGGTCTACTGGTGGTCCAACATCGCCGTCCCGGAGACCCCGGACACCCGCGTACTGGTCCCGGCCGGCGAGGCCTGGCACTTCGGCTACGACCACACCCTCACCCGGGTCGGCGTCCCGGAGGCGGGCGGCCTCGACCACACCTATCCGCTGCGCTCCGAGTACCCCGCCGACCACTTCTACGAGCTGCCCGACGGTGCCCGGCGCTGGATCGCCGCGCTCGACGAGGACGGCCACGGGCTCGCCCAGACCTCCACCGACCTGCTGCGCGGCCGCAAGCTGTTCCGCTGGGGCCACGGGAGGGGCGGCCGCCGCTGGCAGGAGTGGCTGAACGGGCCCGGGGGCGGCGGCTACGCGGAGATCCAGGCCGGTCTTGCCCGCACCCAGCTGGAGCACGTCCCGCTGGAGGCGGGCGCCGCGTTCAGCTGGCTGGAGTCCTACGGTCCGCTGTCCGCCGACCCGGCCGCCGTGCACGGCCAGGACTGGGCCGCCGCCACCGAGGAGGCCGCCGCGCGGCTGGAGGAGGCCCTCCCGCGCGGCGCGGTGGAGGAGGCGTACGCGGCCTGGCTGCCGCACGCCGACGCCGAACCGGGCGAGGTGCTCGCCGTCGGCTCCGGCTGGGGTGCGCTGGAGGTGCTGCGGGGCGGCCACCGGCTGCCCGGCACCCCGTTCCCCGCCGGCGCCCTCGGAGCCCAGCAGGCCCCCTGGCGGGAGTTGCTGGAGCACGGCACCCTGCCGAAGCCGGCCCCGAACGGCATACCCGGGCCGACACCGGTCTCGCCGCCCTGGCGCGACATGCTGGAGACCGCCGACGCCGACCCGCACACCGAATACCACCTCGGCATCGCGCAGTGGCACGCGGACGACCGGGCCCAGGCCGTCCGCAGCTGGGAACGCGGCCTGGAGTGCGGCCCCGTGCCGCGCTGGCCGCTGCTGCGCTGCCTCGCCGTCGCCGCCGAGGAGAGCGGCAGACCGGACCACGCCGCCGAACTGTACGCCGAGGCCTTCGCGGACCTCGACGCTCCGGGAACGGGGGACCTCACGGCGTCGGAGGAGGGCACCGCCCTCCTCGTCGCCCTGGCCCGCGAGACCGTCGAGGCGCACCTGTCCGCCGGACGGCCAGGGGCGGCCCGGACACTGCTGGCCGGGCTGCCGGGGGCGATCCGTGAGCGTGGACGCTTCCGGCTGCTCCTCGCCCGGATCCTGCTCGCCGAGGGCGACACCGGGGCGGCCCGGGAGATCTTCGACGCCGGATTCGAGGTCGCCGACCTGCGCGAGGGAGCCGGAATCCTCGGCGAACTGTGGGCGTCCGTCAGCGACGAGCCGCTGCCGGACGCCTATGACTTCCGCATGCGCCCGCCCCAGGAGTGATCAACGCGCCCCGGGCGGCCGGTCAGACGGTGACGTTGCGGTCCACGTACTCGAAGACCGAGCCGTCCGGGTGCAGCGCGATGAGGTTACGCCCGGCCGGGGTCGGCACCGGCCCCGCGATGACCCGCGCACCCGCCCTGGTCAGCGCCGCGCTCGCCTCGTCGACGTCCTTGACGGCGATGGTCGCGCCCACCTTGCGCAGCACCTCCAGCTCCGACTCGGGCCCGCTCATCAACAGAAAGCAGCCGATCGCGGCCACCGACACCCCACCGCGCTCGAAGCGCAGGGCCGACGTGCCCGTCAGCCCCTCGTAGAAGGCCACCGAGGCCTCCAGGTCGTCGACGCAGATACGCAGCGTGGTTCCGAGGATCTCCATGCGTACGAGGGTAGTTGGCGGCCGCTGCCGGTGTGATCGATTCCGGGCGGGCCGGACCTCCTCATCACCTCACCTCGCGCCGCCGGTCCCTCCTGCCCTCACACCCGGCAGAGCACCTCGCCGTGCGGGACCATGAACCAGCCGTCACCCTCCTCGCCCCAGGAGCGCCATGCCCCGGCGATGGCGGTGAGCTGCTCCGCGCTCGCGTGCCCGCCCCGGACGGCCAGCTCGGCGTAGACCGAGTCCGTCGTGCGGTCCGCCCACAGGCCGCTCCACCATGCGCGGCTCTCCGGGGTGGCGAAACACCAGGCGGCCGCGGTGGGGGTGATGTCGGTGAACCCGGCCCGCCGCGCCCAGGAGAGGAGCCTGCGCCCGGCGTCGGGCTCGCCGCCGTTGCCGCGGGCCACCCGGCCGTACACCTCCTGCCACTCCCCGAGACCGGGAGTCTGGGGGTACCAGGTCATCGCCGCGTAGTCGCTGTCGCGCGCCGCGACCACGCCGCCGGGGCGGCAGACGCGCCGCATCTCGCGCAGCGCCTGGACCGGGTCGCCCACGTGCTGGAGCACCTGGTGGGCGTGGACCACGTCGAACGAGTCGTCCGGGTAGTCCAGGGCGTGGACATCGGCCACCGCGAACTCGACGTTCTCCAGGCCTCGTTCGGCCGCCACCGCGGCGGCCTGGCCGAGAATGTCGTCGGCGGTGTCCACCGCGGTGACACGGCCCGGCGCGACCAGTGCGGCCAGATCGGCGGTGATGGTTCCGGGGCCGCAGCCGACGTCCAGCACGGCCAGGCCGGGGCGGAGTTCGTCGAGGAGGTATGCCGCCGAGTTGACGGCGGTCCGCCAGCGGTGCGAGCGCAGAACCGACTCGTGGTGGCCGTGCGTGTACACGGCGGTCTCCTTCGGCATGGCGTTGCGTCCTCTCCCGAAAACCTCGCGCCGACGGGCGCGGCGACAGAACCACCGTACGCCGTGATGTCGGATGGTGAGATACGTGTCTTGCCATGCGGGACGGCTGGTCTGCGGTCAGACCGGCATCGGGCAGTAGACGGTCAGCGCCTCCGGCAGCTTGTCGACCGTCAGTTCCGTTCCGGAGTGCGCCACTTCACCGTCGTACGCGTACGGAGTCCCCGGCGCGAGGCCGCCGATCCGCACCCGCCTCCGCC
>NZ_NTGZ01000232.1 GCF_002551245.1 Streptomyces sp. rh34
ATGCTGAACGGCCGCAGCAGCCGGAACGCCGTCGCCTCCCGCGAGGCCGTGACGCTGCCGGCGCCGGCCTCACCCGCGCGACCGATCCCGGCGGGCGCACAGGTGAGGGCCCGCGGCATCAGCCCCTTCACCACCCCGAACGACACGTTCTACCGCGTGGACACCGCCCTCGTGATCCCCAAGGTCGACGCGGACTCCTGGCGGCTCCGCATCCACGGCGAGGGCGTACGGCGCGACCTGGAGTTCACCTACCAGGACCTGCTGGAACGCCCGTTGATCGAGCGGGAGATCACGCTCACCTGCGTCTCCAACGAGGTCGGCGGCCCCTACGTCGGCCACGCCAGGTGGATCGGCGTCCGGCTCGCCGACCTGCTCAGGGAGGCCGGGGTGAAGCCGCCGTCCCGGCGCGGCCCGGCCGACCAGCTCGTCGCCCGGTCCGTGGACGGCATGACGCTCGGCACCCCCGTCGAGGACGTCATGGACGGCCGCGACGCGATGCTCGCGGTCGGGATGAACGGCGAACCGCTGCCCTTCGTCCACGGATTCCCCGTCCGCATGGTCGTCCCCGGCCTGTACGGGTACGTCTCGGCCTGCAAGTGGATCGAGGACATCGAGCTCACCACGTTCGACGCCTACGACGCGTACTGGGTGAAGCGCGACTGGGCCCGCGAGGCCCCGATCAAGACCCAGGCCCGGATCGACACCCCCAAGCCCTTCGGGCGCCCGGAGGCCGGCACGGTCATGGTGGCCGGAGTGGCCTGGGCCCAGCACCGCGGCATCGAGAAGGTCGAGATCCGCGTGGACGACGGGCCCTGGCGGCCGGCACAGCTCGCCGAGCAGGCCACCGTCGACACCTGGCGCCAGTGGTCCTACCCCTGGAAGGCGACCCCCGGTGGCCACACCCTGACCGTCCGCGCCACCGACCGCACCGGCGAGCTCCAGACCGAGAAACGCACCAGGACCGTCCCCGACGGCGCGAGCGGCCGGCACTCCGTCGTGGTGACCGTCGACTGACCGCTCGGGCGCACCCGGGCCGGACGTTTCTCCGGCACCTCGCGGCACCCTTCTACGGCACCCGGGCCGTCCACTCCGGCGTACCGAACTTGGTGCGTACGAGCTCCTCGGCGCGCGCCAGCTCGGCGTCCGTCACGCTTCCCGCCGTGAGCCCGTGGCGCTTGCGGAACGACGCGATCATGCGCTCGATGACGGTCTGGCGGGGGAGCCCGGTCTGCCGCCGCAGCGGGTCGACGCGCTTCTTCGCGGACCGGGTGCCCTTGTCGGACATCTTCTCCTTGCCGATCCGCAACACCTCCAGCATCTTGTCGGCGTCGATGTCGTACGCCATGGTCACGTGGTGCAGCACGGCGCCCGGCCCGCCGTCCGGCCCGACCATCCGCTTCTGCGCGGCTCCGGCGATCTTGCCGACCTCGGTGGCGATGTCGTTGAGCGGCTGGTACCAGGCTTTGATGCCCATGTCGCCGAGGGCTTCCAGGACCCAGTCGTCCAGGTAGGCGTAACTGTCGGCGAACGACAGCCCGGAGACCAGCGACTGCGGGACGGCGAGCGAGTAGGTGATGGTGGAGCTCGGCTCGGCGAACATCGCGCCACCGCCGGAGATCCGGCGCACGACGTTCACCCCGTGCCGCTCGACGCCCGCCGGGTCGACCTCGTTGCGCAGCGACTGGAAGCTGCCGATGATCACGGCGGGGGAGTCCCACTCCCAGACCCGCAGTGTCGGCGGCCGCAGCCCCGCCGCGACCTCGGCGGTGATCACCTCGTCCAGCGCCATGTGCAGCGCGGGCGACTGCGGGGCCTCGTGGATCAGCTGCCAGTCGTAGTCGCTCCACTCCGTGGCCTGCGCGAGTGCCCTGCGCACGGTGACGGCGACCCCCTCCGCGCTCAGTCCGAGCATCACCGTGGAGTCGGGCAGCGCCGCCTCGATCCGGGCAGCGAGCCCGGCCGTGTCCGTGTTGGCCGGGGCGCCCTCCAGGGCCGCGTCGATCGCCAGGATCGCCTCGTCGGGTTCCAGGAAGAAGTCCCCCGCGACACGGACGTTCCGCAGCGCCCCGCCCTCCACCTCCAGATCCACCACGACCAGCTTGCCGCCGGGAACCTTGTACTCACCGTGCACAGCGCCGCCTCCAGCTTTCGTTCCGCGGTCCGGCTCGGTGAATGAGCCGGACACAACCGGATGTAACGCACATCGGGGCGTGGATCATCCCGCGCTGCCGGGCCTCGGCCGATCCGTGCCTGAGCGGGGACCGTGCGCTGGTCAGGGCGGCTGTGGACTGTTCGGCGACCGGATCGACCCTCGGCCCCCAACCGTGGGGTGGTCTGCGGCGCGCCCGCGTGCGAGGGTGATCACCGATACGCAGTGATGACCAGCGACATCTCAACAGGGGGACGAGACATGCAGGTTCGCCGGGTCGGAGCCACGCCACCACCACCCACGGCCCATGCCCCGGGCGCCACCCGCACGTGCCCGACGACGTGCGGGGGGAGGGCGCGGCAGCATGCTCGGTGAGCTCCTGGACCGTTCCCCCCGCCGGATCGGCCCCTACCGGACCCTCGCCCGTCTCGGCGCGGGCGGCATGGGCGAGGTGTATCTGGGAGCCGATACGCGGCCCCGGCGCCCCCACACCGGCCCGCAGCTCGTGGCCGTCAAGACGGTGCGGGCGGAACTGGTCGGCGACCCGGCGCTGCGCGACCGTTTCCGCCGGGAGACGGAGACGGCCCGCTCGGTGGACAGCCGGTTCACGGCCCGGCTGCTCGCCGCGGACGCGGATGCCGCGGAGCCGTGGCTGGCCACCGAGTACGTGGCGGGGCCGACCCTGGAGCGGGCGGTCCGCGCGGCGGGCCCCCTGCCGGTCGAAACGGTCCACCGCCTCGGTCTCGGCCTCGTACGGGCGCTGCGCGGCATCCACCACGCGCGGGTGCAGCACCGCGACCTGAAGCCGACGAGCATCCTGCTCGGCGCCGAAGGACCCAAGGTCATCGACTTCGGCATCGCCCGTGACTTCGGGGCCGGCACCATGACGGCGACCGGCGTGATGGTCGGGTCCCCGGGCTACATGTCGCCGGAGCACGTGCGGGGAGGACGGCATGTGGTGGCCGCGTCGGACATCTTCTGCCTGGCGTCGGTGCTGTGTTACGCGGCGAGCGGCACGCCTCCGTTCGGGGAGGGTCCGCTGGCCGCCGTGCTCTACCGGATCTCGCAGGCCGACGTGAATCTGACGGGCGTTCCGGACCAGGTGCGAGGACTGATCGAGGACTGTCTGCACCCCGACCCCTCGTCCCGACCCGACATCGCCGTCCTGGAGGCCCGCTTCCGGACCGTGACCGACCTGCCGGACGCCGCGGACGACGGCAGCCTCTGGCCGCCCGGCGTACGGGAGTTGGTGGCCGCGGACGAGGCCGAACTGGCCGGATTGCTGGAGGCGGCGGGCGCGCTCGCCGCCGCGGCCCCCACGATGCCGGGCGCGCCCCCGGTGCACAGCGCGGAAACGGTCACCGGCACTCCGCCGCCTCCGGTGACCCCGCCGGCCGGCCCGCGTTCCGGTCCGCGCCGGCGCATGGTCGTCGCCGTGATCGCGGCGGCGCTCGCCGCCGGTGTGCTCGGCGCCTTCGGGCTGCGGGCCCTGGAGGGCGGCGGCGACGACGGCAAGAAGGCGTCCGGCGCCGCATCGGGCTCCCCCTCGCCCTCCGCGTCGGCGGACATCGCGCCCGGGGTCGGTCTCAACCGGTACGGCGTCGACGGCAGCCGCTACTTCCCCGTCGACTCGACGATCCGTCCGGACGGCTGGAAGCCCTGGTCGGCGAAACTGGACGTGCGCCCCTGGGACTGCGCCCTGAACCGCGTGTTGTTGGTCTGCCGCACCTTGGACGGAGGCCTCGCGGCGGTCCGCGCGTCCGACGGGGAACCGCTGTGGAACGCGGCGTCGCCCGACCCCGGCGGCCTGCCGGGCAGGGGTAACCGCGGTATGCACATTCCTGGCAACGGCAGCGCCCCGCTGATTCAGGGCGACATCGTCGTCTCCGCCGAGGCCGGCATGGTCCGTGGCCGGTCCGCCGCGGACGGAGAGGTCCGTTGGGAGCACGACACGGGTCTGGGACACGAAGCGGAGAGCGTCGGAAACGCACTGCTGGGCGATGGGGTCGCGTTCTTCACCCTGGGCTTCGGGCCGAGTGCGACCGTCTACGCCTACGACGTCCGCACGGGAAAGCACCTCTGGAAACGGTCCCTGGTGTCGCATGACGCGCCGATGGCCGCATCCGGGATGTACGGCGCCGATGCGTTCACGGAGGGCAGGCTCATCACCCGGACGGACGGCGGCATGACCGCGTTCGACGCGAGGACCGGGGAGCCGACTCCCATGGGGGTGCCCGGGAACGGCTTGTGCGGTGCCGTACTGGTCCACAACGGCCACATCTACTGCGACACCGAGAAGCCCGCGAACGCCGGGGAAGCAGGCGGGGAGACCACCGTGACGCTGGACGCGGTGACTCTGCGGCCGGTCGACGAAGACGGCCCGCGCACCGCTGTCGAGCGGAACGGGGCAGAGGGCGCGGTTCCCGCGAACGGTACGACGTACAGCCTGCGGTTCGGCGCTGATGGCCGTGTCGAGCTCACACCCCACGGCCCTCCGCACGGGACCCACACGGTCGCCCCGCCCCGGAAGGAAGGGGAAGAGGGCGGAGGGTTTCCCTCCATGGATCCGGTGATCGTCGGAGACACGGCGGTGTTCGCCGACAACCGCCGCCTCTACACACTGCCGTTGGACGGCGACGAGCGAGCCTGGCGCGAGATCGACGGCGGGCCGGGCGATCGAGACCCGACCGGCCTCGACTCCGAGCCCCTGGCCTGGGCGCCGCAAGTGATCTCTCTGGGCGGAGCGCTCTTCGTGATCTACCACGACGGAACCGTGCGGTCCATGAAGCTTCCCGCCTGAGACACCCTTCCCCGGCCACTCGACCCATCGAACCCCCTTACCCGGTAACCGACTTGGAGTCCCTTCGCCGTGTTGCGTCCGCTCGACGCCGATGCCCCTTACAACGTGGGTCCGTACCGGCTGCTCGCCGGCCTCGGCTCCGGAGGCATGGGTACGGTCCACCTCGCCCTGCCACCGGACGGCGGCCCCGACGACCTCGTCGCACTGAAGACCGTCCGCCGCGACCTGGACCTCGAGGGCGACTTCCGGATCCGGTTCCGACGCGAGGCGGAGGCGGCGCGTGCCGTACGCGGCCCGTATGTCTCCGCGCTCGTCGGCGCCGAACCGGAAGCGGAACGACCCTGGCTGGCCACCCAGTACGTCGCCGGGCCCTCGCTCGCCGACGCGGTGGCCCGGCACGGCCCGCTGCCCGTCGACGTGGTGCGCCGACTCGGCGCTGACCTCGCGCGGGGTCTGGCCGCCGTGCACGGGGCGCGACTGGTGCACCGGGACCTGAAACCGGCCAACGTGGTCCTCGGCGCCCGGGGCCCACGGCTCATCGACTTCGGCATCGCCCAGGCCTACGACGCGACGGCGCTGACCGCGACCGGCATCATGGTCGGCTCGCCGGGCTTCATGTCCCCCGAGCACATCGACGGCGGCCGGTCGGTGACCTCCGCGTCCGACGTGTTCTGCCTCGGTGCCGTCCTCTGCTTCGCCGCCACGGGACACGGGCCGTTCGAGGACAGCGAACTCGCCGCGACCGTGCACCGCATCGTGCAGGGCGAGGCTGAACTCTCCCAGGTCCCGACGGAGTTGCGGGACGTCGTGGCCGACTGTCTGCGGCAGGAACCCGGCCGCCGCCCGACGACGGACGACCTGATCCGCACCCTGGACCCGGAGGCCGCATCGGCCCGCCCGGGAGCCGTGCAGGCGCCCCGCCGGGAGCCCTTCCCCTGGCCGGACGGTGTGCGCGGCGAGATCCGCGCGTACGAGACGGCCGTGGGCCGAGCGCTCCTCGCACCCCCGGCCCCCCAGAAGGCACCCGCCGCCACCCCGCCGGGCCCCGGCGTCCCGACACCCCCGGTTCCCCCGCAGTCCTCGGCGCCGACCCCGAAACGGGCGGGAAGCCGGCTGCGCCGGTCCCTCGGCGCCGGCGCCGCTCTCCTCGTCGGCACGCTCGCGGTCGTCCTGCTGAACCTGCCGGGCGAAGAGAACGGCCCGGCCGAGGGTGAGGCGTCCTCGGGGAACCCGGGCGGGTCCCCGAAGAGCACGAAGAGCCCCGGCTCCGCCGCCGTTCGCACCGCCCCCGTGGCCGCCGACGCGACGGGTGACTTCGGACCGGACGCGCTGGACCGCACGCTGCAGCCCGAAGGCTGGCAGCCGTGGATCACGTCCGTCGAGGGAAAGGGCGGCGCGTCGAACTGTTCGCTCAGCGGCACCGTGCTCGTCTGCGTCCGGTGGGACCAGGACCGGAGGCGGGGGCACCTGGAGGCGAGGAACGCGGCCGACGGCACATTTGCGTGGCGCTATCCCGCCGGCAGCGGCGGAGAGGACATCACATCACTGCCCTACGCCGAACTGGACACCCGGCACGTCTACACCACCTCGACCGACGGTACCGGTGTCGACGTGCTCGATCTCGGCGATGGAAAGCGGGTGGCGGGACTGCCGGGCCGCAAGGGGTACCTGTCGGCCGCTGCCCGGGTCCACGAAGGACAGCTCTTCGTCTCCTATGTCGCGGAGGGCGGGCCGGCCGAGGCCGGGGACGTGTTCCTCCGCGCGTATTCCGTCAAGGACCGCGAGAAGCAGTGGGAACGCGCGATGCCCTCCGCGCGGGCCCAGTCGTTGGACATCGCGGGCGACCGTCTCTGGGTGACCGGTGGGGACACCCGCACCCTGGACCCGAAGACCGGCAAGGATCTGGACAGGATCTCCGACCACTGTCCCGGTCCGAGGCGGGGCGACCCGTACGTCGCTTGTCTGGACGCGGTGCGGGAGACCCGAACGCTCAGGAAGGTCAGCGACACGCGTGTTGACATGCTGCACGGCGCACGGCACGAAAAGGTGGTATTCGTGCGAGGCAGTGACAGGGCGAAGGGCTCGGCGCACCTCAGCGCCCTCGACCCGCGGACCTGGCGCGAGCAGTGGTCGCTGACCTGGAACGGCGAGGACTCCGTCATCGTGGCCGGTGACCGGGTCCTGGTGATCGGGGCCGGCGAGCTGCGGGGATTCGACCTGGAGCACGGCACGGCCGTGGCGAGCCGGTCCACGCTCCGCGGCTGGCCTCGGGAGGGTGAGGCCGTCGACGCTGCCTTGATGCGGCCGTCCAGTGTCCTGGTGTCCGGCGGCGCCATCTACCTGACCTTCGAGGACGGCACCCTTCTGTCCGCCCCCGTCCCCTGATCCGGTGACGCGGGGCCGGTGGGGCGCCGTCGGCGGCCGGGGTCCGCACGCAGTTCCTCACCGCGCCACCGCTCCGCCCGCGAACACCTGGCTGGACGTCCTGGCAGGTCCACCTCGTCCCGCTCCTGGCATGATCGGCCGACATGAGCGACGCACCCCGCCACATCCTCGTCATCGGCATGGGCGCCGGCGACCCCGACCACCTGACCCTCGCCGCGGTGAAGGCCATGCGCCGGGCCGATGTCTTCTTCGTGGTCGGCAAGGGCAAGGAGAAGGAGTCCCTGACCCGGCTGCGGCGGGACATCCTCGACGAACACCTCACCGGCCCCTACCGCGTCGTCGAGGCCGAGGACCCCTGGCGGGACCGGACCCAGCAGGACGGAGGGCGTTACACCTCGGCGGTGCACGACTGGCGTCTTCGCCGCGCCCACATCTGCGAACGCCTGATCACCGACGAACTCGCGCCGGGACAGTGCGGAGCCTTCCTGGTGTGGGGCGACCCGTCCCTGTACGACAGCACCCTCGCGATCCTCGACGACATTCTGGGCCGGGGCACGGTGGAATTCGGCCATGAGGTGATTCCCGGCATCAGTAGCGTCTCCGCCCTCGCCGCACGCCACCGCGTCACCCTGAACCGGGTCGGCCGCCCCATCCACATCACCCCCGGCAGGCGTCTCGCCCAGGGCTTTCCCGAGGACGACGGCGACATCGTCGTGATGCTCGACGGCCACGAGAGCTTCACCCACCTGACGGGCAGGGGCCTGTGGATCCACTGGGGCGCGTACATCGGCACCCCTGACGAGATCCTGGTATCCGGCCCGCTCGACGAGGTCGCCGGCCGGATCAGCCGGCTGCGCGCGGAGGCCCGCGAACGGCACGGCTGGATCATGGACACCTATCTGCTGCGCCAAGGGCCGGGCGACGCGGACAGTACGGGCCGCGTGGGCGGTGCGGATGGCGCGGATCGTACGAACGGCTGAAAGGTCCGCGTCGAGGCGCGGGCGGCCTCGGCCGCCGCACCTCGTCGTCGGACCTGTGCGGCGTCAGCCGCGGGACTCGTGTGCCCGGATCGCGCCGAGCCCGTGCCCCAGACTGGGGCATTCGGCGGTCAGGTCGCTGCCCCGAACCAAGTAGTCGTGCACCCGGCCGTCCGTCGGCCGCTCGACGGCGCGATACAGCGTGCCGTTCACGGTGATCGTCCAGTCGTCGCCGTCCTGGGCCCACCCGACTGTCTTCTTCATCTGACGTTTTCCGTTTCCTCGGTCGGCCTCGCCGCGGGTCGGCGGCCGTGTAGTGGGAAGAAGAACGGCTTGTGACGCTCTGTGGTTCCGCTGTCCCTACGCCATTCGGTTACATCTGTGTCACTGTCACGCCCAGACGACCCGACCGACCTGACCGGCGGTCAGCGAGCCTCTGACGAACAGTCGAACGTACAGAGAACCTGTGCCGGGCACCTGTGCGGGGAACCCCGACTGCGGCCCGGAGAACCGCGGCCGGCCCGAGGCCCCGGGCCGCCCCCGTGCGGTCCTGGGAATGTCCGAGCCCGCTGATAGCGTGCCGCTTTCCGGATCGAAGATCACGAAAGGACGGCGTACGTGCGGGAAGTGACGTGCCATGAGGTGGACGCCAGGCGCTTGGACGAAGCGTTGGAGGGTATCGCCGGGCGCACCGCGGGACGGTGGCATCTGATGCGTTACGACGACCCGGCCCCCCGGCACATGGCCGAAACGGCCGACGAGCTGCTCGACCACGTCGCCGCCCGCGCGGGGCGGGGGGTCGCGCTCGACGAGGTGGCGCGCTCCGCGCTGCGCACGGCGGCCGAGTGCCGGATGGGGGAGTTGAGTGTCGGCTGCTATCCCGACGGCGACCAGGAGATCCCCTTCCCGCTGATCGGCGAGAAACTCAGCACCGAGGACATATCCTTCGGCGCCGCCATCGCCCACGCGGGAGCGCAGGCACCCTCGGCCCGGACCTGGCTCGACGCCTTCGCGGTCTCCCTGGTCAGCGGTCTCGTATGGGACTGGCAGCGGGTGATCGGACTTCTGCTGCGGAACGACTACGCGGTCGAGATCCACGCGGGGGTGCCGTACTCCCCGCTCGCCTCGCCCTCGGACCCGGTGGACCTCGCCGCGATGGACGCCCTGTGCCGCTACCTGACCCGGGCAGAGGGCCATCAGCCCCGCCACTGGCCCACCGTGCCGCTGCGCAAGCCCGCTGCCGACGAGCGGGCACAGGCGGCCGCCGCGCTGGACGCCGCAGGCACACCGACCCCCGACCAGCGGTTGCTGCGCGTGCTCCTCGACGACGAACAGCAGGCATTCGAAGAGGCGTTGGCGGTCCGGCTCGACATCTACCGGGAGAGCGTGGGGCCTCGCCCCGCCCCCCGCACCCTGCTGCCGCTCGATGCCCTCGCCCTGGCCGCCCTCGCCGTCCAGGTGCACGGATGGGGACTCGGGGTTCGATCCGGCTACCTGCCGAACGATCTGCTGGGCCCGACGGACGCGCTGCGCCGGGCAGCGGAGGCGGGACCCAACAACTTCGGTGCCTGGCACGCGAAGTAGCCTTCAGGACCCGGCGGACCGCCTGTCGTTCGCCCCCTTGAAGTTAGGTTAACCTAACCAGCAAATGTCCGGTGGTGGATCTTCCGCCCCGGTGTCGCCCTGCGCGCGGACCCTGCTTCCGCACGACCCGCCGCGCACTCCGACCGAAGGGCTTCGCCATGCCGCGTGCTCCGCTCCCACTCCCCGGTGAACCTTTCGTGGAGCGTGGAGCGTGGGGCGTGAGCGCCGGTACGCCGTCGGCATCCGGCGCGGAGGGCGTGCGGGGAGGACTCGTCGCGGGCGGTGTGCACGGGCCGGGGAGACTGCGGGACCTCACCGCGATCGTCCTGGACGCGCTGGAGAACGCCGCCCGCGCCCGGGGCGGGCCGCTGCCCGCCGGAGGGCCCGAGGCCGTGGCCGTGAGCACTCGCGCCCTCTGCGCCCCGGTCCTGCCGGAGGAGGGCGTCGGCCCCGAGGCCGCCCTCGGGGACCTGGTCCGCGCGGTCGCGGAGGGAGCCGCCGATCCGGCCGACCCCGCCTGCGTCGCCCATCTGCACTGCCCGCCGCTCGCCGTGGCCGTCGCGGCGGACCTGGCCGGGGCGGCTCTCAACCCCTCCATGGACTCCTGGGACCAGGCGCCCGCCGCCGGGGTGATCGAGGAGCTGACCACCGCCGCACTGGCCCGGCTCGTCCACCCGACGGCCCCGGCCCCCGACGCGCTCATCACCAGCGGTGGCACCGAGTCCAACCTGGTCGCCCTGCTCCTCGCGAGGGAGCGAGCGGCACGGGGAGCGACACCCCATTCCCTGCGGGTGGTGACCGGCGCCAACGCCCACCACAGCGTCCACCGCGCCGCATGGATGCTCGGTCTGCCCGCCCCCGCGATCGTCGCCTGCCGCGACGGCCGGATCGACCCGGCCGCCCTGGACCGCGCCCTGGCCGCACTCGCCGGAGCGCCGATCCTGGTCGTCGCCACCGCCGGAACGACCGACGAGGGGCGCATCGACCCGCTCCCGGAGATCGCCCGCATCGCCGAACGGCACGCGGCGCAGCTCCACGTCGATGCCGCGTACGGTGGTCCGCTGCTGTTCAGCGAGCGCCTGGCCCCTCTGCTCGCGGGGCTGGAACGCGCCGCTTCCGTAACGTTCGACCTGCATAAACTCGGCTGGCAGCCGGTCGCCGCCGGAGTGCTGGCCGTCGCGGACGCCGGGATGCTCGCGCCGCTCTCCCTGCGCGCCGACTACCTGAACGCCGACGACGACACCGAGGCCGGACTCCCGGACCTGCTGGGCCGCTCGATCCGCACCACCCGGCGCCCCGACGCCCTGAAGATGGCGGTCACCTTCCGGGCGCTCGGACGCCGGGGACTCGGCGAACTGGTGGAGCGCTGCGTGCGTACGGCCCACGAGTTCGGCCGGGCCGTCGACGCCCGCCCCGCACTGCGCCGCCGGCCCGGCGATATCGGGATCAGCACCGTACTGTTCCGCCCCGCGGTGGCCGACGCGCTGCCGGACGAGGAGGGCGACGCCGTGGTCGCCGCTGTCCGCCGCACTCTGCTCGCCGAGGGGCGCGCCGTCCTGGGCCTGTCTCTTATACACATCTCTGATG